>NZ_CP024866.1:6276860-6602560 GCF_004136015.1 Pseudomonas sp. ACM7 | reverse complement strand
GACGAACAGGGTGGCGCGCTCGGTCAGTTCGACGGGGGCGCTGATGGTGTGTTGATCGACCACGTTGTTGTTGAGCAGCAGCTCGACCTTGTCGCCCAGGTTCTTGTTCGACCAGATCGGGATCTGGACCTTCAGGCCCTGGTCCGGAAAGTTGAGCTGGGCGGCGGCGAGGTTGATGCCCCATTCTTCCGCCGGTGGCCGGGGCTCGAGGGCTCCGGGGATTTCCGGGGCGAGCAGGGCTAGCGGGCTGAGGTTTTTCAGGGCTTGGACGAGCATGGCGGCACTCCGGTCGGTGAAAGGCGATGGAGTGATTTAAGGCCTGGAGCGGGAGGGTTGGCTACTGTCAAAAATAACAGGTTGGCGTAGATTTACGACGAGTGGTCAGTAGAGTGAGCAGCTTCAATAATCGTTTTTGTAGACAGAGGTTTTAAATAATCCAGGCACTTAAAAATAAAGTTCCCTATGTCGTGCCTTGTCGTGAATGATTAACTCCTCCGTTTATCACGATATAGCCGCTATAAAGCTTGCAATGAGCTATCCGTAATCATTCCCGAAAAAGTTGTCTTTACCGGTCCGATGAGAAAGACAGGTCCCACGCCATCCCATTGAACCGTTACGGTTCCTCCATCACATTCAACCTCAACGGAATGGTCTAACAAGCCGCGACGAATTCCGTTAACAGCGGCGCCACAAGAGCAGGAACCTGAACCGAGCGGAATACCACCCGAGCGCTCCCAGATGCGCAACCGAATGTGCTTTCGGTTAATGATCTGGACGAAGTGCACGTTCGTCCTGAGGGGAAATAGGGGATGGGTTTCGATTGTCGGGCCGAGTGTCGCTATATCAAGGGCTGTTAGATCATCCACAAAATAGGTGCAGTGCGGATTTCCCATGCTGCAAGCTGTTGGGTCACCAGCAAGAGGCAAAGCAGCAGTGTCCAGTTCCAGAGCCAGGGGAATATCTGACCAGCTGAAGAGCGGTTCCCCCATGTTGACGGAAATTGCGCCGGTAGAGGTTCGTTCGCAAGGGAGTAGACCACGGTTGGTTCGGAGCGCTATCGAAGTGGTATTTGATTCGCGCATCAGCATATCCGCGGCACCCCGCGTTGCACTGCCACAAACGTCCAGCGTGGAGCCATCTGCATTCCAAAACATCAAACGCGCATCTGCATCATCGCAATCGAGCACCACCGCGAGTTGATTGAATCCGACTCCTCGGTGCCGATCACCCATTCGCCGAGCCAGGGTACTTGTCATTGGATTGGCCGCGTTTCGCGGGTCCACAATAACGAAGTCATCGCCATTGGCGTGCATTTTATGAAAGCTCAGCGGCATAAATAGATCCTGACGGAATTGACGTTTAAAGGCGATTTAGCCCCAATTCGGTGTTCTGATCCGTATTTTCCTGCGCTATCTGCATCTGTAATGCACACAGCCGCCGGCTCACAATGACAGCACGGTCCACAGTCACGTTAGCCACTGCACCGCAAACTCATAATGTAGGAGGCCCAATGGGCAAGATGGCGATTTTCCTGGGTGGATTTTTGGTGTTAACCATTTTGATTGGTGCCCTAGCCACGATCTCTCCCGCTTAGTCCGTTCTGCGATCAAACATCCTCCCGCCAGCGCCGCGCCTGAACGACCAACGCCGGCGCAAAGTGCAGCACGACCATCCGCACCAGATGATGGGTCAGAATGATCACCACGTTCAGCCCGCCACTGAAGGCGACGAGGGCGATGGTCTCGATGGCGCCAGGCATGTAAATCGAACACGGCGGCGAGTGCGCCCGGATACACGGCTAACAGGGAGTCCTTCGGGTTCCATCCCGAGACCTTGAGCAGCCACAAACCGGCCACGGCGCTCTGGACCATCAAGCCCAGCAGCATGAAGCCCAGGCTGGGCAACATGGCGGCCGCCGTTTGGCTGTTCCACGACGTGAACATCAGACCGGTCGCGATCCCCAACACGATTTGCACGTAGCCAAGGCTGAAGGGCAGCGTGGGGGAAAAACGCAAGTTGCTGGCGATCAACGCGGTGGCGAGTATCGAGCCCAGCAACAGGCCATGGGGGAGACCGGCATATTGCAGCGCGGTGCCGACGCCGGTGGCGATCAGCAAACACAGGAGGGTTTTCATGGTGTTGATGAGTCTTCCTTGATTCATGCCGAACCCAACGCTTGCATCCGGGCCACGCACGTTTTCCCATCTAACGGCGTGAAGCGTCAAGTGACAAAAAGCACAACGCCTCCACAGTGGGAGGCGTTGCAGTTTTAGCACTACCGCTTGCGTTACTTAAGGTCGAAGCGATCCAGGTCCATCACTTTGGCCCAGGCGGCTACGAAGTCTTTCACGAACTTCTCCTGCGCATCAGCGGTTGCATAGACTTCCGCCAACGCTCGCAGCTGCGCATTTGAGCCGAAGACAAGGTCGACACGGGTGCCTGTCCACTTCACTTCGCCGGTTTTGCGATCGCGCCCTTCAAACTCCTCGTTAGCGTCCGAAACCGGTTTCCATTCCACGCCCATATCCAACAGGTTTTTGAAGAAGTCGTTGGTCAACGCTTCCGGCTGCTGGGTGAACACACCGTGTCTGGTTTGTCCGACGTTGGTGTTCAGCACGCGCATGCCGCCAATGAGCGCGGTCATTTCTGGCGCGGTGAGGCTCAGCAGTTGCGCCTTGTCGATCAACAGCTGCTCGGCCGCTACGCTGTATCTGCCTTTGAGGTAGTTGCGGAAGCCATCGGCGATGGGTTCGAGGAAGCCGAAAGACTCCACGTCCGTCTGCTCTTGGGAGGCGTCCATCCGTCCTGGTGTGAACGGCACTGTCACGGTTTGACCGGCATTTTTCGCCGCCTGTTCGACGCCGGCGTTACCGGCCAGCACGATCAGGTCTGCCAGCGAGATCTTCTTGCCGCTGTTGTTGAACTCGCTCTGGATACCCTCGAGTTTCGCCAGCACGTTCGCCAATTGCTCAGGCTGGTTGGCCTGCCAGAACTTCTGCGGGGCCAGACGCAGGCGAGCACCGTTGGCGCCGCCGCGTTTGTCGGAGCCGCGGAAGGTCGAAGCCGCCGCCCAAGCCGTTGATACAAGCTGCGAGACGGTCAGGCCCGAGGCGAGGAGTTTGCTCTTGAGTGCGGCGACGTCACTGTCGTTGACCAGGGCATGGTCGACCGCTGGAATCGGGTCTTGCCACAGCAATTCTTCGCTCGGGATTTCCGGGCCAAGGTAGCGGGAGAGGGGACCCATGTCGCGGTGGATCAGCTTGAACCAGGCGCGGGCGAACGCGTCGGCCAACTGGTCTGGATTGGCCAGGAAGCGCCGCGAAATCGGTTCATAGATCGGGTCGAATCGCAGCGACAGGTCGGTGGTCAGCATGGTCGGATTACGACGCTTGGAAGGGTCGTGAGCATCCGGAATGATGCCGGCCCCGGCGCCGTTTTTCGGTATCCACTGGTTCGCACCGGCCGGGCTTTTGCTCAGCTCCCACTCGAAGCCGAACAGGTTTTCCAGATAGTTGTTGCTCCACCGGGTGGGCGTGGTGGTCCAGGTCACTTCCAGGCCGCTGGTGATGGTGTCCGGCCCTTTGCCGGTGCCGAAGCTGTTCTTCCAGCCAAAGCCCTGTGCTTCGAGGCCAGCGGCTTCGGGCTCGGCGCCGACGTTGTCGGCAGGTCCGGCGCCGTGGGTCTTGCCGAAGGCGTGGCCGCCGGCGATCAGTGCCACGGTTTCTTCGTCATTCATTGCCATGCGCGCGAAGGTTTCGCGGATGTCCTTCCCGGCAGCGACCGGGTCGGGGTTGCCTTCCGGGCCTTCCGGATTGACGTAGATCAGGCCCATTTGCACGGCGGCGAGCGGGTTTTCCAGGAAGCGCCCCTGGTCGGTGCGGCTCTCCTCATTTTCCCCCGGCTCAGCAACGAGTGGTCCTTCGCCGGGCTCTTGCATGGGTTCCTTGTGTTTGCCGTAGCGGGTGTCGCCGCCCAGCCATTTGTTTTCCGAGCCCCAGTAGACGTCCTCATCCGGTTCCCAAACGTCCGGACGGCCACCGGAAAAACCAAAGGTCTTGAAGCCCATGGACTCCAGCGCGACGTTGCCGGTAAGGACGATCAGATCTGCCCAGGAAATTTTACGACCGTACTTTTGCTTGATCGGCCAGAGCAGCCGGCGTGCCTTGTCGAGGCTGACGTTGTCCGGCCAACTGTTGAGCGGCGCGAAGCGTTGCTGACCGGAACCGGCGCCACCACGACCGTCACCGGTGCGGTACGTACCGGCGGCGTGCCAGGCCATACGAATGAAGAGTGGCCCGTAGTGACCGAAGTCCGCCGGCCACCAGTCCTGGGAGTCGGTCATCAACGCAGTCAGGTCTCTTTTGACCGCTTCAAAGTCAAGGCTTTTGAATGCTTCGGCGTAGTTGAAACCCTCGTCCATGGGGTCGGACAGGGACGAGTGCTGATGGAGGATCTTCAGATTCAGTTGGTTCGGCCACCAATCGCGGTTTGTCGTGCCACCGCCAGCGGCGCTAATGAACGGGCATTTCGATTCGTTTGCCATGTGTGAGCTACCTTTGGTCGTATTCATCCGGCTATCCGGCCCAGCGTGGGCGTTAAACAGCAACGGGCGAAACCAATGACACAGGCTGCAGGGCCAGCAGTTTGATCAACTGATTGTTTTGATCACACGGGAATTCCGAACAGCGGCAATCGAGTTGCCTGTACGGTGGCCTACGGCAGGTTTAGTCAGGCTTCTGACCCATTCCTATCTCCTTATCAGCTCTTGACCGGCCGGCTTATGGTGCCGGCGCTCGAATAAGGTTAGACCCCAGTTGGGAAGTCAGCTAATAGGGGGAGTATTGGGCTGTGATAGGCAGAGTCTTTTGCTGGTATCAGGGAGTTTTTCTCGGCAACGTTGGGGCCTCATCGCGGGCAACCACGCTCCTGTAGGAGTAGAGCTTGCTCGCGATGAGGCCATCACAAACACAGAAGCTTTCACAGCTGTGTGCTATTTACCGCTAAACATCGCCGGCCTGCGCTCTGCGAAGGCAGTTAGCCCTTCAGTGAAATCGGCGCTTTCGCAGGCCTGTCGCCGCAGTTCCGCAATCTGCTCCATCGCCTGCACGGGCATTGGTTGCAGGTCTTCCAGAATGCGCAATTGTTCCTTCACCGCCGCAATGGCCAGCGGCGCTTTGGCGGCGATGCCTTGGGCCAATTCGAGCGCGGTCGATTCCAGCGCATCGCTGTCGACCAGCCTGTTCACCAAACCAAACCTTTCAGCCCGTTCGGCATCCAGTTTCTGCGCCGTGAAGAACATTTCCTTCAGCACGTGGATCGGCAAATTGTTGAAGAAGCGCAACAACCCGCTGGTGGTGTAGGGCAGGCCGATGTTTGCCGGAGTCATCGCGAAGCTTGCACTGTGGTCGGCAACGACCAGGTCGCAGCTCATGGCCAGGTCGACCGCTCCACCCCAGACCGAGCCGGAAATCAGGGCGATCACCACGCCGGGGTAGGCGCGGATGCGGCGCAATACCTGTTCGAGGGGTTTGCCGTAGGCAATCGGGTCGCGGTCGTGTTGCAGTTCGCGTATGTCGTGGCCGGCGCTCCATACCGGCTGGCCCACTTCGCTGCCGAGTATCACCACGGGGATGCGTTGGGAGGCGAGGGTGGTGAGGCTTTCGTCGAGGGATGCCAGCAACTGCGCGCTGAGGGCGTTGCGGTGGGTGGCGTTGCTGAACACCACCCGCGCGATGCGTTCATCGACGATGTTGACGGTCACGGTGGTGGAGGAGGTCGGGTTCATTGGGCGGTTCCTGTTGATTGTGCGGGCGAATCGTCGGTGTCCTGAAACACGACCTTGGCGGCGAGCAGTGCGTTGATCGATGCGGCATCGAAACCGGCTTCGCGCAGGACTTCGATGGTGTGTTCGCCCAGGAGCGGCGGCGGGCGGCTGGCGGCGCCGTCAGTAGCGCTAAACACCGGTGTCACCACCTGACGCAATGCGCCCAGTGTCGGGTGCGTGAGTGTCTCGGTCAGTTGGCTGTGCAGCACTTGCGGGTCGTCGAACACTTCGTCGAGCGTGTTGATCGGACCGGCGGGTAATCCTGCCTCGACGAACAGCGTGGTCCATTCGAGTTTGCTGCGGGTTCTCAAGCGGCTTTCCAGAATCTCCCGCAACTCGTCACGCCGTTCGACTCGTGCTTCGTTGGTGGCAAATCGCGGGTCATCCGGCAACTCAGGCAAATCGAGCAGCACGCACAAACGCCCCCACATGGCCGAGGTGATCGGCGCCAGATTGAGCGGGCCGTCCAGCGTCTGGAACACGCCATAAGGCGCAATCACCGAATGCGCATTGCCGGTACGACGGGGCACATCACCCAGGCTGAGATAGCGTTGACCGTGCACGCTCAACAGCCCGACCAGGCTGGCCAGCAACGACGTGCTGACGTGTTGGCCTTGCCCGGTCGTCGAGCGCTCCAGCAGGGCCGCCAACACCGCCGTCACCAGCCACATGCCCGAGGTCAAATCGCCGATGGCGGTGCCGGTACGCGTCGGGTCGCCATCGACGAAACCGGTCAGGCTCATCAGTCCCGAATAACCCTGGGCAATCTGGTCGAAACCCGGCCAACTGCTCATCGGCCCGTCCGTGCCAAAGGCGTTGATGCTGCCCATGATCAGTCGCGGATTGCGGGCGCTGAGCACGTCATAGCCCAGGCCCATGCTGTCGAGGGTGCCGGGTTTGAAGTTCTCGATGACGACGTCGGCGTCATCGATCAGGCGCTGGATCGTGGCCAATCCCTGGGGATTGCGGAAGTCGATGCACAGGCCGCGCTTGTTGCGGTTGCACGACAGGTAGTAAGTGCTTACGCCCCGGTCGAACGGGCCCCAGGTGCGGCTCATGTCGCCGGTCGGGCCGGGCTCGACCTTGATCACATCGGCCCCGAGGTCCGCCAGCACCATGGTGCAGAAAGGCCCCGACAGTGCGCGACTCAGATCAACAATCTTCACGCCTTGCAACGCTTGCATAGGGTTCTCCAATGAATGTTCAGGTGCGCGTTATTGCGGCAAGGTTTGATCACGGGTTTCGACGGCAAACGGCAGGATCAGAATGCCGACCACAAAGGCCGCGGCCGTCCAGGCGATGGGCGCGCCGAGCGAGCCGTACCAGTGAATCGCAGCGGCCAGCAGGAAGTTGACGCCCGCGCCGATAAAGCGGCCGACCGAGGCATTGAAGGCGAAGGCCGTGGCGCGGATCCGGGTCGGATACTGCTCGGGCAGCCAGAGCGAGAAAATCGCGAAGTTGCCGCCGAAGAAGCCGAGGAATACCAGCGACACCATGAACAGATGAAGGCCATCGTCCATGTAGAACACCCAGCCGAACGCGACGATGATCGATGCCGCCATGCCGGCGAAATAGATTCCCAGCGCAACCCGTCGACCCAGTCGTTCGGCCAGCCAGGGCGCCACGAGGCAACCCAGAATCGTGCTGAGCGACAGCACCGCCGCACCGATGGAGGCGAGGTGCACCGCGCCGACATGATCGATACCCGCCTGGGTGGCCAGCGTGACGACGGCCGTCGCTTCGTATACCGAGCCGGCCCACAAACCAACGATGGCGACCCCGACCAATAAAGAGCTGGTCAGCGTGCGGCGCCGAAAGGCCGGGGCAAAGATTTCCCACCACGACGCGCGGGTTGCAGGCTTCAACTCGGGGGTTTTGAGGTTGAGCGCAGCGTTGCGCACCTGGCCAGGCTCTTTCACTTTCAGCGCGGTATAGATCGCAATGAACGCCGGGAACAGGCCGCAGAGAAACATCACGCGCCAGCCATAGGTGGCGCCGACGGTGTAGTTCAGCAGCGCGGCAATGAAGAAGCCAAAGTAGTAGCCGGTTTGCAGATAACCCGCGCCCATCTTGCGCCGGTCTTCCGGCCAGCTTTCGGCCACATAGGTGCCGGCGAGTGCCCACTCGCCGCCGACGCCGATCCCGGCGATCAGTCGGAACGCCGCGAGCTGCCAGATGTTCTCCGAGAACGCCGCCGCACCGGTAAACAGCGAGTAGACCAGGATGCTGGCGGCCAGCATCTTCACCCGGCCAAAGCGGTCGGCGAGCGGTCCCCAGATGAACGACATCCCCCAGCCGATCAGAAACAGCCCGAACGTGATCGACCCATACATGGCGATGTTGGTGGCGGTGGGCTCAATGCCCGAGGCGGGCAGCAGTTCGGTCAGGGCAGGAATCAACACCAGGGCGAAGATCACCGAATCCACGCCATCCAGAACCCATCCCACGTAAACCGTCCAGAAACCGCGAATCTGCTCGCGGGTCAGGGGCGTTTTGATGGGCTTCACGCCCGTTGCTGATGCTGTTAATGCTCTAGACATTAAGATCTCCCATTGACCTTGATCAGGCCTATAGAAGCGCTGCTTGCCGGTGACGGCCGTTGGCGCTTCGTTTGTTGTGAGACGAGTCTAGGCGTCGTATCTCATAAGCTTCAAATATGATATTCCTCTGCTTCCATCGGAAAGTTATATGGCTTTGGAGGGATGCATGGACCTGCGCCAGTTGTGGTATTTCATCAAAGTGGTCGAGTGCGGCAACATCACTCGGGCCAGCGAAGCGCTGCATATCGCGCAGCCCGCGATCAGCCAGCAGATGCGTAATCTGGAACTGGACATGGACATGCAACTGCTCGAGCGCAGCGTGCAGGGTGTCGTGCCGACCGCGGCCGGGCAGACGTTGTATCGGCATGCCATCGAACTGCTGCGCCAGGCCGACGGCACCCAGGAACTGCTGCGTCAGGATGCCGAGTTCCCGCAAGGCAAAGTGTCGGTCGGCATGCCGTCTAGTACCGCCCGCATGTTGGCGATTCCGCTCGCGCGCACGATTCGCAGTCGCTATCCGGGCATCAAGCTGGAGTTGATTGATGCACCGAGCGCCGACCTGGGGCGCCTGATCACGGTGGGGCGGGTGGCGCTGGCGGTGAATGTCGATGCGGTCGAAACCCGTGGCATGGCCATGCAGCGGCTGTTCACCGAAACGCTGTACCTGGTGGCATGGCCCGAGTTTTTATTACCGGATGGACCAGTGTCGATCGAGGCGTTGGCGAAGATGCCGCTGGTACTGCCCTGTGCGCCGAACACGATTCGCAGCCGGGTCGAGTCGGCCTTCCAGGAGGCTGGCCTGCACTGTGAGGTTGAGTTCGAGGCCAACTCCACGGACCTGCTGTTCTCGGCTGTCCTGGCCAAACTGGGCGTGACAATCCTGCCGTGGGCGGCCGCCCATGTTGAACTTGAGCAACACAGGCTCAAACTGGCCAGGATCGATCATCGACTGTTTACCCGTGATCTTTCGCTGTGCTGGCATGACACGGTCGTCGAGAGCAACGCGGTGCAAAAGGTCAAAGCGACCATTTTTGAACTGTTCGAGGAATTTGGCCGGCAGTCGGGGTGGGCGGCGGGCAGTGACTTGTGTCGGCTGTGAGGGCCTCATCGCGGGCTTGCCCGCGATGACGGTGGCACAAGCACAGAAAATCCCGGATCAGCCTTCCTTATATTCATCAAGCAGGCGTGAGATAGACTCATCAGCAGGCATCGAACGGTAGGAGTGACAACGGTGGCGGGATTCAGATGGACTCGCTGATCACGGCCGCAGCGCAGGCGCTGGCGGCGGGTGATCCGCTCGGCGCGCTGAACCGGGTCGCGTTGCGCGAGGATGCGCCGGCGCTGGCGTTGCGCGGGATTGCGATGGCGCAACTCGGCGATCTGGTGCGAGCCAAGGCACTGGTGCAGAGGGCCGCGCGGGCCTTCGGGCCGAAGGAGGCCTTGGCTCGGGCGCGGTGTGTGGTCGCCGAGGCCGAGATCGCGCTCGCCTCCCGGGAGTTGGGCTGGCCGGTGAAGGCACTCGAGTCGGCGCGGGTGACGCTTGAGACGCACGGCGATCGAGTGAACGCCGCTCATGCGCGGTATCTGCAGATACGGCGTTTGCTGCTGATCGGGCATCTCGCAGAGGCCGACGTGCTGCTCGCCGAGCTGGACCCCCCGCCATTGCCGCCGGCATTGCGCGCCGCCCACGAACTGGTCGTGGCCGGGATCGCGATGCGACGACTCGAGACGAACAAGGCGCGGTCTGCACTCACAAGGGCCGAGCACGCAGCGCGCGACGCCGATATTCCTGCGCTGACGGCCGAGGTGGAAAACGCTGCCCTTGTCCTGGACACGCCCGTCGCGCGTTTGATTGCCTATGGCGAAGAACGGCCGCTGTTGCTGGAGGAGGTTGAAGCGTTATTCGCGTCCACGTCGATGGTCGTGGACGCCTGTCGCTACGTGGTGCGTGGCGCCGGCATGTCGGTCTCCCTCGCCACACGCCCGGTCCTGTTTGCCCTCGCACGGGCACTGGCCGAAGCGTGGCCGGCCGACGTGTCGAGGGAAACGCTGATTACCCAGGCCTTTCGTTTGAAGCACGCCGATGAGTCCCTTCGCGCGCGGTTGAGAGTCGAAGTCGGACGACTGCGCGCGGCGCTGAAACCCTTGGCCGGCGTCACTGCAACCCAACGTGGTTTTGCGCTGGTGTCGCTGGTTGCCTCTGACGTTGTGGTGCTGGCGCAACACGTCGAAGAGAAGCACGGGTCGGTGTTCGCTTTCCTCGTCGACGGTGAGTCGTGGTCGAGCTCGGCCCTGGCACTGGCCCTCGGTGCCAGCCAGCGGACGGTGCAACGGGCACTCGAGGAACTGGCCCGCGCGGGCAAGGTGCAGTCGTTCGGTCGCGGTCGGGCACGTCGCTGGATGACTCCGCCGGTGCCGGGTTTCGCGACGACCTTGTTACTCCCGGTTCCGTTGCCGGGTGACTAGGATGAACGCCACCCACCCGTAACTAGGAATGCCAACATGAAACAGTCAGCAGCCCAAATCCTTCGTGAATATGGACCCTTTGCCGGTGTCGACAAGGTGCATGGCGTCACCTGGGACGGCCAGCACGTGTGGTTTGCCACCGGCGACAAACTCAACGCCCTGGACCCTGAAAGTGGCAAGACACTGCGTTCAATCGATGTCGCCGCCCATGCCGGCACCGCCTTCGATGGCCAGCACCTGTTCCAGATCGCCGAGGATCGCATCCAGAAAATTGACCCGCAGACCGGTAGTGTACTCGCGACTATCCCGGCACCTGGCGGCAGTGACTCAGGGCTGACGTGGGCGGAAGGCACGTTGTGGGTCGGCGAGTATCGGGATCGCAAGATTCATCAGATCGATCCCGAGACCGGCGCGATTCTGCGCACCCTCGAATCCAACCGCTTTGTCACCGGGGTGACCTGGGTCGAAGGTCAGCTGTGGCATGGCACCTGGGAAGAAGACGAGAGTGAGCTACGCCATATCGATTCGACCACCGGCGAGGTGTTGGAGAGCGTGAAGCTGCCGGCGGGCGTCGGCGTATCGGGGCTTGAATCGGACGGCGGCGATCAGTTTTTCTGCGGCGGCGGTGGCAGCGGAAAGGTGAGGGCGCTGCGGCGCCCTAAATAAGGCGCCGCTCAATCACTCAACGCGCCCCAAACAACATCGTCCAATAAACCCCCTCATCACTGCGCGCGTCCGCCGCATAGGCTGCACCCATCTGAGTAAACATCGGATTCATCAGGTTGGCGCAATGCCCCGGGCTGGCCAGCCAGCCCGACATGGCCTTGCTCGGTGAGCCCTGGCCGGCAGCGATGTTCTCGCCGATCTGCCGGCCACGGAAACCAGCGGCTCGCGCCCGGTCCGCGGGCATGTCACCGTCGGGGTCCTGGTGGGCGAAGTAGTTGCCGTAGGCCATCGCCTTGCTATGCCCTTGCGCCGCAGCGCCCAGGGCTGCGTTCCAGGTCAATGGCCGTGCGGCGGCGAAGCGCTGACGACCGCAGAGCCGCGGCTTTGAGCGTGCCGCATTGACCTGTGCCAGCAACGCTTTGCTGACGGCTCGCGAATCACCCACGCGACTGTCCAGCACGGGCTGCGCCAGCACCACCTGCCACTCACTTCGGGCGCGACTGACGCCAATGTCGGCGTATTGGGTATCGAGCAGCGCCCCGCAGTAATCACTCTGGAGCATGTCGAAGGCCTCATCGGCATCCTGCGCACCGACCACGCGAATCGTGCGCACGGTCACTGCCTGATAGCCGGACGCTTTCAATCGATCGCGCAAACCGCCGCCATAGCCGATCGGCAAGGCCAGGTTCGACTTCAACGCCAGCGGCGATAACGCTCGACCCGCACGCCCCGAGCAGCGATCGGGGTGAGCGCGGTAGTCGTTGATGGCTTCCACCAACTGCCTTTCGGCACCGGCATGGACGGGGTTGGCGAACAGGGAAAACAGAGGAATGAAACAGAGCGAGGCAACGCGAACGGACAGGCGGGTTTGGCGCATGGATGAATAGCTCTGAGCGGGCAAGTGGAATTCACGGCTCGGCTATGACTGGCGCTTCAACACAAGGTTCATGGGCGAAAGAGACATATTTGCGCTGGGTGCAGTGCGTCCGCCAAAGAGGACAGGGAGGTATCGTATGATGGCTTCTTTTTACCCGTCACAAGGATCCACCCATGCCGTTAAGCAAACGCGATCAGGCGCACATCGAGCGTCGCCTGATTGCCACCCTGACCGAGGCGTGTGAGACGGCCAAAGTGGACATCCTCGGGTTCTGCTGGCTGACCCACGAGATCGATTACGACCTGTTTCCCTCCAGTCTGCGGGTCATCTGGGTCTTCGATACGCAGGCCAACAAGGATCAGGCGCTGGCCAGTGGGCAGGGCGAGCGCATGGTCGAGTTGACCGCCAATGCGTTAAACGAAGCGGACGTTCTCGTCAGCCCAATATCGGCCCATGTGCAGTTCGATTCTGAAGAAGCCTGCCAGCGCGCCAATGGCGGAAACTGGCAGCAACGCTTGTCGCGCTCGCTTACTTCGAAAACTTTCGCGCCCCGGCCACGCAAAGGATCACCGCGACGGTAACCCCCAGCATGCCGATGCTGACGTGCTCGTGAAGCAGGGTGGCCGCCAGCGCCAAACCAAAAAATGGCTGCAGCAGTTGCAGCTGGCCGACGGCAGCAATCCCCCCTTGGGCCAACCCGCGGTACCAGAATACGAAACCGATCAGCATGCTGAAGATCGATACGTACGCCAGGCTGAGCCACGCGGATGGGGTGATTCCCGAGAACGAAGCCGGGGCCATGAGCCAGGTCAGCGGGACCATGACGGGCAGCGACAGCAGCAACGCCCAAGAGATGACCTGCCAGCCTCCCAGGGTTCTTGAAAGCTTTGCGCCTTCGGCATAACCCAGCCCGCAGGCGAGGATGGCCAGCAGCATGAGAATGTCGCCGGTCGGCGAAGCGGTCAGGCCTTGAGAGATGGCAAATCCCACGACCAACGCGCTGCCCAGCACCGAGAAGAACCAGAACACCGGTCGCGGACGTTCCCCTCCGCGCAATACGCCGAACACCGCAGTGGAGAGTGGCAACAAGCCAACGAAGACGATGGAATGCGCCGACGTCACGTACTGAAGCGCCAGCGCCGTCAGCAGCGGAAATCCTACTACAACGCCCATTGCCACGATCGCCAAGGGCAAAAGCTGACGCTTGGCAGGACGTTTTTCTTTAAACAGCACCAGCATGCAAAGCGCCAGAAGCCCGGCAATCGCCGCTCGGGCAACGGTCAGGAAAACCGGGTCGAATTCCAGCACGGCCAACCGTGTGGCCGGCAGCGAGCCGCTGAAAATCAGCACGCCGATAAATCCGTTGAGCCATCCGCTCGCGGTCTTTTCCGTCATTGGGTTTTGCAGGGTCCGTTCCATTTGAGGGCACTCTGAATTTGCAGAGTTCCATCGTATGATCGACGATCAGTACAATCAAAAAATCGTCATGGATACATTTCGACATGCCTCGCTCACGGTACAAGTCATTAGTGGATGCTTTGGCGGCTGACATCCGGTCTGGCCGGTTGTTGCCGGGCACGCGCTTGCCGACGCATCGCCAACTGGCGGCCACAGAAGGGTTGGCGCTGGTGACCGCCAGTCGGGTCTACGCTGAGCTCGAAGCCATGGGTCTGGTCAGCGGCGAGACGGGGCGAGGCACGTTCGTGCGGGAAACGTCGTTGCCGCCGGGCTTGGGTATCGACCAGAAAAACGTCGCAGTGGGCATGACCGACCTCAACTTCAACTATCCCTCGCTGCCAGGGCAGGCAGAGCTCTTGCGAAATGCACTGCGCCAGCTCGCCTCGGGCGGAGATCTGGAATCCCTGTTGCGCTACCAGCCACACGCCGGGCGTCTGCATGAGCGTGCTTCTGTTGCACGCCACTTACTCGCCCGAGGGCTGACGGTGGATGCCGAGCAAGTGTTAATGGTCAGTGGCGCCCAGCATGGGCTGGCCGTGACGATGATGGCCCTGCTGCAACCCGGTGATGTGATTGCAGCGGATGCGCTGACCTATTCAGGATTCATCGTGCTGGCCGAAGCCTTGCACCTTGAAATCGTGCCCATTCCCGTGACCGAACAGGGACCTGATCTGAAGGCGCTGGATAGTCTGTGCCGGAGTCGCCGCGTGCGGGCGGTGTACACGATGCCGACGCTGCACAATCCACTGGGATGGGTGATGAGTGCCGATCAGCGCGAGTCGCTGGTCACGATTGCGCGCAGGCATGACTTGCTCATCATCGAGGACGCCGCCTATGCCTTCCTTGCCGAGAACCCGCCGGCACCGATAGCGCAACTCGCCCCCGAGCGGACCGTGTACGTTTCAGGGCTCTCCAAGAGTGTGGCCACTGGGCTGCGCGTAGGCTTCGTCGCAGCCCCGACCGAAAAAGTGCCCGCGCTGGAGCGAACGATCAGGGCGACCACCTGGAATACCCCGGGCGTGCTGACGGCGATCGCGAGCACGTGGCTCGACGATGGCACCGTCATGCAACTGGAAGCTGAAAAACGCCAGGATGCGCAAGCCAGGCAAACCATGGCCGCAGAAGTGCTGGCGGGCCTTCCGTGCATTCGCCATCCGTCGTCCTATTTTCTTTGGCTGCCATTGTCTGAAGATGCGAGGGCAGACCAGATCGCCGCGGCGTTGCTGCGTGAAAAAGTGGCGGTTTCAACCGCCGAGCCTTTCGCCACGTCTGCTCATGTACCGCATGCGATTCGCTTGGCGCTGGGGTCGGCAGAGATGGGCGCACTGCGTGAGGCGCTTGAAAAAGTGAAGTGGGTGATTGGTGCTTATTCATAGTTCGAAGTCGCCCATCAGCCTGCCGGGAATGGACCGCGAAACGGCCCGGGCGCACCGAAAAGGGCGGCCACTTCGCGGCCTGGGAACGGCCGCAGCTTTTTACCGAGGAACTTCGCACGGCGTTCCGATTGCTGCCCTAAGTCGCAAGGCGCCCACCTTGCAGAAACATTTGTCTTCGCGCGGAGTGCCGCTGCGGCGCTAGTCGAACACCGGTATCGGCGCGGCGGGCACCGCCACTTACAAACCACCCCCCAACACCTTGAGGTACTCGGGGCTCTCGGATATTGAGTTATGCCCCGTACCCGGAATGACCTTCAGCGACGCCACCCCGTTGGCGAAATGCGTGAAGAGCCGCTCGGTGCTGGAACGCGGTATCACTTCGTCGTGCTCCGCCGCGATCAAGAGCGTCGGCACCGTGATGTGGGCGGCGTACTTCCAGGATTCAAAGGTGTCCTTGAGCAACCATTTCACCGGGAAGATGGGGAACTGCCGGGCGGCGAGTTCTAAAACACTGTTGTAGGGCGTGATCAGCACCAGACGCGCCGCCGGGCGTTGGCTGGCGAGGCGCACGGCGACGCCCGAGCCCAGGCTGCGACCGACCACCGTAATGTGTGGATGGGTGGCGTAGACCAAGTCAAACAAGGTCATGGCGTCGCGCGAAATCATCTCCTCGGAGGGCGATCCGGAACTGCCACCGTAGCCTCTGTAGTGCAGCAAGTAGAGGGCACGATCGGCAAAGGCTTTGGAAAACGAAGGCAGGCTCCGGGAGACATCCTCGGCATTGCCACCGAAATAGATCAATGCATTGGGCCCCTCGTGCGGTCGGACGGAGACCAGCACCTGCGCGTCGTCGACTGTCAGCGTGAGCAGAGTTGCCGAGGTGCCGACAGCGCGGGGTTGCGGGAAGTAGATGAGGGCGCGCTGGAAGATGAACAGCGCAGCGCAGAGCGCCAGATACACAACGGCGATGATGACGACGATTGACACCAGGATTCGTGGCATTCGGCTAACTTTAGTGGGCGGCATTGACGGCTCTGGCCTGAAGACGGCTCTCGCTTGATCGCTGTCAGAGTGTAGTAGACCGATAGCGCGACGCACCGGGAGGGCCGCCATGCCCATCGTTGGAAAGAGTGGCGCTGAGGCTAATGCCGATCAGTTAAGCCAAAACGCGATCCGTAGCAGCTGGCGAAGCCTGCGTTCGGCTGCGAAGCAGTCGTGAAATCAGACGATGCGGTGTTTCAGGAAGACCGCAAACTCGGGTTTTACGACTGCTGCGCAGCCGAACGCAGGCTTCGCCAGCTGCTACGGATTGTGTCGTTCCTTAACTGATTGGCATTAGGCGCTGAGGCTGGGCTTTGCCTTCCATTTCTGCGTGCTGGTGCTGTTGGAGATTGCGGTGCTTGTGTCGCCGGTAGCTATGCTGACGTGGCGAGCCTCGTGCGTCCGGCGCGAGAAGTGCTGTGGACCGTGGCTGACAGCAAAAATGTGGAAGGGCAATTCCATGAGCCACACTGATGGGTACTCGCGTCGAAAAATACTCACGCTGGCTGCCGGTGCTTCGGCGGTTTTCACCTTCGATCCGGCTTTTGCAGCATCCGCGCCGTCGACCGAAACAGGAGGCAAGAACATGCTGACCCGGGCCATTCCATCCAGCGCCGAACTCTTACCGATCGTCGGGCTGGGTACGTATCGCGGTTTTGATGTCGAGCCTTCAAGTCCCGCTTACAAGCAGTTGCCCGCTGTGCTGCGCGCGTTGTTCGAGAAGGGCGGGAAGGTGATCGACAGTTCGCCGATGTACGGTCGCGCCGAACAGACGACCGGTGAACTGCTGTCGATTCATGAACCGCGCTCGCCGGCGTTTCTGACCACCAAGGTGTGGACCCGTGGCCGCCAAGAAGGCATCGCGCAGATGGAACAGTCCTTCAAACTGCTGCAGACCGACCGGATCGACCTGATGCAGATACACAACCTGCTGGACTGGAAAACCCATTTGCCGACCTTACGCAAATGGAAGGAGGAAGGGCGCATTCGTTACATCGGCATCACCCATTACACGGCGTCGGCGTATGACGAAGTGGAAGCGGTGCTCAAGGCTGAGCCATTGGACTTTTTGCAGATCAACTATGCCCTGGACGATCGCGGCGTCGAGAAGCGCATTCTGCCGCTGTGTCGCGAGCGGGGCGTGGCGGTGATCTGCAATCGGCCCTTCGGCGGCGGTGATTTGCTCGCCCGCTTGAAGGACAAACCGTTACCGCGCTGGGCCGCGGATGTGAGGGTCAATAGCTGGGCGCAACTGGCGCTCAAGTTCCTGCTGACGCATTCGGCGGTGACTTGCGTGATCCCCGGCACCGGCAACCCGCGTTATATGGCAGAAAATGCCGGTGCAGGTTTCGGTCCGATGCTGACGGGGGCGCAGCGCGAGCAGTTGATTGACGTGGTGGGGTAGGCGAACTTTCGAGGCCTGTCAGGTGTTGTCCGGTGTCTGGCGAAATCGCTCCGGGATGGCCTCCGCAAATGGATAAAACGAAAACCATGGCCTGGCTTCGTCGATGACCCGCTTGACGGACGGTCTGCTCATCAGCCTGTCGAAATAGGCTTTCAAGTGACCGTAGTCGTTGGGAAACGGCTCGAGCGTACTGGCATAGAAAAGTGCCGGGGCCGCGGCGCAATCGGCCAGGCTGAAATCTGCACTGGCGAGCCAGATTCTGGAGGCCAATTGGTGGTCGAGCATGCCGTACGTCGTCCGCAGTGTGGAACGTTCTCTGCTCAAATCGCCGTGAGCGCCGCGTAGGCGATCAAGCACAATCTGTTGCAGCGGCGCCTGTAGATAGTGGTCGCACACACGGTCCCACAAGCGGACTTCCAGTGCGGTGTCCCAATCGTTGGGAACGAGCGGATGTTCACCTGGATAAAATCGGTCCAGGTATTCGATGATGATCGTGGTCTCTGCCACGTTGCGCTGGCCAGCGTGGTCGCGGATGACCGGGAACTTGCCGAGCGGCCACAGCGCTTGCAGCTCTGCTCTGTCTGCATCGTTGGCGAGATCGATGATCCGCTTCTCGAATTCGACAGCGTTTTCATAGAGCGCGATGAGCACTTTGTGGCAGAACGACGACAGCGGATGGTAGTAAAGAGTCAGCGACATCTCTCAGCTCCTCGAAAGGCAAGTGACCCCCATCATCATAGTCGTCGTCGGGGACTGTTAAGTACGCGGTGCTAGACTTTCAGGGTGGGATGGACGATCGAACAACCTGATCCGGCGGTGCGATGGTGAGAACGCTGGAGGTATGACATGACGACTCAACTGCTGGCTAAAGAACACATCAACGTGGTGGTCCGCAATTATGTAGAAGGCATGGTGTTCGCTGATGAAGCCTTGCTGCGACAGGCCTTTCATCCTTCTTGCCGCATCATTGGCCATTACGAAGAAAAGCTTGAATGGGCATCCCTGGAGGAATTTATCAGCGCGATCAAGGCCGAGGGGCCGGCAGCCAAAGAAGTCAAACCGTTTTGGGAAGTACTCAGCGTCGATGTCACGGGTGATGCCGCCGCGGTAAAAGTCACTGATGAGTATCTCGGCATGCGATTTACCGATTATCTGTCGCTACTGAACATCAATTACCGCTGGATGATTGTGAACAAGCTGTATTACCTGAACGAATAGCGCGTGAGCCCGGGAGCCAAAAGGCTCCCGGGCATCGTTATGCAATCAGCGCCGATCCAGCCACACCGTCTGGGCATTGCAGAATTCGCGCACGCCGAAATGCGAGAGCTCACGGCCAAAACCGCTTTTCTTCACGCCGCCGAAGGTGACGCGTGGGTCGGAGGCGCAATAACCATTGATAAACACACCACCGGTTTCCAGTTCACCGGCCATCTGCTCGGCAAGCTCGACGTTGCGTGTGTAAATGGTTGCGGCTAGGCCGAACTCACTGTCATTCGCCAGTGCCAATGCATGCGCCGCATCGCGCGCCGTGATGATCGAGGCCACCGGGCCAAACAGTTCCTGTTTGAACGAGGTCATCTGATCGGTGACATCACCGAAGACCGTGGGCTCGTAAAAATTGCCGGCGCCTTCAGCCTTCTTGCCGCCCATCAGCAACGTCGCACCTTCTTCCAGTGTGTCGCGCACCTGTTGATCCAGTTCATCACGCAGATCAAAGCGAGCCATCGGCCCGATGTAGGTGTTGGCGGCCAGTGGATCACCGACAACCAGTTTTTGCGTGGCTTCGACGAACTTGCGCGTGAATTCTTCGACGATGCCTTGCTCGACGATCAAGCGTTTGGCCGCCGCGCAAACTTGCCCGGTGTTCTGGTAGCGGCCAATCACGGCAGCTTTGACCGCTTCGTCGAGGTCGGCATCGTTAAGGACGATGAACGGATCGGAGCCGCCCAGTTCCAGCACACACTTCTTCAACGCCGCACCGGCTTGAGCGCCGATGGCGATGCCGGCTCGCACGCTGCCGGTGAGGGTGACTGCCGCGATGCGTGGATCGGCGATTGCGGTGGAGACGCCATCCGGCGTGACATTGATGACCTCGAAGACACCTTCGGGGAAGTCGGCTTGCTTGAAGGCCTCCCGCAACAGATAAGCGCTGCCCATCACGTTGGGCGCATGTTTGAGCACGTAGGTGTTGCCGGCGATCAATGCTGGAACCGCGCCGCGCAGGACCTGCCAGATCGGGAAATTCCACGGCATCACCGCGAGAATCGGGCCGAGCGGGCGATATTCAATGCGCGCCTTGCCGCCTTCAACCAGCGTCGGTTCAGCGCTCAACATCGCGGGGCCGTGCTCGGCGTACCACTCGCAGAGTTGCGCACACTTTTCGATTTCGCCGCGCGCCTGAGTGATCGGCTTGCCCATTTCCAGGGTGATCATGTTCGCCATCGCGGCGGCGTTATTGCGCAAGGCCTGAGCCAGGGCGATCAACAACTGCGAGCGTTGATCAACCGGTTTGCTGCGCCAGGCGCGGAACCCGGCAGCGGCGCGGGACAGGGCATCGTCCAGTGCCGATGCGGATTCGAAAGGGTAGTGGCCGATCTGCTCGCCGTTGGCGGGGTTGATCGAAATGGCATGGGTGAGGTTGGAAACTTGAGTCATGGCACCGTCCTGCGAGGTGGGGATGCGCTCAGGTTACGGTGGCGTTTGCTTTCTGGAAACTGAATAATACTGAGCATATCGTTCACGTTTGGAGAATGACTTGGATCTGGTTCAGCTGGAAATTTTCAAAGCCGTCGCCGAGCACGGCAGCATCAGCGCGGCGGCTCAGCACATCCATCGGGTGCCTTCGAACCTGACGACGCGGATCAAGCAGCTGGAGCTGGATCTGGGCGTGGACCTGTTTATCCGCGAGAAGAGCCGCCTGCGCCTGTCGCCGGCCGGCTGGAGTTTTCTGGACTATGCCCGGCGCATTCTCGACCTGGTCCAGGAGGCTCGCGCGGCGGTGGCGGGCGAAGAACCGCAGGGATCGTTTCCCTTGGGGTCACTGGAGAGTACCGCTGCGGTGCGCATCCCTGAGTTGTTGGCCGCGTATAACCAGAAGCACGCCAAGGTCGAGTTGGACCTGTCCACCGGACCTTCGGGGACCATGATCGATGGGGTGTTGTCGGGACGATTGGCGGCAGCGTTTGTCGATGGATCGGTGCTGCACCCGGCACTGGAAGGCGTGCCGGCGTTTGAGGAGGAGATGGTAGTGATCGCACCGCTCAACCATTCCCCCATCCATCGTGCGCGGGATGTTAATGGCGAAAACATCTATGCCTTTCGCTCCAATTGTTCCTACCGCCACCACTTCGAAAGCTGGTTCGCCAAGGACGCGGCGGTGCCCGGCAAGATTTTCGAAATGGAGTCCTATCACGGCATGCTGGCGTGCGTCAGCGCCGGTGCGGGCCTGGCGCTGATGCCCCGCAGCATGCTCAACAGCATGCCCGGATGCACCACCGTGAGCGTCTGGCCGTTATCGGAATCGTTCCGCTATTTGCGCACCTGGCTGGTGTGGCGCCGGGGAACGGTGTCGCAAAGTCTGACCATGTTTGTGCGCTTGCTGGAGGAGCGCGGGGTGGTGCGGGATGAAGTGGCGCGCTAGTTCGCGCGCTTGAGAATGTCCAGATCGGTGTGCCGGCTTATTCCCCGGCTTTCGTCGACTTGATGAGATTGTTGCGCAGCTTCACGATCGCCTTCTGCATGGTCGTGAACTCGTCGAGCGTCAGGCCCGTCGCGTCTGCGAGGCCCATTTCCGGTTGGCTTTCGCGCAGCTGTCGACCGTTCTTCGTCAGGCTGATCCGCACCTGGCGCTCGTCCTCGGGATCGCGCTGCCTTTGCAAAAAGCCCATCGCTTCCAGCTTCTTCAGGATCGGGGTCAGGGTGTTCGATTCCAGAAACAGCTTCTCGCCCAGGCTGCCCACGGTCTGATTATCTTCCTCCCACAGCGCGACGATGGTGATGTATTGCGTGTAGGTCAGCCCAAGCTGCTCGAGTATCGGCTTGTAAGCCTTGCCGAAGGCCAGGTTGGTGGAATAGACCGCAAAACACAGGAATTCGGAGAGCTTCAGGTTGTCGGTGGCGGCGTTGTCGGTGGATTTCATGTGCATCCTCGTTGGCCAAAGACGGATGGCTCGCAAAAAAATGAAATATACCTCGTATGCGATTGTGTCGGAACGACTCTAACTGACGGTGGCGACCGGTTCGACGGCGAAAGTCGAACCGGTCGTACGGTGCATCATGCGGTCAGGGCGTTGATGACAACGTCGATATTGCCGCGCGTTGCCTTCGAGTACGGGCAGATTTGGTCTGCGGCGTGCGCCAGCTCCGTCGCGACGTCTTGTGCCAAGCCTGGCACGCGAAGATTCAGCCGGGCCTGGAGGAAGTAGGCCGGACCGGTCTGGCCCAGATCGACCTCAATATCAACGGCCAGATTGGGCGGCAGCGTCACCTTCATATTTTTCGCCGCCAGCTCGACGGCAGCGGTGTAGCAGGCCGACCATGCGCCGGCGAAAAACTGCTCTGCCGTTGGGTGCGGCACAATGGCTGCGAACTCGTGTGCCAGTCTAGGGTTTCCAGGCGACGAGAGCTGGATGGCGAGGCCGCAGGAAGAGTTGTCACCGTCGCTGAACGTCGTGTGGGTTTTGCCTGTGGCCAGGACTTTTTCGATCTTGTTCATGGTTGAGTCCTCAACGTTGTGTTGGGTTTGTAATACGTATGCGCTTAAAGCGTATGCGATATATGTGGCTTATCGACAATGCCGATCGATAGCAACGCCGCGCGGTGCGTCAAGCCGTGAGGACGTTCAGGGCCACGTCAATGTTACCCCGCGTCGCTTTCGAGTACGGGCAGATTTGATCGGCGGTGTGCGCCAGTGTCGTCGCGATATCGTCCGACAAGCCCGGTACGCGCAGGGTCAATCGAGCCTGAAGGAAGTAGGCCGGACCGGTCTGACCCAGATCGACTTCGATGTCGACGGACAAATCCGACGGCAACACCACGTTCATCTCACCGGCCACCAGCCCGACGGCGGCGGTGTAGCAGGCCGACCAGGCGCCGGCGAACAGTTGCTCGGCAGTCGGGTGCGGCTGGGTGGCTGCAAACACGTGGGCGGGCTTGGCGTTGCCAGGCGTCGACAGGGTGATGTCGAGGCTGCCGTCATGGCCGCGCGAGGTGTTGCCAGCGTCGCTGACGGTGGTGTGGGTTTTGCCGGTGGCCAGTACTTTTTCGATCTTGCTCATGATGATTTCCTGAGTTTCTATTGTTTTCGTATGCGCTTATATCGCATGCGACATAATTGATGGGTTAAAGCGATCTTCACGCCGTCAGGACGTTCACCGCCACGTCGATGTTGCCCAGCGTCGCTTTCGAGTACGGGCAGAGTTCGTGAGCGGCGTGCGCCAGTGCGGTTGCGACGTCGTGTGCCACGCCCGGCAAGCGGACAAAGAATCGAGCCTGAAGGAAGTAAGCCTGACCGGTCTGGCCCAGATCGACCTCGATGTCGACGGACACATCGGCCGGCAGCGCCACTTTTTTCGCCTTGGCTATCTGTTCGATGGCGGAGATGTAGCAGGCCGACCATGCACCGGCGAACAGTTGCTCGGCGGACGGGTGCGCTTGGGTGGCTGCGAACACGTGGGCCGGTTTTGCGTTACCTGGCGACGACAGCTCGATGTCGAGGTTGCCGTGGGCACGGGTCGCATCGCTGAACGTGGTGTGGGTTTTGCCGGTAAACAGTACTTTTTCGATCTTGCTCATGGAATGAATCCTCAACGTTTCAATAAGTGGTATTTGTCTGTCGTATACGTTTGTATCGTACGCGATGTAAATAATACTCGCGCAGAGCTCAATCGGTGTCAAGGGGTGGTGTGAGGTCCAGCCGACGAGCGGCCGTGTTGCCGGGATATGCCGAATTCGTCGTCGACCGGGCCTAAAGCGATCAAGCCGTGGCGTCTGGAATGGGCCAGTCTGGGCGGTCTGTCCAAGGAGTTGATGATGAAACGACTGTCCCTGGCCGAAGCTCGCGAGCTGGCCGAATCGATCTTGCTGCACAACGGTTTCAACCTTGCCCACGCTCAGGCGGTGGCCGCCACGGTGATTGCCGGCGAGCGCGATGGCTGCGCCTCCCACGGTTTGTATCGGGTATTGGGGTGCGTCAATTCGCTCCGGGCCGGCAAGGTGGTGGCCGATGCCGAGCCACGGGTGATCGACCAGGCCCCTTCGATCGTGCGGGTCGATGCGGCGGGTGGTTTCTCCCAGTTGGCGTTTCAGGCGGGTCTGCCATTGCTGGAGGAGAAAACCCAGGCAAACGGGATTGCGGCCTTGGCGATCAATCGCTGTGTGCATTTTTCCGCCCTGTGGGTCGAGATCGAGCAGCTGACCGCTGCCGGCCTGGTGGCGCTGGCGTGTAATCCCAGCCATGCCTGGGTCGCACCGGCGGGGGGCAGTCAGCCGGTGTTTGGGACTAATCCCATCGCATTCGGCTGGCCGCGTTCGGGCAAGGATCCGTTTGTGTTTGACTTCGCCACCAGTGCGATTGCCCGTGGCGAGATCGAGTTGCATCGGCGCGCCGGCAAAGCGATTCCTGAAGGTTGGGGTGTGGATGCAGACGGGCAGCCGAGTACCGATGCGAACGTGGTGCTCGATGCCGGCGCGATGCTGACGTTCGGTGGGCACAAGGGCTCGGCGCTGGCCGCCATGGTGGAGTTGATCGCCGGGCCGTTGATTGGTGACCTGACCAGTGCTGAATCGCTGGCGTACGACGCAGGCAGCAAGTCGTCGCCGTACCACGGCGAGCTGATCATCGCCCTCGATCCGCGACGCTTTCTCGGTGAGGCCACCGAGCAGCACCTGGCCCGTGCCGAAGTCATGTTCCAGAGCATACAAGGGCAGGGCGCACGCTTGCCGTCGCAACGACGTTATGAGGCGCGAGCACGCAGTTTGGTGGAGGGCGTGCAGATTCCCGAAGCCTTGTACAACGACTTGCAGGCACTGCTGGGCTGAAGAAGTGGGGGTGGCCAACCCTCCTGTGGGAGCGAGCTTGCTCGCGATAGCGGTGTAACAGTCGACATAAATGCTGAATGTTATGGCCCCATCGCGAGCAAGCTCGCTCCCACAGGATTTCGCTGCACATTTGAGTGTTTTTTAAACCGGTTCGCGATGGCTGGTACCATCGACCAGACGGGCGATGCCCAGCGGATTGGCGTTTTTCAGCGCATCGGGCAAGAGCGAATCCGGGCAGTTCTGGTAGCACACCGGACGCAGGAAACGCTCGATAGCCAGGCTGCCGACCGAGGTGCCACGGGCATCGGAGGTGGCCGGATAGGGTCCGCCATGCACCATCGCATCGCAGACTTCGACACCGGTCGGGTAGCCGTTGAACAGTACCCGACCGACTTTCTGTTCAAGCAGCGGCAGCAGTTCGCCATGGGTTTGCAGGTCACCGGCTTCGGCAATCAGGGTGGCTGTAAGTTGACCGTGCAAACTCTGCAATGCCCGTTGCAGTTCGGCCTTGTCGGCCACTTCCACCAGCACCGTGGTGGGGCCGAACACTTCCTCCTGCAGTAGCGGGTCGCCGTTGATCAGCAGGCTGACGTCGGCCTTGAACAGCTGCGGCTGGGCCTGCTTGTCCTGTTGTTCGCGGCCGGCCAGGTGGCTGATGTGCGGATGCGCCCGCAGCGCCTGCACGCCCTTGGCGTAACTGGTTAACGTGCCGGCGTTGAGCATGGTTTGCCCCGGCTGGTCGGCCATTACCGCGCTGAGCGATTCAACAAATGCGCTGAACTCGGGGGAGCGAATGCCGATCACCAATCCGGGGTTGGTGCAGAACTGGCCGCAGCCGAGCACCGCAGACGCGGCAAGTTCGCTGGCGATTTTCTCGCCCCTCAGTTGCAGGGCTTCGGGCAGTACCAGCACTGGATTGATGCTGCTCATTTCGGCGAACACCGGAATTGGCTGAGGCCGTGCGGCGGCCATGTCGCAGAGGGCGCGACCGCCCTTGAGCGAACCGGTGAAGCCGACCGCCTGGATCGCCGGATGCTTGACCAGCGCTTCGCCGACACCCGCGCCGTAGATCATGTTGAACACACCCTTGGGCATGCCGGTTTGCTCGGCGGCGCGGATGATCGCATCGGCCACGAGTTCGGCAGTCGCCATATGCCCGCTGTGAGCCTTGAACACCACCGGGCAACCGGCGGCCAGGGCAGCAGCGGTGTCGCCACCGGCGGTGGAGAACGCCAGCGGGAAGTTGCTCGCACCGAACACCGCGACCGGGCCGACGCCGATCCGGTACTGACGCAGATCGACCCGTGGCAGCGGCTGACGGTCGGGCAAGGCGCGGTCGATGCGCGCGCCATAGAAATCGCCACGGCGCAGGACCTGAGCGAACAGGCGCATCTGACCGCTGGTGCGACCGCGCTCACCCTGGATACGCCCGGTCGGCAGCGCCGTCTCGCGGGTGACCAGAGCAACGAACTCATCGTCCAGTGCATCGAGTTGTGCGGCGATGGCCTCGAGAAACTCCGCACGCCGGCTCGCCGGCAAGTTGCGGAAGGCCGGGTAGGCGGCAGCCGCGGCTTGGGCAGCGGCGTCGACTTCTTCAACGGTGGCTTGAGCGAACGCATAGGGCAACGCTTCACCGGTGCTGGCGTCATGGCTTTGCACGGTGATGTTGCCGGCGGCACTGCGCGCACCGCCGATGTAGTTGTGGCCGATGATGTGGGGCATGAAAAACTCCTGTCGAAAAGGTTGGGGCCGGGTCCTTTTGGAGCGAGCGGTGCGGGGGCGTCTCAGGCCAACGAATCACCCCGGCGTGCGCTGGCGGGTTCGGCGGTGTCCAGAGCGGCGATGCGCGCAGCGGATTCGCTATCCACCAGGTGCAGCGACTTACCCCGGGTTTCCCGGGTCAGGCCGACGGCGACGATGGAGATCAGCGCAGCGCCGACCAAGTACCAGGCGATCGGTGTCGAGCTGTGATACTTGTTGAGCAGGGTGAGGGCAATCAGCGGCGCCAACGAGCCGGCGAAGATCGGTGCCACCTGGTAGCACAGGGACAACGCGGTGTAGCGCACGTGGGTCGGGAACATTTCGGCCATCAGCGCCGAGTAGGGCGCGTAGGTCATCGACTCGATCGCCAGGCCCAGAGTAATAGCGCCGATGATCAGCCAGTTGTTGCCGGTGTCCATCATCGGGAAGCCGATGAAGCCCCAGAATGCGGTGAGGATCGCACCCGTCAGGTACACCGGTTTGCGCCCGACCAGGTCGGACAGATAACCCATCAGCGGGATCATGAAGAAGTGAAGCAGGTGCGCGCCAAACATCAGGAACAGAATCTCTGAAGTGTCCTTATGCACGACCAGTTTCAGGTAGGTAATCGAAAAGGTCACGACGGTGTAGTAAAGGATGTTCTCGGCAAACCGCGCGCCGATACCGACCAGCACTGCACGCCAGTGATGACGCAGCACTTCGACCACGCCCAGCTGTTGTTGCTTGTTTTGCGCCTGACGAGCCTGGGCTTCCTTGAAGATCGGCGCGTCATCGACGCTGGTGCGAATCCAGTAGCCGATCAGCACCACCACCGCCGAGAACCAGAACGCTACGCGCCAGCCCCACGCGAGGAACTGCTCCTCCGACAGGTTCGACGACAACAGCAGCAACGCGACGGTCGCCACCAGGTTACCGGCCGGCACACCGGCTTGCGGCCAGCTGGCCCAGAAGCCTCGGCGATTGTCCGGACAGTGTTCGGACACCAGCAGAATCGCACCGCCCCATTCACCACCGAAGGCGAAACCCTGGATCAGCCGCAGCAGCACCAGTAACACAGGCGCGGCATAGCCGATCTGGTCGAAGCCGGGCAGGCAACCCATCAGGAACGTGGTGATGCCGACCACCACCAGGCTCAGTTGCAGCAAGCGTTTGCGGCCGAACTTGTCACCGTAGTGACCGAACACCAAACCACCCAGCGGGCGGGCGAGGAAGCCGACCGCATACAGGGCGAAGGCGGCGAGGATGCCGTCGATCGGGCTGTCGGTCTGGCGAAAGAACAGCTGGCCGAAGACCAGTGCCGAGGCGGTGCCGTAGAGAAAGAATTCATACCATTCGGCGACCGTGCCGGCCATGGCGGCGGCCACGACACGCTTGAGTCCCGAAGGTGTGGTTGCGCGGGCGGTGCTGTGAGGATTGGGCATGCTGACGTTTCCTGTAGAGGCGCAAAGACAGGTAGCCGGGCCGGGTCCGCAAGGGGCCCGCCCGGCAATCACTCAGAGACCGACGTCCGGCAGTTCCGGACGATTGGCCAGGGCCTTGGCCATGATCTGCTCGACGAAAACCCGATCGGCTTCCGGCAGGGCCAGGCGTGGCGGACGGGTCAGGGCGCTGCCGCGACCGGCGATGGCTTCGCACAGCTTGATGCACTGCACCAGGTCGGCACGGGCGTCGAGGTGCAGGATCGGCATCAGCCATTCGTAGATCGGCATGGCTTCGGCGAAGCGACCGGCCTTGGCCAGGCGGAAGATGGTTTCACCTTCTTTCGGGAACACGTTGGACATGCCCGAGACCCAGCCTTCGGCCCCCACCGCGATGCTTTCCAGCACCACGTCATCAAGGCCGGCGAACAGCACAAAACGATCGCCCACTTCATTGCGCACGTCGATGAAGCGACGGGTGTCGCCGGAGGAATCCTTGAAGCACACCACGTTGTCGCAGTCGGCCAGGGAAATCAGGATGTCCGGGGTGACGTCGTTTTTGTAGATCGGCGGGTTGTTGTAAACCATCAGCGGTACGTCGGCATTCTTCGCCACGTAGCGGTAGTGCTCGGCGGTCTCGAACGGCTTGGAGCCGTAGACCAGCGCCGGCATCAGCATGACCCCGTCAACACCAACCCGGCGCACGGCATTGGCGACCTTGGCCGCTTGCACGCTGGTGAATTCGGCCACACCGCAGATCACCGGCACCCGACCGCGGGAAGCGTCGACCGCGACTTCAGTCACGGCGATTTTTTCTTCGGCGGTCAGCGAGGTGTTTTCCCCCACCGAACCGCACACAACCAGGCCCGATACGCCGTCACGGATCACGTTGGAAATCACCTGGTGGGTTTTTTCCAGGTTGATGGAGAAGTCGTCGTTGAATTGAGTGGTCACCGCGGGGAAGACGCCACTCCAGTTAATGCGCTTGCTCATTGTTGCCTCCGGTTCATTTATTGTATTTCGTATACGATATTGCATGTGAAAAGACTCGGCCAGTGCTTTTTTCAGTTACGAGGGGTTTTTGCTAGCCGTTGGTCAGAGATTTGGGTGAGGGTTTGTAAGGCTGTGCTCAGGCCCCAGGCCAAGTGTCAGAGAGTCGATAGCCTTGTGGCCACGGATCACTCGGATCGAGCAGCAATTGATGAGTGCCGGTAATCCAGGCCCGGCCGGAAATGCACGGGTAAATTGCTGGGCGTCCAGCCACTTCCGTCAACGAATCGATGCGGCAGTGGAACTCGGAACCGATGATCGAACGGCCGATAAAACGCTCGCCGACCTGCATCAAGCCCTTGGCCTGCAGCACCGCCATGCGCGCCGAGCACCCAGTGCCGGTCGGTGAACGGTCGATCTTGCCGGGTTGAATCACCACCGCATTGGCGCCGGTAGCGATGCCATTTTCAACGACGATGGGCGCAGCGATCTGGCAGAAGGAAATGTGCGACCACTCGGGGTTCAGCGGATGGACAAAGCCCAGTTGTTCATTCGCCGCACGGGTGATTTTCAGCCCGACCTCGACCAGTTCGGCCGCCTCATCAGGACGAATGGAAAAGCCCAGGCTCTTGGCATCGGCGATCACAAAACTGTCGCCGCCGTACGCGGTGTCGACCTGCAACGAGCCGAGGCCTTCGACTTCGATCCAGGCGTCGAGGCGGTCAGCGAAGGAGGGCACGTTCTTGATTTCCACCCGTTCGACCTTGCCGTCACGGCAGTCGGCCACCGCTTCGATCAGCCCGCCTGGGGCTTCGAGCACTAGCCGGGTTTGCGGTTCGGTCATCGGCAGGATGCCGCTGTCGAGCAACACGGTGGCCACGCACAGCGAGTTGGAACCGGACATCGGCGGGGTGTCGGCCGGTTCCATGATGATCCAGGCCATCTGCGCCCGAGGATCCTTGGCCGGCACCAGCAGGTTGACGTGACGGAACACGCCGCCGCGCGGTTCGTTTAGGACGAAGTTGCGCAGGGTCTGGTCCTTGGCAATCCAGCGCGACTGTTCCCATACCGTAGCCCCGGGCGGTGGTGCTACGCCGCCGACGATCACGTCGCCGACTTCGCCTTCGGCGTGGCAGCTGACTACATGGATGACTTTCGATGAGCGCATGGTTTGCTCCTTGTTTTGTCTGTTAGTGCCTCATCGCGAGCAAGCTCGCTCCCACATTGATCAGTGCTGGCCATCGATTTTGTGTACACCACCAAACCCTGTGGGAGCGAGCTTGCTCGCGATGGGGCCATTAGTTATTTCACTGATTTCAGAAACGCCGCAGTTTCCGCATGCACCGGATTACCAATCACCTGATCCGGAGAACCAATCTCATGCACCAGCCCATTGCGAAAAAACGCCACACGATCAGACACATCCCGGGCGAAGCGGATTTCATGAGTCACCAGGACCATGGTCATGCCGTCTTCGGCAAGCATGCGCATGGTGTCCAGCACCTCGCCCACCAGCTGCGGATCGAGGGCCGAGGTGGCTTCGTCGAACAGCATGTAGTCCGGCGACATGGCCAGGGCGCGGGCGATCGCCATGCGCTGCTGCTGGCCGCCGGAGAGCTTGCCGGGAAAGGCCTTGAGCTTGTCGCCCAGACCGACATGGGTCAGTTGTTTAACCGCGAGTTCCTCGGCTTCAGCCTTGCTCTTGCCCAGCACTTTGCGCGGCGCCAGCATCACGTTTTCCAGCACGGTCAGGTGCGGGAACGCATTCCATTGCTGGAAGACGATGCCGATCTTCTGCCGCAGACGGTTGAGGTCGGTGGCGCTGTGATGGACCTCGACACCGTCGACGCGGATGTTGCCTTTCTGGATCGGCTCCAGGCCGTTGATGCACATCAGCAGGGTCGATTTGCCCGAGCCGGAGCCGCCGATGATCGACACCACCTCGCCCTTGTTCACCGTCAGGTTCACGCCCTTGACCACTTCGAGGTCGCCGAAGGATTTGTGTACGTTGTCGATCTCAATCATTTTCTTGCCACCTTCTTTCCAGACGAGCGCCCAGGCGAGCGACCACCAGGCTCATGACGTAGTAGATGAGGCCCGCGATGCACAGCACCAGCAGCGGCTCCTGAATGCGGGTCACGATGGTTTGCGAGGCGCGCAGCAGTTCGACGATGCCGATCCACATCACCAGCGCGGTGTCTTTCATCACACTGAGGACCAGGTTCAGCCAGCCGGGAAAGGCTACCCGCGTGGCCATCGGCAGGACGATCCAGCGTAGGTCCTGCAGGAAACTCAGGCCCAGTGAACGACTGGCACGGCGCACGGTGAACGGCACCGAAAGCACGCCGCTGCGCACGATTTCGGTGAAGTACGCGGCGGCGTAGACCCCGAGCACAATGCAACCAACGCTGAAGGCGCTGATGTTCAAGCCGACGATGCTTTTCAGCGAGTTGAACAACACAAACTGGATCAGCAACGGCACGCTGCGAAACACGTCCAGCACCCAGGCCAGTGGCAGGCTGGCGCGCGGCAACAGCGCCCGCAGCAAACCGAACAGCAGCCCGGCGAAGGAGCCGAGGATGATCGACCAAAACGTGAGTTTCAGAGTGACCCAGGCGCCATCAAGCAAGAACAACAGGTCATTCCAGGAAAAACTGGTGGTCAACATGGTCACCTCCTCAGTAACGGAACAGTCGCCAGGCCATCAGCCGGGCGACGGCGACGATCGCCTTGGCGATCAGGTAATACAGCGCCGCGGCGATGGCGAAATATTCGAAGGTGCGGAACGTCTTGACGTTGTAATCCTGAGTCACGCCGGTGAGGTCATTGTTCAGCCCGACGATCACCCCTAGCGACGTCATCAATACCGCCCAGACCATCTGGTTACTCAACGGGTAGAACACGATCCGCAGCAGCTGCGGGACGATGATCATCCGGTAGGCCTGGAAGGCACTCATGCCCAGCGAACGCGCGGCGCGCACTTGTGTGCCGGGCACAGCCTTGAGGCCACCGCGAAAGTTTTCCGCCAGGTAACCGGCGTTGTTGAAGGTGATCCCGGCCAGCAGCGCGAACCATGAGCTGACATGCAAATCCAGCGAGCCGAGGCCGAAGTAGAGGACATAGATCTGGAACAGCGACGGGGTGTTGCGGGCGATCGACACCCAGCCGTTGCCGATGCCGCGCAACAAGGGCTGTTTGGTTTCGCGCATCACCGTCAGGGCCAGGGCGATCAGCACGCCGAAAATCATCGACAGCGCGGCGGTCTCGAAGGTGACCCAGGCGCCGGCGAGCATGTCCGGCAGGGCGCGCAGGGTCGCGCGCCATTGGAAGGTGTAATCAAACATGCGCGGGGCTCTCCAGTGAGGCGGCCGATTGCAGCCAGGCCGGCAAACGACCGCTGGCCGTGGCGCTGCAGGCGGCGTCGACACATTCGGCGAGATTGGCGAAGTGCACCTTGCGGCCCACCAGGCCGGGTGCGTAATGGGCGTACTTGCCCGAGTTGGTCATCAAGGTTTTGGCAGCCCGCGGGATCACTGGCTCACCGAGCATGCACCAGCAGGTATCGGTGACCAGGGTCGCGCCGAAGGCTTCGATCACCGCGATATGCCCGGCCTCGCGCGCCTGCTCCAGCACCGCACGACCGCAAGTAATGGCGAGCACAACCTCGGGGTGCTTGTGCCGACCCCGACACAGCCGCGCCAGATGCGCGAATTCGCTGAGGGAGAAATGCGGGTTGCCCAGCGAGACCACATCCACCCGGTTGTCGCGGGCACTGTTGAGTTCGCGCCAGCTGAGCAGCAAATCCTTCAGGCGGATTTTTTCCACCGGCACATGGGCATCCGCCTCCAGCACCTGCGTCGGGTCGAATGCTTCCGGGGTCACCCCGGCGATATGGAACAGCGGCGCCGCGGAGGTAGTAGCGAAAGCGGCGCCGAAGGCTTTCAGGTCATCCAGGCTCGGCTTGCTGTGTTCCAGCCCCAGCACCAGCGGAATCCGGCTGCCGGCCAGGGCACCGATGTGGTAACCGAGCAGCGGGTAGAAGGCATCGTCCAGCTCGCGTAAAACCGGCAATTCGATTTGCAGTCTCGCTTTACGTTGCGCGTCCAGATGGCAGCCAATCAACGGCGCGCGGCCGGTCAGGGCGATGCAGATATCCAGGTAGTCCGGGTATTTCAGGGTGCGTGCGCCGAGCACGCTGTTGGCATACACCACGGCGTTGGATTCGGCCCAGACGATTTGCTCGCCGGCCTTTGGTGCGCTGTCGAGCAGGTAGGGCGCGCAGGTAAAACTCAGCTGTGCGCCCATCGCCATGTACGCATCGCCCAAGGCACTGGCCGGTACGCCGAGTGCCGGATCAATGCCCAACTCGCGCCAACGGCGCTGGTCGACGGAAATTGAATTGAGGGTGGTCGGCACCCGTACTTTTGCGCCCCACTGCACTAACTGTTCGGCGAAGCGCAGGCTCGCAGGTCCGGTATAAATGCAGCCGTCGATGTGTGCCTGGGTGACATCCACCAGGTGGCGGGCACCTTGCAGTTCAGCCATGCGCAGGACGATCTGCATGGCCACTTGGGCGGCCTTGCCATGCTTGCCGTCGAGCAGCGCCCGATCGAGTTCGGTGAGTTCGATCGAGGTGCTTTTTTCTGCTGTCGGCAACGGACTGTCGAGTGCCTGCCAGGCATCGCCCGGCAGGTGTTCGAACACGGTCACCGTTGATGCTTCGACCCGAGCAAAGGCCTTGCCGCGCAAGGCGGCGAAGGCCTCCCGGCCGATGCACAGCACCGGCAGGGAACGCTCGAAAATGGTCTGTGCCACGAGCACGCCCAGGGTCAGGATCTCATCGGGTTCGGCCAGTACCAGTGCGGCCGGCGCATGACCGTTGCTGATCAGTTCCATCAGCACACTGCTGCCGGTGCACGAGCCGCGGCCGCTGGGAATCGCCAGCACCCGGCCAGCCAGGTATTCGCCGCTGAGCGGGTGGTGACGGTCGATGACCTCGCCGCTGTAGGGGTCGACCCCGCCCCAGAAGCTCAGCCCGACATCGGCAAACAGCAAGGCGCCTTGTGCGGCACCGGCGACCAGGCTGCGACCGGTCAGAGAGGTTGGCCTAGGCATGCCGGACACCTCAGTAATAGACCTTGGGCACGGTCAGGTCGGTGGGTGAAATCTCGGTGCCGACCCATTTGGTGAACAGCTCGTTGTAGCGGCCGCTGCGCACTTGCTGATTGACGAACAGGTTGAGGTAGTTGAGCAGGCCATACTCGTTGCGCTTGGCGCCCAGGGACACGTAGTCGATGGTGTACGGCGCGTTACCGGCGATTTTCAGGTTCTTGTATTTACCCGACTTGATCGTGGCGGCGGCCACGGTGTTGGTGACCACGGTGGCGTCGATGTGACCCTGGGCGACCGCCAGCAGCGTGTCGTTTTGCGACTGATAAGCGCGGAAGGTGCCGGTGCCCCAGCTCTTCACGTCTTTTTCCAGGGCGATGGCTTCATAGGTGCCACTGGTGTTGCCCAGGGCTTTGCCCTTGATATCGGCGAAGCTGTTGATGCCGGTGTTGTCGCGGGTCAGCACCACCATTTGGAAGGCGAAGTACGGCACGGTGAGGCCGACGGTTTTGGCCCGTTCGAGGGTATCGGACGTGGACGCAACGATCACGTCGGCACGCCCGGAGACCAGCGCCGGAATTCGATCGGGGAAGGGCGTTTCAACCACTTCGGCGTCGACCCCGAGGATCTTCGCCAGGTCGCGGCAATAGTCCACGTCGAAACCGGCGGGGTTGTTACCTTCATCGCGAAAACCCATGGGCGGGAAGTCGAGGGTCACGGCGCAGCGCAGCTTGCCCGAGCCAATAATGTCGTCGAGCTTGTCAGCCTGGGCGGTGGCGATAAAGGAAGTACTGAGAACAGCGCTGAGGGCTACGGCAAATGCGGGGTTTTTCATAGAGGCCTCGTTGTCGGAAAGTGCTGTTGGATATCGTATTGTGAATTTCGTATACGATATGTGATTAGCAATGAGCGTGCCTGTTTCCGAACAGAGGCGAGAATTAATCGCCAAGCCTTGAGTTAAAGGTCTTACAAGATTGTGGGAGTAGGGCGTAGGAGAAGAACGCCTCTATGGGTCGTATCAGGCGGTGTTACAGAAGGGAGCAATGGGAACGCCGGGCGCCGCTTAAAGGAACACTCGCCCGGGTTCAGCGACGGCTTTCGCGATACTGACTCGGCGCCAGACTGGTCAAGGCGCGGAATTGCCGGCTGAAGGCACTGTGGTCGGTGTAACCGCAGCGCAGGGCGATCTCGGTGATGGGCAGATCGGTGTGCAGCAACAGTCGGGAGCCTTCCTCCAGGCGCGCCTTGTGAATCATCTGCCGTGGGGTGAGCTGGAACACCCGTTTGCAATGGCGCTCCAGTTGCGCCACGGAAAACCCGGCGATTGCGGTCAGTTCGGCGAGGCTGATCGGCCGGGCGAAATGGCTGCGGATATGCGCGTCCACCGCCGCGAGTTTCTGGAACGCCGGATGGCTGGACTGTGGCGCTTGCAGGTCGCGGGAGATGCCGGCCAGGCCGACGATCTGACCTTGCAGGTCGCGCAGCGCGAGTTTGTGGGTCAGGCACCAGACTGGCTGGTTACCGTAATACAGGTGCAGTTCGAGTTGGTCGGCCAGTTCGCGGCCGGTGGACAGCACCCGCCGATCCTGCTCGGTGTACAGCGGGCCGAAGCGCTCGGGAAAGACCCTGTCGGCAGTGCGCCCGAGCAGCTCGTCACTGTGTTTGAAGCCGCAGCGCCGGGCCAGGGTCTGGTTGACGAAGGCGTAGCGGGCCTCGCTGTCCTTGATGAAAAACACCACGTCCGACAGAGTGTCGAGCAGCGCCGCGATCGGCTGCAGACTGCTCAGCAGGGTGGGCAGGTCGCAGGGTTTGAAAGTAGTGAGCGAGGCATACATGGCGCTGGGCGTCTGGAGGCAATGCCCCGGATCATAAAGACTCGGCGACGGACCCGAAAGCCCCGGGCCGGCATTCAGGCATGCGGGGTGTCGTCCAGGCACAGCAAGGTCTCGATCCGCGCCGGGCTGAAGGGCGGCCGTGGTGCCGAAGGTTGCCAGCCGAACAGGTGCTGCAACGCGCCGCCACACACCCGGCCCTGGCAGGCGCCCATGCCGCAGCGACTGGCCAGCTTGGCCTCGCGCCAGTCAGTGTGCCCGGCAAGCAAGCCGTAAGGCACGTCTTCGCAACGGCACACCAAGGTGTCGGGTTGTGCCAGCGACTTGAGTTGCGGATCGAGAGCGAATGCTTTGTTGAGGGCGTTGGCGAAACCGTGCCAGCGCGCACGACGCGGCCACAAAGCTCGGGCCGACTCAAGGTCACCGACCGCGGCGTGACCGGCAATTGCGCCTTCGACCAACGCCAGTTCACTGCCCCCGAAACCGGTGCATTCACCCGCCGCATAGTGATCGGCACGGCGAGTGGTCTGCCAGGCATCGACGGCAATCGCCGGGCCATCGAGCTCGCAGCCGAGGGCCTGGCCGAGTTGGGTATTGGGAATCAGACCGAAACCGCAGGCCAGGCGATCACATTCCAGCTCGACGATTTTTCCTTGCTGTTGCAGGCGCACACCTTCCAGCCGTTCATTGCCCACGGCGGCCAGTACGTAGGTCCCGGTACGGTAATGGCAGTCGAACAACGTGACCGACTGCATCAGCTTGTTGGGCCAGCGTGGCAGTTGCGCGGCGAAACCGGCGACGGCGGTCGCGTGGGCTTGCTCGGCGATGCGCCGCACCCGGGCGCCGTTGTGTTTTGCGGTGGCGGCGCTGGCCAGCAATAACGGTCCGCTGCCGGCAATCACAATGCGTTCGTCCTGCACCGGCAGCCCGCCTTTGATCAATGCCTGGAGGCCACCCGCGCCAGTCACGCCGGGCAGCGTCCAGCCGGGGAAGGGCAGCAGCAACTCGCGGGCGCCGGTACACAGAATCAGTTTGTCGTAACCGATCAACCAGCCTCGATCGGCGTCTTCGACCAGCAGTTGTTTCGGCCCGGCGCAGGCAATCACTCGAGTGACGGAGTGGCGGTGGATGTTGCTGCACGCCTCCAGTCGTTCGCGCATTTGACGCGCCAGGTTCGGCAGGTTGGCCTGAGGCCCGTCACGCCAGATTTGCCCGCCCGGGAGCGGGTTGTCGTCGAGCAGGACGATGCGCGCACCGCTTGGCGCCGCAGCGAGCGCGGCGGCCATGCCGGCGGGACCGGCACCGATGATCAGCAGGTCGGCGTATTCGCTCATGCTTGCGTCTCCACGTGCATGCCGTCACGGCACAGCGTTTGGCAGGCCAGGCGCCGGCGACCGTCGATGGTCACCCGGCATTCCTGGCAAATGCCCATGCCGCATAACGGGGCGCGGCGTTGGCCACTGACCGATGTGCGCGTGCAGCCGTCGCCGCTCAGGGCCAGTGCAGCGGCGACGCTGGTGCCCTCGGCAACCCGCAGGGCACGTCCGTCCAGCATCAATTCAGGCATAAACGGGCTCTCCGAGAAAACGTTGCGGCAGATACGGGTGCGCGGCCAGTGGCGGCGTTTCGTCGAACAGCTGCGCGACCAGCAGGTCGGCGGTGCCGGGGGCGGTCGTCACGCCGAGGCCCTCGTGACCGACTGCCAGCCATAAACCTTTGCGTTGCGGGTGCTGACCCACCAGCGGTAAACCGTCGGGGCTGGCAGCGCGAAAACCGGTCCAGGCGCGGATGCCGTTGAGCTGAGCCAGACCCGGCATGTAGTCGGTGGCACGCCGGAGCATTTTCGCCAGCATCCAGCCCTCGACTTGAGGGTCGGTGGTGCCGAATTGTCGCGAGGCGCCGATGAACAATTGCCCGGTCGGCCGAGGCTGGATATTGCACGCCGTCGAGGGACCGCTGGCGTTGTGGGCACTGGTGACGTAACCGAGTTCCACCAGGGTGTGAGTGACCTTGCCGGGGTAGCGGTCGGTGATCAGCAAGTGGCCTTTCTTCGGTTCGATCGGCAGCTCGGGGCAAAGCGCGTTGGCCTGGATGCCGTTGGCCAGAATCACTGCTTCGGCGCTTAGCCAGTGGCCGTCGTCGAGTCGCACGCGGTTGCCATCGACTTCGCTGACCCGCGTCCGGCGTTGGCTGATGTTTGGTGTGTCGAGCATCCAATTGGCGGTCGCCGGGGCATAAAGAATGCCGTCGCCATTGATCAGCAGTCCGCCTTCCAGGCCCTCGCGCAGTTCCGGTTCGCGCTGGTGCAAGGCATTGCTGGAGATCAATTCGCAGGCCACGCCTTGGGCATGCAAATTCAGGTATTTGCTGTGGGCGACGGCCATTTCTTCAGCATTGGCGGCCAGCCAGAGGGTGCCATTGCAACGGTAGGCGCAGCCGTCGGGCAAGGTCGGCGCGAGTTCGCGCCAGCGTTGCAAAGAATATTGACTGAGGGCCAGTTCGGCCGGGTTGTCGTCGAGGACCAGCAAGTGGCCCATGCCCGCCGCCGTAGCGCCGGGCAGGCCGGCGTCCAGCACCAGCACGCGCAAGCCGCGACCTGCCAACGCCTGGGCACAGGCGGCGCCGATGATGCCGGCGCCGATCACGATCACATCGGCCACCCGGCCCTCGTTCACGGGCGAATGCCCCAGGCGAACGGGTCGTCCTGTTCGATGATCAGGCTGGCTTCGGCGCTGATAAAGGCGCGACCGCGAATGGTCGGCACGATGCGCTCACCCTGAAGTTCGTAGGAACCTTCGAACTCGCTGCCGATGACACTGGCCTGACGCCAGATCTGTCCCGGCTGCAATTTGTCGTCGGCCGCCAGGCACGCCAGTTTGGCACTGGTGCCGGTGCCGCAGGGCGAGCGGTCGTAGGCCTTGCCGGGGCAGAGGACGAAGTTGCGGCTGTCGGCCTGCTCGTCATCGGCGAACAGCTCGACATGGTCGATCAAGCCGCCGTCTTCGCCGCGAATACCCTGAGTCTCCAGTGCTTGCTGCACGGCGAAGGTGTAGGCGGTCAGCGCATCGAGGTTATCGCCGGCAATGCGCAGACCGTGCTCGGCAATCAGGAAAAACCAGTTTCCACCCCAGGCAACATCGCCGGTCACTTGACCGATCCCCGGCACCTGCAGCGCCAGCGCTTTGCGGTAACGGTACGCCGGCACATTGCGCACGCTCACCGAATGGTCGTCGTGCAGCGTCGCCTGCACCGTGCCCACCGGGGTTTCGATGCTGTGCACCCCGGGGCCGATCTTGCCCAGATGTGCGAGTGAGGCCACCAGGCCGATGGTGCCGTGGCCACACATGCCGAGGTAACCGCTGTTGTTGAAGAAAATCACGCCGGCACAGGCGCTCGGGTCCACCGGCTCACAGAGCAGGGCGCCGACCAGCACGTCACTGCCCCGTGGTTCGAGCACGCAGGCAGCGCGCCATTGATCATGCTGTTCGGCCAGCCGCTGTCGACGTTCGGCCATGCTGCCGCTGCCCAGGTCAGGAAAACCGGCGGTCACCAGGCGGGTCGGTTCGCCGCCGGTGTGGGAGTCGATCACGGTGATGCGTTTCATGGGATGGCCACGTCCGTTCAGATGAGTGAACGAAAGAGTGGCCTGTGCGGGGGCTTGCCGGCTTGATGGTTTTATTCAGTGTCGATGACGAAATCGGCACAGTGCGGCGAGCTGTCAGTGGTGGTGAGGCAGGTGCTCGAACAGGGTCTTGCAGACGCCGGCAATGTGCTCGTCGAGCAACTTCACCGCCAGGTCCACGTCACCGGCACGGCAGGCCGCAAGGATTTCCCGGTGTTCGTGATCGGCGCGTTCCTTACCGGCCGACAGGCTCATCTGCATGCGCAGGTAGCGCTCCAGCTTGTCGTTGACCGAGCGGATCAGGCCGACCAGAAACGGACGTTGCGCCGGCTCGTAGAGGCAAGCGTGCAGTTCCCAGTTGAGCTCGGCCCAGCGCCCCACATCATCTTCGCCGATGAACTCCTGGCAGATACGCTCGGCACGGGCGAAGGTTTCTTCGGTCATGTTCGGAATGGCCAGGCGCAGCACCTTGTCTTCGAGCAGCATGCGCACTTCGAACATCTGCGCCAGTTCTGCATCGGAAACCCGGGTGACCATCGCCCCGCGATTTCGCTGGAACATCACCAGGCCTTCGGCCTCCAGGCGCTTGAGGGCTTCGCGCACCGGAATCTTGCTGACGTTGAACTGGCGGGCGATGTCGTCCTGGCGAATCGGCTCGTCCTCGGCGAAATGCCCGGCGACGATGGCGTCACGCAGATGACGGGTGATGATTTCCGACGTCGAAGGCGAATTGCCAAGGTCGGGAGCGTTGAGTTTTGTCAGGGCCACGGTCGTGATCGTTCGGAATGAATTGCAGATAGGGTATACGAATTTGCACTGGGTGTTCCTTCGGCGATGGCCAGGACTTCCAGACACCGTCTGCCAATGCTGACGCTATCAACGTTCGGGCAGGTTCCAGCGTTCGTGAAAGTGCTCGTATTGCGCCTCGGGCATTTGAACCAGCAGAGGGGACTGGCGAGGATCCAGCCAATGGAACAAGCGAGAAATATCCGCTGGATCCATGGCGGTGCAGCCCAGCGTCGGAGAGGTGGGGCCACGCCAGATGTGAAAGAAAATGCACGAGCCCGAGGCGGGGGACGCTGGCGTATTGTGCTCGATGAAAATGCCTTTTCGATACAGGTCGTCATCGCGACGCATACGTTCGGAGCTGTTCCAGTCTTTCGAAACAGTCGCTCCATCAACCAGCTCGTTATAGCGTGCGGAGTGGCTGTCATCCACGCATTCGATGGTCGAGGTCAACGCAAGGTAAGGCAGTTTGGTGTCGGCCGTACCGTCGTAGCCAAAAGCCGCTCCCAGTTTGAATACCCCGGCAGGCGCTTTTCCATCGCCTTCACTTTTGACCGGACCTTCGCGTTGCTCAACGCTGCCAAGCCCCTTGCCCCACGCCAGCCCGCTCTTGCCGACCACCACTGGAAACGACGTTTCGTATTTTCGAAAGGTGTTGCCCTGCCGTTCGTAGCGCTGGGCCGTGCCCTGGATGTCAGTCCAGTTTTTTGTGGTGACCACGATCAGCTGATTGGCGGTGTCGAGAGCGTCGCGTGTACCGAGCGGCGTGATGGGGAAGTCCATGACATTCTTCGGCGAACCTTCCCCACTGTATGTGAAGTGCCACCATTCCTTCGAGTACCCGGTAAACCCTTCTTTCTCCATGGCCCTGCTGAGCTTCTGGCGATTGTCCCTGGCGGCAGCGCTGATCGTCGGGTTGTCGGTATGCGCTCGCTCATCAAAGCAATCGAAACCGGTACCCATGTCGAGCGCGCCGTCGCGCCAACGCTGGCCATAGGCGGCCGTGCAATCGACTTGCCCGGCTGAAGGCGTCCAGCTATCGACGGGCAGGGCATCGGGACCGGTCAGTGTCAGATCCACGGTTGAGCCTTTGGAGTGGTTGGACACCCGTGCCACGTAACCCAGGCGCCAGAAGTTCTGCTTGTCCACGCGCGGATAGAACTCGGCCTTGCGTGGGTCACCCGGCACCAAAGCGAAGCGCCCCATATCGGCAACGGCACGGCTGGGGCGATAACAGTCAAACACCTTCAAACCGTAGCCTTGTGCACGCAACGCTGTTTGTACCCGAGCGAGGGCCTTGGCGGCGTCCAGCGATAACAGACACTGCGCCGCGTCGTAACCGTCGAGTGGGTGCCCAGTGAAGTTGTGAGCGCTGGCATAACGAATGTCTTGCTCAATGCCCGGATCAATCATACGCAGATACACCATGTTCTCGGGGCGTGTCTCTGCAGCGGCCATGCCGGGCACGACAATGCTCAGGCATAAAACCCATCGCAGACAGGTCCGCGTGAGCCTGTTTGGCAGACGGACTGGAAATGGCGTCGAGAAGGACGGAGGTTTGATTGGGCACAAAGGGCGCATGCGATGCCTCCAAAGATTTTGGTTTCTAAACCAGATCATAAAACGTGCGGCTGCGATTATGAGTTTGATCCAGTCGGCACGGCTTAAAGGGCATGATCCGTATGCCTATCTAAAAGATGTGCTGACACGGCTGCCGACACAGCGGGCGAGTGAGATCGGGCAACTGCTACCGCATCAGTGGGTGCCGGACCTTAGGGGCAGGTAGCCAGAGGCCAACCGACGCGCGCTGCACGGAGGAGGTTGGCCTTAACAACCAAGCGGTGAAATGGGGCAATAACGAAGATGTAGGCCCGGCCTAGACGGTTGTGGCACTGGACCACGGTTGAAAAAACGAGTTGGCGACTGCCTTCTGGCTCTGCCTCTCCAGAACATAGGATCGATATCCGGAAGTCGAGGTGCTTGTCGTCCTCTCCCAACACGATTTCAGTCTGGTTCGTGCTGTAGACCTTGAAGGCTCCAATCCGATTAGCGAGTGATGCCAAATGTTTGGCTGTCTTGAGACCAAAACAGGCAACGATAGTGTCTCGGACTTTCAAGAGCCATCCGATCCAGGATGGCTGGTGGGAAAGGATGAATCGAGCTAGCAAATCTGGATTGCTAGATGTGCCCGCAGGGAGCCGAATCGCAAAAGCGTCCGCTAGGTGCATCGACTTATAAAGGTGGGTGATGCCGGACCTCGAGGGGACTGGCACGGACATAATGAGCTCAAATTCTCGGGGCATCGGGGATCTCTCCTGAGTTCTAACTACTAATTAGACGACATGCCATGTCGCGTTTCTTGTTGCGATGGTTTTGTCGTATAACGCTCCTTGTCGCCCTGTAAGTGCTTGTCTAGCTTAGAAGTGACGGTTACCGACTTTCAAGCCGGACAGGGACAACCGCGCTCACTGCTCATTCCCAAGCACACGAGGTATCTGCATAGTGGAGGAATCTCGCTGTACAAGCGGCTCTTTTTCCATATTGCGGCGTGCCTACTTAGGCTATCAGGTACGTATTCAAGTGTGGGGTTCACGGCAACTTCAGGTTCCAGGCGCAGTAGCGCACCAGGAGCGGAGCTCGCATGGGTCGTGGCGATGCCGTCCGGATAACCAATGTCCACGCCTTGATGAGGTCCAGAGCCTCGCTGAGCGAGCATGGATTAACTGGATGTTGTTGAGGCGTCAACTTCTCCTTGTCGGATACTGAGCCCGATCAAGGCATCATAGAGCTCTTGCTGCCCAGCTGGCAGAACAGGGAGCAACGTCGCACGGCGCTTGTCGACATCGAACCAGGATTCAACCAACCATCCCACCAGATAGAGCGCCGCAAGGCATCCGCCAGCGGTTGCAACGTTCCCCTGGCATACAAGAGGCTGGTCCATGGGCTCAAGTCCCAGAGCTTGCAAGCTTGATCGTGCATCCGGGTGTGTAGTTGCTTGGCCGCTGAGCAGCCCAAGCCGTTCGAGAATGAAAGCTCCGGCGCATATGGAGCCGATTCGCTGGCGTCTGGAGTCAAGTTCAAACGACGGCAGGAAATCTGGGGCGGCAAGTGCAGCGGGTATCCCTTCCTTGCCGCTGACGAACAATACCGCGTCGGCACTATTGGCCTCGGAAAGCGGACCATGCACCGAAACAGGCAGGCCGTGCGCCGATCGCACGATAGAGCTAGAACCCAATATTCGGACGTGCCAGTCCTCAGTGTTGCGGCCTAAAATGTCCCACATCAGGAATAGGTCGATATCAGTGAATTGGTCGAAAGCAACCAGAACGATTTTCTTCAAGGCGAGCTCCATGAAAAGTGCTGGCGTGCAAAACGCAACGGCCATCTTTGCTGGTGTTCGCAGCGTATCAATCGGTTGCGCACCATACACAGTCTGTATGGCGCTAAATATGGAGCGAAATAACTGGTGAGAAAACTAACTCGTAACCATTGGATCGCGGCTGGTTTTGAGGCTCTCGATCAAATAGGGCATATTGGCGTTTCGGCCGAGAGTCTATCGCGCCGATTGAATGTGACCCGCGGATCGTTCTATCACCATTTCCGCAATCGCGAAGACTTTGTCCGCACCTTGCTGGCCGCTTGGGAAGAAGACTACACGAAGCGCATGCTCGCTTATGCGGCGCAGGGTCGTAGCGCGGGCGAAACCTTGAAACGCTACTTGAGTATTGCCGCTGAGAAACAACCTGGGCGGGAAGTTTCCATCCGAGCCTGGTCGCTGCACGATCCGTTGGTAGGCGAGTTTCAGCAGCGTGTTGACACAAGACGACTGGACTTCGCGATACGGACGTGCCGCCGCTTGGTCCATATGCCAGGCGAAGCAGAAGTGATTGGTAAGGTGGCCCATCTGTGCCTGATTGGTGGTCAACAGGCAGGGCTGCGGCGTGATGCCGCTCGCTTCAACAGTTTCCTGCATCGAGCCTTTTCACTTTTCGAAGAGGCTCTTCCACCGTGGCGGACCTAAGTCATGAACTAAATTGGGTAACTGAATAAGGCAAGCCGCCGAGCTAACGCGATCTACCAATCTCCAGCTCTAGTGCACGCCATTGGTCTCCTAGGGCTAACGTCCATGTCACTGGCCCACGGCACTAATTTGAGTACGGCCTTCACCACACGCATACCCTGCACAAGGCGTATTCCCCGTACGCTTACGGTCATTCCACGGCGGCAATGGGATTTCACTTCATCTGCGGTCAGGAGGTTCTGGGGTGTGAGTAGGTCGTGGAAGGGATGCGATCATTTGATCAAAGGCCGCTACCGCATATCTTCCATCAAGGCTTTTCAAGGTCGGCATTTCTGAAGGAAAACTGAATCGAACTCTGCCGGGAAGCACTTCATCCATAGCTGAGTACCAGGTCCGCAGAGCTTGTTGGAGGCGCACGTGTAGTTCGAATCTACTCCGTCGGCGGGTGGTGTCTGCTTTGGCTCGTTCTCGCGCGAGTTGAGGATCCATGCGGCCAACAATGTAACAGTCAGCAAAGCCAATACGTCCTTGTGCGATCGTTTCTCTTGTGGCGTCCAACTCTATGCGCGTTTTTAGGCCTACCAGCCATACCCTGCCGCGATGATCAGCGGAGAAACCAGCAGCGTTGCCCAGAACCCCGATTTTGGAACTGCAATGACGCAAATGATCGAGATCATAAGCACATAGATGCCAACCATTTTAAGTAGCGCGAGATCGCCAACGGCTACGGCGTGAATCGCTGTCTGCCCTGCGAGCATAAAAAGCGGCCCCAGCATGGTAAACCAGAGAGCAGTGCGCCGATCTTCGTGCGCTTTGAATTGGTCAACGAAGCCAGAGCCTACGGCGGCGGCGAATGCTGTTTTGAACTTGATAATACCGAATGGAATATGGAGGACGCCCAGGGCGAACAGGGTCCATGCGACGATGTTTGACATGTCTTATATGCTCCGTACGGTAAGGTTGGATAAGTGCCTAACGTTTGTTTAAGGGCGCGCGGCCCGGTCCCAGCTTTATCGCGCAGCGTCCAGCAACCGAGGAGAGCGACATTGAGTGCGTAAATCAGCTCTCAGGGGAAATGATCGAGTCTGCACTGGGTTCAGCTGCTAGTTTCAATCGGTCAGCTTTACTAATGTATTTAGACTTGCTTGACGGTGCCAATTTGGCGCTGGCCTTTTTTGCGTGAGCCTTCAATAACTGCTGTATTTTTTTACGACGATTCATGTTTTCTGCTCGGCTTGTCAGTTCTTGGATGATGGTACCAGCAGCACCTACTTCAGCCCAAAGCATACATTCACCGCAGCAACACTCAGGCAAACGCAGCCTCGACAAATGCCTCCAGCGCCTTGTCTTCCAGGATTTCGATAGAGAAGTGCCCGAAGCGCTTGGGCAACCAGATGATGCGTGTCCCGGACGGGGATTGCAGGTTCGCGCGGGCCAATGGCTCTCCGTTTTCGTCTTCTGGCTGAACACCGGCGACCATCAGTCATAGGCTTTCTCGATGTCCGGTGTCGAGTAGCAGTGGCGATAAATCATCCCCTCGCCCGAGGAGTCCAATAGCTCTCTCAGGTTCCCCGCCAACGGGGAAGCATCTATGTTCAAAGTAACGCCCAATCCACCGGACACCGATCCGGTGTCCCCGTACGAACCCGATTCGAACAAACTCAACGAGGCCGCCGAACGGGCCCTCGACTTTCACTTCCCGTCGACTGCCGACATCAAAGCCACCGGGCGTACCCACCGCACTCTGTTTTCCGTGGACCCAGGGGCTACTACCGAAACCCAGGCCGTTTATTTGGTCGAGACGCTGGCTTCGGTCGATGTGATGGTCCATCAGCTGGTGGATCATCTGGACGGTGGGTCGCGCTATGCCCTGTTGGGTATTTCAAACAGCATCATGGTGGCGGAGATCACGGCGAACCGGTTGTTGGATAAAATCGATCTACCTGCGTAGGCGCGGCTCGCTGTGGCAAGGGAGCTGGCTCCCTCGCCACCGTTTGCTCATGACTGCAGCAATCAACTTCCACCCCGTTTATTCAACGCCTCTTCAGCCGCCGCAATTTCAGCCTGACGCTTGACGATCATGTCGCCAATCGGCGGACCCTGGAAGCGACGGGCTTCAAAACCGAACCAGACGATTGCCGTCAGCACCAGAAAACCGATGGTGATGTACAGCGCCCATTCGTTCGGTGGCTGGATGCCGATGACGAAAATGATCACCATCGAGAGGATCGAGAGGAGGGCAAACACCGAGTACCAGAAGCGCCCCATGTTCCACGGTCCCATGGTTGGCCACTTCGAAGTCCCGTAGGTAAACAGGCCCAGCACGATGGGAATGATGAAGGAGAAGAACAGGAAGATCACCGTGCAGGACACCACGATGGTATAGACCGGCGTTTCACCGACCGAGATCACCGACGATCCCCAGACGAACAACACCGCGAGCGTGGCACCGGTCCAGATCGCCGCCACCGGGCTGCGTAGGGTCGGCGAGACCGAGGCCAGTGCTTTGGAGAAGGGCAGGCCGCCGTCACGGGAAAACGCGAAGATCATGCGTGAGACCGAGGTCACGGTCGCCAACCCGCAAAGAAATTGCGAGATGAAAATGGCCACGTAAAGCGCCAACTTCACAGTCGGATTGACCTGGGTGTCCATGGCCCAGAAAAACACGGTCCAGCCATGCTTCGCCGCCTCGTCCATGCTTGGCAGCATCAGCACAAACGAACTGAGCATGACCCAGCCGAACAGCAGCGACCAGACCACCGACATGACCATGCCGCGTGGCACCGACATGGCGGCATTTCGGGTCTCTTCCGAGGTGTGCGCAGAGGCGTCATAGCCGGTGATGGTATAGATCGGCAAGAGCAGGCCGAGCATGAAAATCCAGCCGTTCGAGACCTGTGGCCAAACGCTGCCGCCAGCCTCGCCGGAATAGTTGCTGAAGGTCCATAACCGGATGAACTCATAACTGGGTGCAGAGATCAGGCAGACGATGGTCAGCGCGAGCGCCGTGGCGAAGATCAGATAGCCCGAGAAGTCGGTGAGTTTAGCGGTCAGGCCGATACCCAGGTGGTTACACAAGGCCTGGAGGCCGGTCAGGATCGCCAGGAAAATCACCCTCACCGTGGTGGTGTCCTCCATACCCAGCGCTGGTCCGAAGGCGCCGAAAAAGAAGTAATAGGTACCGACGTTGATCGCGCCTAGCACGGTGACCAGCCCGAGCAAGTTGAACCAAGCGGTCAGCCAGCCGGTGAAGCGGTTACCGAGAATCGAGCCCCAGTGATAGAGGCCGCCAGCGGTAGGGTAGGCCGAGGAAATCTGCGCCATGGCCATGGCGAAAACCCCGGAGATCAGGCAACCGATCGGCCAGCCAATGCCGATTGACGCACCGCCTGCACCCGAGGTGCCCTGGGCGAGTGAGTTGATACCACCCGAGAGGATGCAGATGATCGAAAAGGAAATGGCAAAGTTGGAGAAAACGCCCATGCGTCGTGAGAGCTGCTGGGCATAGCCCATGCTGTGCAGCACCTTGACGTCATCGTCTTGCGGCGCGCTCGTGTCGGGCTGACTTGCTGGATTCATGTTGTGTGCCCCTTAGGTTTTGATACGCATCCATCCGGGTTTTACGTGGCCGGATGGGCTGGCCTTCAACCCCTTGTCGTACTGCTCCTGTTTCTTGCGGATAAATCCCGTCCATGCTGCGAGTTCGCACCTTGGCCATGGACAGACAACTGTTCTACAGACGGCCGTGGTACGCCGCTTCGAAAATTTCTGCCGCGCCATTTCGGGTCAAGGGCAGCGGGTTGCCGCCGGCGCAAGGATCGACAATCGCCATGTCCGCGATCAGGTCGGCCTGCCGGTCATCCACCCCTAGCTCAACCAGCGTATGGGGCACGCCGATGTCCTTGCGCAACTTGAGGACGAAGGCCAGAAAACTGTCGAAGCCGGGCGAGGGCAGACGCAAATAAGCCGCGAGGCGGGTGATGCGTTCCTCGATGGCCGGGCGATTGAATTTCAGGACATAGGGCATGAACGTGGCGTTGGTCATGCCGTGATGGGTGTCGTACAGGGCGCCCACCGGATGTGAGAGGGCGTGCATCCCGCCCAGGCCTTTCTGGAAAGCGGTAGCGCCCATCGCGGCCGCCGCGAGCATTTCCGCTCGCGCCTCCAGGTCCGAGGGTGTGTGTACGGCTCGCACCAGGGCATTGGCGACCAGGCGCATGCCTTCCACCGCAATCCCTTCGGCCATGGGATGAAAACCGGGGGCGCAATACGATTCCAGACAATGCGCAAACGCATCCATGCCGGTGCCAGCGGTGACCTTGGCCGGCATGCCGACGGTGAGGGCCGGGTCGCTGATGACCACGCGCGGCATCATCTTCGGGTGGAAGATGATGCGTTTGGTGTGCGTACGCTCATCGATGATCACCGCGGCACGGCCCACCTCGGAGCCGGTACCCGCCGTGGTCGGCACCGCAATGATCGGGGCGATGCTGCCTTCGTCGGCGCGGGTCCAGTAGTCGCCGATGTCTTCGAAATCCCACACCGGCCGGGTCTGGCCGCTCATGAAGGCGATGAGCTTGCCCATGTCCAGGCCACTGCCACCGCCGAAGGCGACCACACCATCGTGTTTGCCGGCGCGCCAGGCATCGAGCCCGCCCGCCAGGTTGGCCTCAACCGGATTGGGTTTAAGGTCGCAAAACAGCGCCACGCCAAGGCCGGCGGCGCGCAAGGCGTCCACTGCTGCCGTGGTGATCGGGGCACGCGCCAGGCCACTGTCGGTGACCAGCAATGGTCGCTGGATTCCTTGGCTGCGGCAGATCTCGGCAAGCTCGGCGATGCGGCCGACACCGAAGCGGATGCTTGTGGGGTAGTTCCAGTTCGCGGTCAGGCTCATGGCTCAGATCTCGTGGCGCAAATGGAAGGATTTCGCGCGGGTCAGATTTTCATAACCCAGGCGCGACAACGTGACGCCGCGTCCGCTGTTCTTCACTCCGGTCCAGGCCAGGGCCGGGTCCAGGTAATCGCAGCGGTTCATGAACACGGTGCCGGTGTCGATTTCGTTGCCCAAGCGTTCGGCGGCGGCAAGGTCTTGCGTCCAGATGGAGGCGCTGAGCCCGAACTCACTGTCGTTCATCAAGGCAATGGCTTCGTCGTCGCTGGCCACCGGCATGATGCCGACCACGGGACCAAAGCTTTCCTCGCGCATCACCGACATTTGATGGGTGACGTCGACTAATACTTGCGGCGCGAGGTAGGCGCTGCCCGGCGCGTCGGCAGGAAAATCCTTTGGATTGATCAGTGCCCGAGCGCCTTGGGTCAGTGCATCGGCGATCTGCCCACGAACGAAATCAGCGGCGTTCGGTGTGACCAGCGGACCCAGTGTGGTGGCTTCGTCCAGCGGGTTGCCCAGCACGTATTGGCGAGTCAGCGCGACGAAGCGTTCGACAAACGCCGGGTATATTTTTTCATCGACATAAATACGCTCGACCGCGCAACAGCTTTGCCCGGAGTTGAAGAAGCTGCCGTCCACCAGGTTTTCCACCGCGTGTTCGAGGTTGGCGTCTGCCCGTACGTAGGCCGGGTCTTTGCCGCCGAGCTCCAGGCCCACACCGAGGAAACCTCCGACGGCCGCGTGTTCCATGGATTTTCCGGCTTCGACCGAGCCGGTGAAGTTCACTTGCTGCACGCGTCCAGAGGCAATGATCGCTCCGGTATAAACATGACTGAGCAGCAGGTTCTGGAATAGCCCTTCGGGCAGATGGGCGCGGCGAAAGGCCTCGGCGAACCGTTCGCCCACCAGCAGCGTTTGCGACGCATGTTTGAGGATGACGCTGTTGCCGGCCATCAGCGCCGGGATAATCGTATTGACCGCCGTCAGGTAGGGGTAATTCCAGGGCGCGACAACCAGCACCGTACCCAGCGGCTCGCGTTTGATACAGCGTCGAAAACCGGCGACGGGCGTGGGCTCAAGCGCTGCCAGGGCGTCAGGCGCAATGGCGATCATATGCCGGGCACGCTCTTCGAAACCGCGCAGTTCGCCAGCGCCAAAGCGCACCGGTCGGCCCATCTGCCAGGCCAGTTCCGGCACGATGTCAGCCTTCATGGCCAGCATCGCGTCCACCGCGGCGCTGCAAAAAGCGGCGCGTTCGCTCAGTGGCCGGCGTTTCCATTGCGCTTGGGCCGCTTCGGCCGCCGCCAGCGCCTGGTCGATTTGCGCTGCATCGGCGCAGCGGCGTTCGGCATAGACCCGGCCATCGACCGGTGAGATGAGTTGAATCGTTGAAGTCATGATGGCGGTCTCAATAGCGCTCAAACCCGCGCTGCAGTTCCCAGTCGGTGATCCGCCGGTCGTACTCTTTCTGCTCCCATTCGGCGGTGTGCACGTAGTGGTCGATCACTTCATCGCCGAACGCCTCGCGCAACATGGTCGAGCCCTGGAGTGCGGCGCAAGCTTCACGCAGGGTCTTCGATACTTCAGGCAAGTGTTCGTCTACGTAGGCATCGCCCTCGAAGGGCGGCGCGAGGCTGAGCTTCTCGTCGATGCCGGCCAGTCCCGCCGCGATCAAGGCGGCGAAGGCCAGATATGGGTTGAGGTCGGCGCCGCCGATGCGACATTCGATGCGTATGGCTTTGCTGCCTTCTGCGCACAAACGAAAGCCCGCAGTGCGATTGTCCCGACTCCACACCGCCCGGGTCGGTGCAAAAGTGCCGGCCTGAAAGCGCTTGTACGAATTGATGTAGGGCGCGAGAAAACAGGTAATGTCGTTGGCGTATTTGAGCTGCCCGGCCACCCAGGAACGCATCAGTTTCGACATGCCGAACTCAGCCTTGGCGTCAAAGAACAGCGGCTTTTTACCGTTCTTGTCCCACAGCGAATTGTGAATGTGGCTGCTGGAGCCGGCGGCGTCGTAGCGCCACTTGGCCATGAACGTGATCGCCTTGCCCTGTAGTTGCGCGATCTCTTTGCAGGCGTGCTTGATGATGACGTGGTGGTCGGCCATGGTCAGCGCATCGGCATAACGGATATTGATTTCTTCCTGGCCTGGCCCCCATTCACCCTTGGAGTTTTCCACGGGAATGCCACTGGCCTGCAGATGCTTTCGAATCGCCCGCAGCACCGGCTCTTCGCGGGTGGTCTGCAGGATGTTGTAATCCTCGATGTAGTGACCGGCCGTCTTCGGCTTGTGGTAGTTGCGCTCGTGGATGGCCTCGTAGCTCTCGTCGAACAGATAGAACTCCAGTTCCGAAGCGAACATGCCGGTGTAGCCGCGCTCGCGCAGTCGCTCGACCTGCTTTTTCAGGATCGCCCGCGGGCTGTGCGGCAGGTCGCGCCGATGGTGATGATCGAGCACATCGCAGAGCACCAGCGCCGTGCATTCGAGCCAGGGCACCCGTCGCAACGTGGCCATGTCGGGTTTGAGCACAAAGTCGCCATAGCCTTTGCTCCAACTGGCCGCGGCGTAACCCGGCACCGGCTCCATGTCGATGTCGTCGGCCAGCAGGTAATTGCAGCAATGGGTTTCTTCATGACCGCTGTCGATGAAAAACTCGACCTGGAATCGCTTGCCGACCAATCGGCCTTGCATGTCGACCATGCAAACAAGAACGGTATCGATCTCGCCGGAGGCGGCGGCACGCTTGAGTTGATCAAAACTGAGGAGGGGCTCGGTCATCACGTAGTCCTGCGTGAATTGTTTGGGCCTGTCTGAAATAGCTGTTGCAGACGCTCTCCAGAACAAACCAAAACCTGCAGACGCGAGCATCGTGTGCAATAAGCTGCTGTAAGCGTAGCCTACTGTTGCAGTGTGCAAGTTTCGGAAATCGCAGCCTGATGACTCGGGCGCAAAGGCGAGAACTGATCGCCCTCCAACGCGAGGAAACAAACATGACAAAGAAGAAAACGCACAACACCTACCAACGTCTCGAACAGCAGTACCCGGATTACCTGGCTGCCGTGGAAGCCTTGGGTACGGCGGTGCGTCATACCGGCCCACTGGAAGAGATCGTTGTCCAGCTGATCCAGCTCGGTGCCGCGGCGGCCATCCGTTCTGAGGGCGCGGTGCACAGTCATACACGACGGGCACTGGAGGCGGGCGCTACACCAGAACAGATCCGTCACACGCTGATCTCCCTGACCAGCACGATCGGTTTCCCCACCGTCGTTGCGGCCATCAGTTGGGCGGATGATGTGATTGAGACGTGACCTATTGAGGCGCGTTTGAGCAGCTGACTCGTCAGCTGTTCGAAACCCTCCATTCATGCGGAATCTGGCAACAGTGTCAAAGCAGACTTCAGCTTCACCACTAAGCCAGATACCGCCGAAACCATCCGAGCGTCCGGTCCCAGGCCAGCCTGGCCGCGGCGTCATCGTATCGAGGCGTGGAGTCGTTATGAAAACCATGGTTGGCGCCGGGGTAGATGTAGGCTTCATACGTCTTGCCCGCGGCTTTCAATGCCTTCTCATAGGCGGGCCAGCCTTCGTTGATGCGCGTATCCAGCTCACCGTAGTGAAGCATCACCGGCGCCTTGATTCGGGCGACATCGTTGTCTTCTGGCTGGCGGCCATAAAAGGACACGGCAGCCGCCAGTTCCGGATAGGCGACGGCCGCGGCATTGACGACGCCACCGCCGTAACAGAACCCGGTGATGCCGACTTTTCCGGTGGTCGCGTCATGCTTCATCAGCCACTCGATGGCGGCGAAAAAGTCATTCATGAGCTTTTCAGGGTCGACGGTCGCCTGCAGCTCCCGGCCTTTGTCATCGTTGCCGGGATAGCCGCCCACCGACGTCAGACCATCAGGGGCGAGGGCGATGAAGCCTGCCTTGGCCACACGCCGCGCGACGTCTTCGATGTACGGGTTGAGCCCGCGATTTTCATGCACGACCACCACCGCCGGCACCTTGCCGGTGGCTTTCGCCGGGCGCACCAGATAGCCACGGACCTGCCCGTTGCCTTTGGGTGAGGGGTAGGTGATGTATTCGGCAACAATTTCCGGGTCGGTAAATTCAACCTGCTCGGCGAGTGCATAATTCGGACTGAGGGCGGCGAGGAGCGCGCTCGCGGTAAAACCACCCAAGGTGAACAACGCCGCTCGATCCAGAAACTCACGCCGGTTGATCTTGCCGTGGGCGTAGTAGTCGTACAGTTCGAGCAGTTCCGGGGCAAAGTCTTTCGCCGTGAGACGGGTCATCTGTGCGCTTCCTCTTGGGCGGGTCGATTGCTCTGTCGGTTGGACAGTGTGAGCGGTACCTATTGAGCGTAGCCGTTCAAAAAAGAGGCCTCGCAGACGGGGTGAAAACGCGAAGAGGGTGACTCAAGCAAACGCCAGGGATTGTTTGGGGCGCTTGCTTTTGGGGTGGGGCAGACGGAAAAGGGCTTTCAGCCCATCAGTGCCATCAAACAATATGAAACAAATAGTCGATTGAGTTGTTATGTAACGAAATTATAGAAGTGTTCTGCTTTCCCGCGAGAAAAGTTAATTTTTCTTACGTTGCAAGTTGCATTCTTAAACCCTCGCCATGGAAGTGCGCAGGGTTCGTTTCACGGAAGCATTGAAAAATGTCCCGTGATTTTTTGAGGTAATAAGGAGCTTGGATCAATGGTGTTAATAAATGAGACAGCGCAACACAGAGCAAAACGATGGTCAGCCCTAAGCGTGCTGATGCTGCCAGTACTACTGGTGACCGTAGACAATACGGTGCTTGGATTCGCGTTACCAAAGATTGCCGAGGCCCTGAGTCCGAGTGCTAGTCAGCAGTTATGGATGATCGATGCCTATTCGCTGGTATTGGCGGGATTACTGGTGTCGATGGGTAGTCTGGGCGATCGAGTAGGTCATCGAAAGTTGTTACTGGCCGGGTCTTTGGGTTTTGTCATTGTGTCGGTGCTGACCGCCTATTCCCAAACGGCCATGCAACTGATTGCCGGGCGAGCCTGCATGGGGATTTTCGGTGCGATGTTGATGCCTTCTACTTTGGCATTGATACGTTCGGTGTTTCTGGACCGAGAGGAGCGCAGAGTAGCTGTCGCGATCTGGGCAACAACTCTGACGGTAGGATCGGCGCTCGGCCCATTGGTCGGTGGGGTTTTGCTGGAGTTTTTCAGCTGGGGGGCGATTTTCCTATTGGCGATACCCGTATTGGTGCCGTTGTTGGTATTGGGACCAGTGTTGTTGCCCGAGTCCGAGAAAGACTGTTCAGGGCCATTGGATCCGCTAAGTATCCTGCAATCGATGGTTGCCCTCAGTGCCATCGTTTACGGCATTAAACACAGCGCCAGTAATGGTCTCGACTGGATGGCGCTGACAGCATTTGTAATCGGCATGGTTGCTGGGTGGATGTTTGTGCATCGGCAGTTACGTCTGCCTGTGCCGCTGATGGATCTGAGTTTGTTCCGAAGTGGCACCTTTAGCGGCTCCGTACTCATCAATCTGATGAGCCTCGCGTTCCTCGTCGGCTTTGTGTTCTTCACCACTCAGTTCTTACAGATCGTTCTTCAGATGTCACCGTTGAATGCCAGCTTTGCATTAGTACCTGGTCAGATCATGGCGATCGTAGTGGGAATGGCAGTCGTGCCTGTAGCGAGGCGAGTACCGGTGCATGTGCTGGTACCGATTCTGATGGCGTTTGCTGGGGCGGCGTTTTTGTTGGTCGCCAGCATCGGCAGCAGTCTGATCGTTCTGGTGGTGGCTTTTGCCTTGCTGAACATTGGTGTGGGCGCGATCGCGACGGTATCAAACGACGTGATTTTGTCGGCTGCACCGCCGGAAAAGGCGGGTGCAGCGTCGGCCATTAGTGAAACGGCCTATGAAGTGGGTGTGGTTTTGGGGACGACAGTACTCGGTGGTCTCGTCACTGCCTACTATCGCGGTGCATTGCAGCTTCCGGGCTTTTTGAGCGAGGTGCAGACGATGCTGGCGAGTGAGACGCTATCGGGTGCTAATCATGTAGCGGTGCAGTTGTCAGGAGATCAAGCACGAGAGCTGATGACGCAGGCGGGAAGTGCCTTCGAGGGTGGAATTAATCTGGTTTCGTGGGTGACGTTCGGCTTGGCACTCATGGCGATTTTAATTGCCTGGCGCGCTTTGCGGATACCGAAGGCGAAACTTGCTGAAGGGCAGTGATCGAAAACGAACGTCGGGCCGTTTGCCACATGGCCCGACTGTTTCAGTGCTCAGCTCAAATCAATTCAGTTCAGGCATTGCGCCCCGGCCTTGGCCACTTGTGCGTCCTGCTCGGCTTTGACACCGGACACCCCGACCGCGCCGATCACCTGACCGTCGACGATGATCGGCACGCCGCCCTCAAGGGATGTCAGCAATGGCGCGGACAAAAAGGCGTGGCGTCCGCCATTGACCATCTCTTCATAACCTTTGGATTCGCGCCGACCGAGGGCTGAGGTGCGGGCCTTTTCGGTGGCGATGTAGGCGCCAATCGGAGCGCAACCATCGAGGCGTTCGAGGGCCAGTGGATGGCCGCCGTCATCGACAATCACGATGGTCACGGCCCATTGGTTGTTCTGCGCTTCGGTGCGTGCAGATGCAAGGATTTGGCTGACTTCGGTCTGGCTCAATACGGCTTTGCTTTTCATGGGGATTCTCCAGTACTCGGTTAGGGCAAGGCGGCTTCGACCAGTTCGATCCAGTGCCTGACAGGGGTTCGGCCCGCACCGTCGAGGTGGGACTGACAGCCGATATTGGCCGTGACAATGACTTCGGGATGTCCGCTTTCCAGCGCATTAAGCTTGTTGTCGCGCAGTTGCCGGGACAGTTCGGGTTGGGTCAGCGAATAGGTGCCCGCCGAGCCGCAGCACAGGTGACTGTCGGCAACAGGCGTGAGGTTGAAGCCCAGACTCGTCAGAATCGCTTCCACCGCACCCCCCAGTTTCTGCGCGTGCTGCAAGGTGCAGGGGCAATGGAAGGCCAGGCGCTGGGCGCTGTGGATACCGAGCTTTTCCAGCGGCTCGTCGCGCAGCACTTCGACCAGATCCTTGGCCAGCGCACTGACCTTTTTCGCCTTCTCGGCATAGGCCGGGTCGGTGCTGAGCAGGTGACCATAATCTTTGATGAAGGCACCGCAACCGCTGGCGGTTTGCACGATGGCCTCGGCACCGTTTTCAATGCTCGGCCACCACGCATCAATGTTGCGACGGGCACGATCCAGGCCGGCGGCCTGAGCGTCGAGGTGATAATCCACGGCGCCGCAACAGCCCGCCTCGCGGGTCGGAGTGACGCTGATCCCCAGTCGATCCAGTACTCGGGCGGCGGCCGCGTTGGTATTGGGCGACAGACTCGGTTGCACGCAGCCTTCGAGCATCAGCACCTGCCGGGCGTGGCGAATGACCGGGCGCGGCTTGGCCGGATAGACGCGGCGAGGCAACTTTATCTGCAAGGTGTTGGGCAACAGCGCCCGGAACACCTGGCCACTGCTGACCAGCCCTTTGAACAGCGCCGGATTGGGTACGACGCTGCGCAGTCCTTCGCGTAACAAGCGCTGACCGAGTGGGCGCGGCACCGCCGCATCGACCACCGCCCGGCCGATGTCCAGCAAGTTGTGGTAGTCGACACCGGAAGGGCAAGTGGTTTCGCAATTACGACAAGACAGGCAGCGATCCAGGTGCTGTTGGGTCTTCTGCGTGACTTCGTTGCCCTCCAGAACCTGCTTGATCAGGTAGATGCGGCCCCGCGGTCCATCCAGTTCATCGCCCAGCAATTGATAGGTCGGGCACGTGGCATTGCAGAAACCGCAGTGCACACACGTGCGCAGGATGCTTTCGGCTTCTTCGGCGCGGGGCAGTTGGCGGGCTTGTTCGCTCAAAGTGGTCTGCATGGGTCAAAGCTCCGCGTACAGGCGCCCGGGGTTGAAGATGCCCCGGGGATCGAGTTGTTGCTTCAAGTTCCGGTGGTAGCGCATCAATGCGTCAGGCAGCGGTTGAAATGGACTGTCGATCAGGCCATGGGTATAGCAGGTCACATGCCCGCCGACTTCTACGACGATCGAGCGAATGAACGTTGCCTCCGCGTCAGATTTGAGCCAGCGCTGTGCACCGCCCCAATCGAGCAACTGACGGCCAGGCAGGGAAAGCCGAGGCGTGTTGTGAGGAACGGACAGGCGCCAAAGTGCCTGGTCCTCATCGAAGAAGCTCAATCGATGCTCGTTGAGATCATCCCAATACGAAGCGTCCAGCAACTCGCCGCCGAGTCGGTCATGAGCCGCCGCCACCGAACCTTCGCCACCCTCAAGCCGCAGGTGCAGGCGCTGCCCATCGTGGCACGCAGCGCTGATCGGCAGCGGCTGCTGGCCCCATTCGGCGAGGCGCAGCAAGGCGCGATCGCTGTCCATTTCCAGGCTGATGCTTAAGGCTTGCCGTGGCTTGGGCAGGACCTTGAGCGAGACTTCAGTGATCACGCCGAGCGAGCCGTAACTGCCGGCCATCAAGCGCGACAGATCGTAGCCGGCGACGTTTTTCATGACTTCGCCGCCAAAACGCAAATGCTTGCCGTGGCCGGTGATGACCCGTGTTCCGAGGACGAAGTCCCTGACGGATCCGGACCAGGGACGCCGTGGTCCCGACAACCCGCTGGCGATCATGCCGCCGACCGTCGCGCCGTCGCCGAAGGAGGGCGGTTCGCAGGGCAACATCTGCTGCGCCGCGTCCAACACTTCAGCCAGTTCTGCCAACGGGGTGCCGCAGCGGGCGGTGATCACCAGCTCCGTCGGGTCGTAGCTGACGATGCCTCGGTGGCTGCGCGTGTCGAGCACTTCGCCCGCCACGATGCGTCCAAGAAACGCCTTGCTGTTGGAGCCTTGAATGCGCAACGGCGTAGCGTTTTGCAGCGCCTGGTTGACCTGTTCCAGCAGCGAGGCGCTGTCGTCGATATCGTGTTCGCTGCGCATCAGAAACGCTCCAGTTCAGGGAAGGGCAGCTGACCCATGTGAACGTGCATGGCGCCGAACTCGGCGCAGCGGTGCAGCGTCGGAATGTTCTTGCCGGGGTTGAGCAAGCCACTCGGATCGAAAGCGGCTTTGACGGCATGGAACACGGTCAGCTCATCGCTATTGAACTGTGCGCACATCTGATTGATTTTCTCCCGGCCCACGCCGTGTTCACCGGTAATGCTGCCACCGACCTTCACGCACAATTCGAGGATCTTGCCGCCCAGGGCTTCGGCGCGATCCAGTTCGCCCGGTTGGTTGGCATCGAACAGAATCAGCGGGTGCATGTTGCCGTCACCGGCGTGGAAAACGTTGGCCACCCGCAGGTCGTACTCGGCCGACAACGCGGCAATCGCGTGCAGCACACCGGGCAGCTCGCGGCGCGGGATCGTCCCGTCCATGCAGTAATAGTCCGGTGAAAGACGGCCCACCGCCGGAAAGGCATTCTTGCGCCCGGCCCAAAAACGTACGCGTTCGGCTTCATCGCGGGCCTGGCGCACTTCGGTGGCGCCGGCCTGTTCCAGCACTTGGCGCACGCGGTCGCAGTCATCGTGAACATCGGCTTCAACGCCATCGAGCTCGCACAGCAGAATGGCTTCGGCGTCGACCGGATAACCAGCGTGGATGAAGTCTTCGGCGGCGCGAATGGCCAGGTTGTCCATCATCTCCAGACCGCCCGGGATGATGCCGGCGGCAATAATGTCACCCACCGCGCGGCCCGCCTTTTCGACGGAATCGAACGCCGCCAGCAGCACTTTGGCGGTCTGGGGTTTGGGCAACAGTTTGACCGTGACCTCGGTGATGACACCGAGCATGCCTTCGGAACCGGTGAACAACGCCAACAGGTCGAAGCCCGGAGAGTCGAGCGCCTGCGAACCCAGGCTCAGATGTTCGCCGTCGACGGTGAGGATGTCGACCTTGAGCAGGTTGTGCACGGTCAGCCCGTACTTCAGGCAATGCACGCCACCGGCGTTTTCCGCCACATTACCGCCGATTGAACACGCGATCTGCGAGGAAGGGTCCGGCGCGTAGTACAAGCCAAACGGCGCTGCAGCCTGGGAAATCGCCAGGTTGCGCACCCCCGGCTGAACCCGAGCGGTGCGGGCGGCGGGGTCGATGTGCAGTATAGAGTTGAAACGCGCCATCACCAGCAGCACGCCTTTTTCCAGCGGCAATGCACCGCCAGACAAACCGGTGCCGGCACCGCGGGCAACCACCGCGACCTGCCGCTCATGGCAGAGTCGAAGCACGCCTTGCACCTCGTCGATGTGGCGCGGCAGCACCACCAGCATGGGCGTGGTGCGGTAAGCAGAAAGTCCGTCGCATTCGTACGGTTTGAGCTCTTCCTGTTGATGCAGGACTTCCAGATCCGGCCACTGTGTGTGCAGGGCTTGCAGCAAGGCAGCTCTGTCGACATCAGGCAGGACGCCGTCGACGCGTTCATCGTAAAGAATGTTCATAGTCGGTTGACGACCCTCAGTTGTTTTTATAGGAGGTCTGTGTCCGTTTACCACTGACTTGCATCATTGGCCTGAGGCGTTCTACTGTCTATGTGTTGTTTGGCTGGTCGAACCAGTTTTTTATTCGATGGTTTTTTATTAGTTAAAAAAAATTGTTTTAAAACATAAGATTATGTTTGTGTTTGAGCATTTGTAGTTTTGGCAGCGAGACTGGTCATACCAGTTGGAGAGTCGATGGAAAGGGCAGAAACGAGCCGTAATCCACAAGTCGCAGACGTGGTCTGTGAACGCATAGAACGGCTGATCGTGGGCGGGGTACTCAAGACCGGGCAGCTATTGCCGTCGGAGCGTCGTCTGACCGAAAAACTCGGCGTTTCCCGCACGGCACTTCGCGAGGGCCTGAAGCTGTTGCGCGCTCGCGGGATTATCAAGACAGAGCAGGGTAAAGGTTCATTTGTAGCCGACCTTTCGGGTCACGGTGCCGCGTCACCGTTGATGCACTTGTTCAGCTCACAACCCCGCACGCTCTATGATTTGTTCGAGGTTCGCAGTCTGCTCGAAGGCGAGTCCGCACGTCTGGCGGCGTTGCGCGGAACCGACGCCGACTTTGTCCTCATCACCCGCAGCTACGAGGCGTTGCTCAATGCCCATAGCCGTTCGCTGGAGGCGTCCGAACACGCCCGGCTCGATCATGCGTTTCACCTGGCGATTTGCGAGGCTTCGCACAACCCGGTGCTGGTTCAGACCTTGCGCTCGCTGACGGACTTACTGCTCAACACGGTGTTTGCCTCGGTCAATAACCTCTACCACCGCGAGCCGCAAAAACGTCAGATCGACCGTCAACATGCGCGGCTCTACAACGCCGTCACCGGCCGTATGCCGGAGCAGGCACGCAAGGCGGCCATCGCGCACATCCAGAGCATCTGCGAGAACCTCAAGGAAATCGAAAGCGAGGAACAACGTCTGGTTCGGGCCACGCTGCGACTTGAGGGGTGGGCGTAATGCCCGGGCGGTGAGCCCGGGCTACGTCAATCAATGCCCGCCCACCACCATATGGCTGAACGGCGCCACATACGCCTGCAACGTCACCAAGCCACCGACCAGGATGGCCAGGATGATCGAGTGGAAAAACACATAACGCAGGATTTCCCCTTCATGCCCGTACCAGCGGGTGGCGGTCGAGGCCACCACGATCGACTGGGCGTCGACCATCTTGCCCATGACCCCGCCGGAACTGTTGGCGGCCGCCATCAACACCGGGCTGAGGCCCAATTGCTCGGCAGTAACCCGTTGCAAGCCGCCGAACAGCACGTTTGACGCCGTATCCGAGCCGGTCAACGCCACGCCGAGCCAGCCGAGCAGGGTGCCGAACATGGGGTAGAAGATGCCCGTCGCGGCGAAGGCCAGGCCCATGGTCGCGTCCAGACCCGAATAACGAGTGAGGAAACCGAGGGCGAGCATGGCGGTAATGGTGATCAGTGAATAGCGCACCACCCACAGCGTTCGCACGTACTGGTGGATCAGTTGCGGAATGGAATAACCCATCAGCAACCCGCCGAGGATCGCCGACAGCAGGATGCCGCTACCGGTGCTGGTGAACCAGGTGAACTTGTAGACTGCGTCCTCGGTTTTAGGTGCGGGCACCACGGGCGGGACCTTCTCGATCTGCTGGTGGATCGTGGTGAAAGTCACGATCGGAGCGAAGATCGGGTTCGCTTCGCGCATCGGTTTGCCTTGAGGGTCGAGCTTGGCCGAGTGGGTGGCCGGATCAATCGCCGGGCGGGTATCGAACATGTTTTTGAAGCCCTGGGTTCCCCAGGCGAACACGAACACGGTGAGGATGATCCACGGCATCCACGCGCGCATCACAGCAGGCTTGGCATCGCTGGCAAAGGCCGCGCTGGCGACGGGTTTTTCGTCATGCTCTTCGGCTATTTTGGAGTTGTCGACGCGCCCGGACAGCGCGGCGGAGGTATGCACGGTGGCCGGTTTCCAGACCCTGAGGAAACCGGTCAGGCAGGCCATGGAAATCAGCGCGGCGATCACGTCCACCAGCATCGGTCCGTGGTAGTTGGACACCAGGAACTGCGGCACGGCGAAACTGACCCCGGCCACCAGAATCGGCGGCCAGATTTCCAGCATCTTGCGCCAGCCGGCGAAGGCCCAGATCAACCAGAACGGCACGATCACCGAGAAGAACGGCAGTTGCCGGCCAACCATCATCGACAGCTCCATTTCATCCAGCCCGGTCACCTTGGCCAGGGTGATGATCGGCGTGCCCAGCGCACCGAACGCCACGGGCGCGGTGTTGGCGATCAACGCCAGGCCAGACGCGGCCAGTGGCGAGAAGCCCAACCCGATCAGAATCGCCCCGGTCACCGCCACCGGCGTACCGAAGCCTGCGGCTCCTTCGAAGAAAGCACCGAAGCAGAAGGCAATCAGCAGCAATTGCAGGCGTCGATCGTCGGTGATGCGCGCCAGGGAATCCTGCAGCACTTTGAACGAGCCGTTCTCGGTGGTCAGCCGATGCAGGAAAATGATGTTGAGCACAATCCAGCCAATGGGCAGCAAGCCGTTGGCGGCGCCGTAAAGTGCGGCCGAGCCGGCCATGTTCGCCGGCATGCCGAACGCGAAGATCGCGATCACCAGCGCGGAGGTCAGGGCCAGCAATGCGGCCAGATGCGCCTTGATATGGAAAAACGCCAGGGCTGCCAGCATCACCACGACCGGCACTGCTGCCATGATGGTTGAAAGTATCGGATTGCCGAACGGATCGTAGACTTGCTGCCAGACCATGTTCCACCTCTGCTTTTTATTGTTGGGAGTGCAGACCCCGTGGGGGCGGTGGCTTCTAGTATAGGTGGCATTACGCCGCTGTCCTGACAGGCCTTTCAGTGGGCCGCACTGAGCTAACATGGCCAATGGGTAAATGCGCTACTCGGACTTCAACGACGGGAGAAATGCAGCCATGACTGAACGCCATATGCACCACAAGGAAACGCTGTCGAACGGATGCAAGATCGAGGTCAAAGCCGAGATATTGAGGGACGGCTCGCTGAAGATGTTCATCGGCGTTTACCGGCCGGACGGCACGGTCATAGAGGAAGACAACAAGCCATCCCCGCATCTGCTGGATATGGAAGACGCCTTTGACTGGGGAATCAAAAACGCAAGGGACGTCGGAAACGGTCAAAGAACCCTGTAAGGCCACGCTTTGGACACCCTCATGAAAAAGGCGACAACCACCATGAAGAAAGAGCAGGTCGGTGCTAAGGAAGAAGAGGGAGGACCTTCGGCCTCTCAGCTGATAGACGCGAGAATCAAAGACCTGGGAGATTGGCGGGGCGAGACGCTCGCTCGGGTCCGAACGCTCATCCAGCAGGTCGACCCCGACGTGGTCGAGGAATGGAAGTGGCGGGGGGTTCCAGTGTGGTCGCACGCCGGAATCATCTGCACCGGTGAGACCTACAAGCAGGTCGTGAAGCTGACGTTTGCCAAGGGCGCCTCGCTGGAAGACCCTTCAGGGCTTTTCAATGCCAGTCTTGAAGGCAACACCCGACGTGCCATTGATTTGCATGAGGGGGACAAGCTTGATGAGAGCGCATTGAAGGCGCTCATTCTCGCCGCTGTGGCGCTCAACGCCTCGGCACGCGCGGCCGCTCGCACCAAACCGCCTGTGAAATCCTGATTCGTCTTCGCCGATCTGCCAGTCGAAAAGCACGCTGACGAGATGACCGCAATTGAGGTCTCTCGTCATGGCGTGTGAAGCGCGTTGTCGTACAACGCGGCTCAATCATCAAATCACCCATACCCTGTGTTTAACACCCGAAACGTCAAAAGGCTAACGGCCCCACAACCAGCAGCACGCGTACGAAATCGCAATGTTAACGGGCGGTCTTTGTCGAGACGAACGGCTATTTTTCAGATTGACAGCCTAGTAGTGAACTCGATATAAAAGGCATGGTTGTACGACGACAGACGATCATCGGCTGTTAAACACTAAAAATAAAAACGAGTGTCGGCCCCATCATGAATTCAATCCTCCCGCGCGCCTCTCTGAATACCGCTTCTTATGATTTCAGTGTCCGAGCAGTGCCCACGCTAATGAGCTGAAACCGGGCTGTGGCGCGGATTCATCGCGTTTTGCCGATGCTCTACGACACAATTGATCTCGCTTGAAACCGAGAGATCATCACCATAAACCAACAATAAAGTGATGCCATGAATCTGAACGAGCCCATCAATCCGCAACGAATCGGCCAGGCTGTCGGCAAGTACCGCTGGACGATTTGCGCGCTGTTATTTTTCGCTACCACCGTCAATTACCTGGACCGTCAGGTACTGAGTCTGTTGGCGCCGGATCTGTCGACGCAATTTGGCTGGAGTAACACCGACTACGCGAACATCGCCTCCGTCTTTCAATTTGTGTACGCGATTTCCATGCTGTTCGCCGGCCGCTTCGTTGACAAGATCGGCACCAAGACCGCCTATGTGGTAGCGATCGGCGTCTGGTCGACCGGCGCGATCATGCACGCCTTTGCGGTGCCGATGGGCGAGGGTATTGCCGGCATCAGCAGCGCCTTGGGCCTTGCCGTCATCCCGGTTTCGATCGCAGGTTTCATGCTGTCGCGCGCCGTACTGGCGATCGGCGAAGCGGGTAACTTCCCGATCGCGATCAAGGCCACTGCCGAATATTTCCCGAAGAAGGAGCGTTCCTTCGCCACCGGTATCTTCAACTCCGGCGCCAATGTGGGCGCGGTCCTGGCACCGATCTGCGTGCCGCTGATCGCCGGTATATGGGGCTGGGAAGCGGCGTTCATCGTGATCGGTGCGTTGGGCTTCGTTTGGGTGGCGGTGTGGATTGCACTGTACGAAAAACCGGAGCAGCAAAAACGCCTGTCGGTGCAAGAGCTGGCCTATATCCGCAGCGATCAGGGCGCGCAAGCGCTCACCGGCACCGACTCGGGTGCTGCGGCCAAAAAAGTATCGTGGTTCAAGTTGCTGACCTACCGCCAGACCTGGGCCTTTGCCTTCGGCAAGTTCATGACCGACGGCGTGTGGTGGTTCTTCCTGTTCTGGCTTCCGACCTATCTGTCGGCGCAATACGGCATGAAGGGCCAGGCCATCGTGTTGCCGCTGGCCGTGCTGTACAGCATGACCATGGTCGGCAGTATCGGCGGCGGCTGGTTCCCGAGCTATTTCATGTCACGCGGCGACGCGCCGTATGACGGTCGTATGAAAGCCATGCTGGTGATCGCCTTCTTCCCGCTGCTGGTGTTGCTGGCGCAGCCATTCGGTTACATCAGTTTCTGGGTGCCGGTGCTGCTGATCGGCGTGGGCGCATCGGCGCATCAGGCGTGGTCGTGCAACATCTTCACCACCGTGTCTGACATGTTCCCGCAAAAGTCCATCGCGTCGGTGGTCGGCATTGGTGGTTTGGCCGGCGGTTTGGGCGGGGTAGTGATGACCAAGACTGGCGGTTGGGTGATCGACCATTACAAACTGATCGGCGATATCCATACCGGCTACATGATCATGTTTGCCATCTGTGCGGTGGCCTACCTGGTGGCGTGGAGCGTGATGAAGGCGCTGGTGCCACGTCATAAGGAAATCACCGATCTGTAAACGGCTGGCACGACCCAGTGAGCCGAAAAGCGGGGTACACGACGACTATTTTTGTCGGCGTGTACCCCAGGTGACTGGCGATAGCATTTTTCCATCCTGCCACGCCTGCGACAGGACAAAATCGTTCTAAAAAGCCCGCCTTGCGCTTTGGAGTTTGTACTATTCTTGAAGTTGTAGGTGAAGACGCAGACTGATGCGCAAGCGGATGGCGAGGAAACGTGGGGCGCGTTCCGAAGGGTACACGGTTAGAAAGATCTCCGCGCTGAGATCCAGCCCTTATGCCGTGTGAAGCAGGACAGCACAAAACTGTTCTGTGGGAGGCCTGATAAACCTTGTAAGCCGGAGACCAGCGCCGGCCACCTACTCGATTTACAAAGCCCGCCTTGTGCGGGCTTTTTCGTGTGTGCGGGATTCGTTTGTATCGGAACGTATCCCGCGCACCTGCAGCTACCTTCGCATACAAAACCAGGGCCTTGGCGACACTTGCGCGATACACGGCGGCCTCCAAATAGAGCCACCGCATCCGCGGCAAGCTCCGCGCGCATTCCCGCGCACAGAGAAATGCCATGTCCCGTTTCAACCACCGTATTTTTGCTGGCATGCTCGGCGTCGCCGTTGCTGCGGCACTCACTGCCTTCGCGGGCCTCTCTCAAGCACAAGAGGCGCCGCCAGTAAAAAGCTGGCAGGCGGGCCTTCACCGCACCGATCTGCTGCGCCAGGACCTCGACGTCGCCGGGCGTGAGGTGATTCAGGTCCGCGTTGATTTCGAGCCGGGTGTGGTGTCCCCCAAACATTCGCATCCCGGGGTGGAAGTGGCCCACGTGATTGAGGGCACGTTTGAATATCAACTCGAAGGTCAGCCCCCTGTAACGCTCAAGGCTGGCGATTCCTTGTACATCCCTGCAGGCACTGCGCACGTCGCGAAGAACGTCGGCGCGAGCAAGGCGTCTGAGCTGGCGACGTACATTGTGAAGAAAGACACGCCACTGGTCGTGCTGGAAAAGTAAACGAGGTATCGGGTTATCAGCGGTCACGACGCACTGCCAACGCGCGGCTTCCCAGCGCGATGGCCAGTGCGACAGCGATCAGCACCAGCGCCACGGCGAAGGTGATCCGCATACCGCTGGCAACCGCTTCGGGTCGCGCCGTTGCAATGTCGACCGAGGCCGATGCGAGCGCGAACACCGCGCCCAAGGCGGACGCCCCCGTGATGAGCCCCAGATTGCGTGACAGGTTGAGCATGCCGGAGATGACGCCTCGCTGGTCCGGCTGAACATCTGCCATGACCGCCGTGTTGTTGGCTGTCTGGAACAGGGCATAGCCGAGGGTTATCACGACCATCGGCAAGAGGTAGCCGCCGATGCCGAACGTCTTCGGCAATACCGACAGCGTGAGGCATCCAGTCGCCATTGCCGCGAGGCCGACGAGGGTCATGCGTTGGGCGCCAAAGCGGTCGGCAATACGGCCGGCGGGCACACCCGTCAGTGCCGCGACAAACGGCCCGACTGACAAAACCAGTCCAACCAGAACCGCATCGAGCCCCAGCCCATGCGCGAGATAGAAGGGCCCGACCACGAGCGTCGCCATCATCACTGTCGCGACGAGCAGGCTCATGGCGAGGCTGCCACTGAGCACGGGATCGCGGAACATCGCCAATCGAATCAACGGTGAGGTGACTCGAGCTTCGGCGAACACGAAGAGGCCAACGCCGACACCCGCCGCCAACAGCAAGGCGATGTTGAACGGACCGAAACTGCCTCGCCCAAGGGTCATGGCCAGCGCATAAGCGGCGAGCGTCAACGCCAGCAGCAGTGTGCCCAGCGGGTCGAAGCCGGCGCGATCGGTCTTGAGCTTCTGGCGATCGGCAGGCAAGTAGCGATGCGCGAGCACCAGCGTTAGTAAGCCCAGCGGTACGGTGATGAGGAAGATCGCCTGCCAGCCAAACCCGCCAATCAGCAGGCCGCCGAGCGACGGCCCCATCGCGGTGCCAATCGCCGACATCGTCCCGAGCAAGCCCATGGCGCTGCCGGTTTTTGCCTTCGTCACCGTCTCGCCGACAAAGGCCATGGTCAGCGCCATCATGATTGCCGCACCGATGCCCTGCAGCGCCCGGGCGCCAATCAGCAGCCAGAGCGTGGGCGCAAAGCCGCACAGGGCCGACGCCAGGGTGAACAAACCGATACCGGCCAAGAGCAGCCGCCGACGGCCAGTGATGTCACCGAGCCGACCGACACTGACAATAAGGGTGGTAATGGCCAGAAGGTAGGCGAGGACGATCCACTGCACGTGCTGGAAGGAGGCGTTGAACACCTGGGCCAAGGTCGGCAAACCCACATTGGCGATGCTGGTGCCGAGCGAGGACAGCAGCATCGACAACGAAAGACTGGCCAGCGCCCACCGAACCGACGGTGTCTGTTGCGCACGCTCTGCGATTGCACTGAGTGATTTCATGCTGTTCCTCTTCTCTGGCCACTCCCGAAGCGGAGCTATCAGAAATCTACGCCTCGGCCTAACATGGCGGAAGACGCACCGTTTGCACTTGATACGTGCGTTCAACGCCATATCACTCTGCCACGGGGCACCGCATGTCCACTCCTGATTTCAACTTGCTGATCACCCTTGATGTGTTGCTCGCCGAAGGCAGCGTGGTGCGCGCCGCCAAACGCTTGCGACTGAGCCCGTCGGCGATGAGCCGGGCACTGGCGCGATTGCGTGAAACCACAGGCGATCCGCTGTTGGTCAGGGCCGGGCGGGGACTGGTGCCCACCCCGCGAGCGCTCGAACTTCGCGAGCGGGTCAGTCAGCTGGTGCAGGACGCCGAAGCGGTCCTTCGGCCTGCCGAGCAACCCGACCTCAAACTGCTGAGCCGCACGTTCACGCTGCGCACCAGTGAAGGTTTTGTCGAGAATTTCGGCGCGGACCTGATTGCCCGCGTCGCCGAGCAAGCCCCTGGCGTGCGGCTGCGCTTCATGCACAAACCCGACAAAGACAGCACGTCACTGCGCGACGGCACGGTCGATCTGGAAACGGGTGTGGTTGGGACAGCCGCTGGCCCGGAGTTGCGTACCCAGGGCTTGTTTCGGGATCGTTTTATTGGCGTCGTGCGAATGGGGCATCCGCTGAGCGAAGGCGAGATAACCCCCGCGCGTTATGCGGCAGGCAACCACATCAGCGTCTCTCGGCGGGGGCTCGACAAGGGGCCCATAGATGAAGCCCTTGAGCACCTGGAACTGGAGCGGCACATAGCAACAATCGTTGCAGGCTTCTCCACTGCGCTGACGGTCGCCCGGGTCACTGATCTGATCGCCAGCGTTCCCGAACGCCACACCGCTAGCCTGCGCGCCGGCATGCACAGCTTTGCACTGCCGTTGTCTCTGCCGGCGTTCACCGTCGCCATGCTCTGGCATCCGCGGCTGGATGCCGACCCTGTGCATCGCTGGTTGCGTGGTTGCCTTCGAGAGGTTTGTTCTGAGTAAAAAATTGTCAGATTTGATCTAATGTTAATTATTGAAACAGGGGGTGTTTCACTCGTGTAACTATTGCATGACTATTCTGGTTCTATAAGTGAGTAATTTTGGTATAAAAATACTTTGAACTTATTAATATATAGGCGGTAGCTGAAAGGCTTTGTCGCAAGTGGGAATTAACTGCTGATGCCATTAAATGGCGCGACGCTATCAATGGTGGCCATTAACTAGTAGTGAGTGTGGTTGTAACTCTTGAGTTACTTAGTGCGTATAAGATGATGAAATATAAGTAATTATTTTTTACGATGATCAGGCGCTTTATTGCGCTGAAACGCGGTGAGCAAGGCGGGATCCAATTAAGGATGATGGCGAAATATTGACGGTCTATATATCAAAAAATAACTTCATAATAATACTGACGTTTTTCTGTTGCGGTGCTAGTGTTTCTAACTCGTCTTCATCGTACTTGTCTGTCTGCAGAGGCCGTGCGTCATGCCGACTCCAACTCCACGAATTGCAATACTGGGTATTAGAGCTCCAAGCTTGAATAGTCCAGAGCTTGAACACTTTGCCGATATAGCCAGCTTGTTGGCTGCCCCCGCCTTCGATGTCGTGCTGCTGGACCTGCCAGCCGCTTACGCAGGGCGGGTGCTTCGAAAGTTGCGCTCGATTCCCCCTTATCGCTACAGCCTCATTTACTGTTGCCGTGATCAGAACGGCTGGTGTGAAGCCTTGGGTGATGGTGCGTGCCCTGTCGATTCCAGCGAAATAAGAACCCTCTGGGGCGTGTGGCAAGAACGCTACAGGTTGTTCAATCAGGGTTCTGCCCCTGAGCGTTTCGAAAGTCGGGTGCTTTCGTGGTTGTGGTTGCGCGACAACGCGCACATTTATGCCCTGCGAGACCCAGAGGTGCCTCAGCATTATCGCTACCCACTGCTGGACGCCCTGGCTGATAACGAGCAGGTCAACTCGTTTGTCTGGCTCAGCTTGATGGTGCAGCAGGACTGGCTGCAAGAGGGGGTCCTGGTCGATCGCGTTCGCCTGTGTTCGGAGTGTGGCTCGGGCCGGCTCAATTACATTGATGTGTGTGCCGAATGCCAGGCCCTGGACATTTCACGGCAGCCTTCATTGCACTGCTTTACCTGTGGGCATGTGGGGCCACAGGAAAACTTTCTCAAAGACGGGGTGTTGTTGTGCCCCAACTGCTTGAACCGGTTGCGCCATATCGGCAGTGATTACGACCGTCCTATGGAAAACTATCGTTGTCGCTCATGTCAGGCGTTTTTTGTCGATGCCGACGTGCAGGCGCGCTGCCTGGACTGCGGCCTGTCACACACGCCTGACAAGTTGCGAGTACGCGAGGTCAGGGATTTTCGCCTGGCCGAGGCCGGCCGTTTCCGCTGCCGCCAGGAGTTCAGTGATCAAACGGTCCATCACTTCGGTCGACTCAATCTGTTAGGCGGCAAGGATTTCTATGACCTGCTGACCTGGCAGATGCAGGTCGTACGTCGCTACCAGTCGCCTGCCTTCTCAGTGCTCGGTCTGCGCTTCGTCAACCTGGCCGGTACGTTGACTCGCCTGGGTGAACATCACGGACATGCCTTCATCGATAGCGTGGCTGATCGGTTGAAGGAAACCGTCAGGGACACGGACCGCTGCTCTCGAAGTACCGAAGAGTACTTCTGGATCATGCTTCCGCATACCGATGACAAGGGCCTGGAAACCGTCAAACAACGCTTGAGCCGGGTCGCCGAGTTGTTTTCAGCACCGGAGGTCAGCGACATTTCCTTGCGTGTCGTCAGCATCACGGCGCCCCAGGATCTGCTCGAACAGGAAGATGGCGAACTACTACTGGCCCGTCTGGCCAGTGAGTTGGCGTGACCGCCATGAGTCCTTTCCTGGAGCAACTCCTCAGCGCACTCGGCGGGCTCATGGGGCCGGATGGTTTGAGCCGGGTGTTTTTCATGCTTTTCCCTTTGTTTCTGATCTTTGAGTTGCCCCTGATGATCATGGTGATGCTGGGGGTATTGCGCTGGTTCGCACGTCGGCGTACCCGTGTACCGAAGATCAGTGTCTATCGGCCCAAGGTCTCTTGCATCATTACCTGCTACAGCGAAGGGATGGACGTTCAGACCACGCTGTTAAGCCTGTGCGAGCAGACGTACCCCGGCCACATCGAGATGATTCCGGTTGTGGACGGGGCCACGATGAATCAGCCGACGCTCAGCGCCGTGCGCAGTTTCAACGTGGATCCGCAGTTGTACCCCAGACGCCATTTGCGCCCGATCGCCAAATGGCAGAGGGGCGGGCGGGTGTCGTCATTGAACGCCGGCCTGTCGCTTGCCAGCGGTGAAATCGTGATGGCGCTCGATGGTGACACGTCCTTCGACAACAACATGGTCAGCTCCATCGTGCGCCATTTCGAGGACCCGTCGGTGCCTGCGGTCGCGGGTAGCCTGCGAGTGCGCAATGTGTGGGCTTCGTGGGTGACCGCGATGCAGGCGCTGGAATACCTGTTATCCATCCACATGTCGAAAATCGGTCTGGCCGAATGGAACCTGGTCAATAACGTTTCGGGGGCCTTCGGGGCATTCCGCCGCAGCTTTCTGGTGAAAATCGGAGGCTGGAACACGCACACCGCGGAGGATCTGGACCTGACGTTGCGCATCAAAAGTTACTTCAAGCGACACGACTTGAGGATTCCCTTTGAGCCGGAAGCGATTGGACACACCGATGCACCGTCGACGCTCAGTCAGTTTCTGATGCAGCGCTTGCGCTGGGATGGCGACCTGTTTTTTCTGTACATCAGAAAACACAACCACAACATCAACCCCAGCTTGTTGGGCTGGCCGACCTTTCTGATGATCCTGCTCAGCGGCTTCTTTTTTCAGCTGGTGCTGCCGTTTCTCATCTTCAGCTACACGTTGCTGGCGCTGTTTGTTCTGCCGGGCAAGACGCTGTTGTTTCTGTTTGTACTGATCTATGCGCTGTACCTGACGATCACCGCGATGTTATTCGCCGCCATGTTGTTGATGGTGTCCGACCGACCTGCAAAGGACATGGTCCTGGGGTTGTTGGTGCCTTTCTTCCCGCTGTTCATGCTACTCCTGCGGTGCTGGAGCGCAGTGGCCATGCTCAACGAGATCTTTCGCCGGGGCCACGAAGAAAGCTCGATGGCGCCGTGGTGGGTGCTTAAACGAGCCACGAGGTTTTGATTATGCGATCGATACTTCTGCTTCTGACGCTGTCGTTGCCGCCGATGATACTGGCCGCACAAACTCTGCCGGCTCAGGCGGCGGTGGCGCCGTCGAGCCAATGGTCCCAGGCCAGTTATGTCTGGGACAGCGAAGCGTTGCTCGATCCCGATCAGCGCAAGGCGGAGCTCGAGCAACTGCGTAAAGCCGGGATGGACAAGATCTACCTTGGCCTCAAGTCCGCCCAGTTGAAAGACTTTGCCAAGACGCGCCAACGGTTGGAACAATTGCTGCAGGACGCGGCCGGCAAGGGGGTGCAAGTCAGTCTGTTGCTCGGCGATCCGGCCTGGATCGAGCCGCAGGAACGCCATCAGCTCACCGATTTACTGGCGAAGCTGAAGGGGCTTTCATTCACCAGCCTGCACCTGGACCTGGAACTCGAACAACTGGGCGTGCCGGTCCCGGATCAGCGCTTGAAGGACTTGCTCGATACCTTGCGCGCAGCCTCCGCAGCCAGCCCATGGCCGGTAGAAATCTCCAGCCATCATCGTTGGTTTGCAGAGGCAAAACCCGGAAAAACCTGTCTGCCGTGCGCGCTTCCCGAGGCGGGCGTGCGTCAGGTCAGCCTGATGATCTATACCCGCAACCCGAAAAACAGCGCACGAATGGCAGAGCAGATCGCCCAACGTTGGCCTGATCTGCAGTTTCGCCTGGCGCAAAGCACGGAGCCGCAACTGGATTCCACAGAATCCTGGGCCGGCGCGTCGACTGAGCAGTTGCAGCACCAGACCAATGTCTGGCGCGAACAGCTGCAACCACGGGGAATTGCCGGCATTGACTGGCAAGCCTGGCGAGACTTTCCAAAACGGTGAGCCGTCATGAAGATTCGATTCGACAGTCGCAAAGAACTGAACCCCACCCAGGAACAGGGTTTGACGGTGCTGTACGCACCGGGCAAACGCATGGCGTTTCGCGTGCGTTGGTATTTGATCCTGTTCCTGGTCGCGAGTCCCTTGATCTGGCTGGGAGCGCGGCTGACTTACGGCCTGGTGATGATCGACGCGCCGGCGCAATTGCGCCTGCCGATTCTTGAGGTACGCGCACGGGATGCCGGTCGGGTCGATCAGCTGTTCGTCATGGCCGGGGAGCAGGTCCAGGTTGATCAGCCGTTGGTCAGTCTCGACAATCCCGAATGGCGTGCGCGGCTATTGCAACTCGCCGCGATGCCGACCAAAACGGTGCCCACCAACAACACCAAACTGGACACCAGGGAGCGTCAGTTGCTCAGAACCCGAGTGAGCAGGACGGAGGAGCGCGTGCAGGTGCTTGAGGACCTCGTTGTATCAGGCGCAGTCTCTCGTGGAGAAGTGCTGGCCGCCCAGTCCGAACTCGACGCTTTTAAAGCCGACCTGTTGGCGTTCGAGCGCCGCGAACAACTGGCTCGTCAGTCGCCGCTGAGCGTTGAGCGCGAAATTATTCAACAGACCGCCGAGCAACAGTGGTTGAAAACGCGACTCGCCGCGTTGTCGGTCAAAGCTACCCAGAGCGGTCGAATTGCGGAGGTGTTGGTCACGCCCGGCGAAAACGTCGGCGCCGGAACGTTGTTAATGCGCCTTGAGCGGCTGGAAGAGCCCCTGCTGTGGATTTATCTGGAACCGCTGAACATCAGCTACGCCGCGATTGGCCAGCCGCTGCGCGTTCGCATGCCCGATGGCGAGTGGTTGGCAGCCCATGTTGTTCAGGCCGTCGACAGCGCCGGTCGCACGCCGACGGTGTTGCGTGGGCCGTTCGCTGCCAGCGAGATGGGTTTGCAGGTCGCCGCCCGGTTTGATCGCCCCCTGTCGCCGCGCTGGAGAATCGATCAACTGCCGTTGAATGTTCGTTTTCCGACCGACTGGCAACAAATGCTCAGTAACAGCCGTGAATTCATCGAGCAATTAGGCGACTTCATTGCAATGGATCGAACACCCACCACTGCGCCGGGGAGTAAATAAATCATGACTGCTGATCGAATTCTTGTGACGGGCGGTGCCGGTTTTATCGGTTCGCACCTGGTCGAAGCACTGCTTGAAAGCGGTTATAGCGTTCGGGTTCTGGACGATCTTTCCAGTGGGAAACTGTCGAACCTGCCGATTGATCGCTGCCATTTGACCCTGGTGGTGGGGGATGTCGCCGACGCGCCGACGGTGGAGCGGGCGATGAAAGACTGCAGCGCGGTGGTGCATCTGGCGGCGGTGGCCTCGGTGCAGGCGTCGGTCGATGACCCGATCGCGACTCACCAAAGCAACTTCATCGGTACGCTGAATATCTGCGAAGCCATGCGCGAGGCTGGCGTTAGACGGGTGGTTTACGCGTCCAGTGCGGCGATCTATGGCAACAATGGCGAGGGCATGGCAATTACCGAGGACACGCCCAAGAATCCGCTGACCCCGTATGCCGCCGACAAGCTGGCCAGCGAACATTTCCTCGATTTCTACCGACGCCAACACGGTCTCGAACCGGTCATCCTGCGGTTCTTCAATATTTACGGACCCCGTCAGGACCCTTCATCGCCTTATTCCGGTGTCATCAGCATTTTCAGCGAGAGGGCGCAAAAAAAACTCCCCATCACGGTTTACGGTGATGGGGAGCAAACAAGGGATTTTGTATACGTCGATGACCTCGTAAAGGTCCTGGTACAGGCGGTCGGTGAGTCAGAGCCGATTATCGAACCGGTCAATGTCGGGTTTAACCGATCCACTAGCGTTAACGAATTGGCGGCGACGTTAAGCGAGCTTTTGGGACGGTCCCTGACATTGAATTACGACGCGCCACGTTCCGGGGATATCAAACATTCGCGAGCGGACAACAGTCGCCTGCTTGAGCGTTTTTCCTTGAAATCACCGACCTGTTTTGCCGAGGGCCTAGGGCAGCTGCTCAGAAGTATTGATTCCGGGGGGCGGTAGCGGCGAGCTCAGTCGCCAGCAGGTGCTCCTCCAGCACATCGCTCAAGAATCGGAACTGATCATTTAGCCCAATCACTTCATTGTTGAAGTGATTGGCGGCGGACGGCATCAGCAACGCCTCGAAGTTTTTGTCGAACACCAGTTCGAACGTTTTGCGCGAAACGAAGGACTGGGAATAGTAGTTATTGCCGAACACCGCAAAGCTTACAGCCAGGGTCACGGAGTGAATCATGACGTGTGCTCCTCGGACAGGACGTACCAGGAAAAAACGCTCAGGGTGACGGCCGTCAGGGCCAGGCAGGTCAGGAGATGGATAATCATGATTCGCCCCTCCGATGCGGGGTTTTGCGTTGGGTTAAGGCTGATCCTACGCTGACGGTTTTTACGCGGAAGGCATTCGTGGCGATGGTGAATATCGACATAAGTGATGGTGAGATCTTCGCCGTCTGATCCGGCCCCTTCGCGAGCAAGCCCGCTCCCACATTTGGCCCGCGGCGCTCACAAATACTGTGTCCACTGAAGATCAAATGTGGGAGCGGGCTTGCTCGCGAAGAGGCCCTTAAGAACACCCTCAACCCCAAGCGAACAAACACCGACACCTATACTCAAATTAATAGACCTTTGAACACCGGACATCCCGTTCGGGCAAGTCTGTAGGAACCGCGATCTTGAACCTGCGTTCGCTGATCGTTGCCGTGTTGGTGGTGTTGGCGGGATGCGTCACGACTGAGCGTGCCCCGGTGGAAGTGGTGCCGGTGATCATTTCCCAAAGCACCTGGCAGATGGTGGACCAGGAGATTGTTTCGGCGTCGCAATCGGCCACCGAGCAGACCAGAATCTACGCGCGCGGTGCCATGGATTACTGGCGAACGCGGGTCCATCAACTGACCGAAGAGAACTTCATTCCCTGGTTCAGCAGTTACTGGACCCAGGAATGGCTGTCGATGAAAGTCAGCTGGTACACCCTCAGCGCCAAGGGCGAGCAGGATGCCTCGGCCAAGCGCCTGGCGGCCTATCTGCTGGAGCAATACCAAGAGCGTGTGCTGGCGCCGGTCGCAGTGGAGATCGATCCCGATGCCATTCTTGGCCTGGCAACGGCGTTCTACGTGGACATTCTTCAGGAAGAACTGCAGAAAATCTCCCAGCGTCACGGCGTGCCGATGGCCCAGCTCAATGGCCGAATCCAGAAAATCCCGGCGATCGCTCTCGGGCCGCCGCCGGCCCGGGATGCTTCGCTGTATCAAGTGGTGCATACCCAGCCGCTGAATACCTTGCCGGCCTACGCGGCGCTGATCGAGAAGATCCACAAGGCGGGCGGTGACAAGGGGGTGGCTTCGACAGACACCGCCATGGCGCCGGTGGCCAAGCGCGCCAGTAAACGGATGGAAGCCGAAATGGTCCCGCGAGGTGCGGCCAGTGCTGTGGCCGCTGCAGCGGGCAAATTGGCCGGGGGCTTGATTTCCGTGGGTGTGGCGGGGATCCGCGCGATTATCCAGGCCAATGATCGGCCTGACAGCGAGGCACTGATTCGCAGCAGTCTGGGTAACACGTTCGACAAGGCCTGGCTGAAACTGGTGCAAAACCCGACCACCGGCGTGATGGCCGGTACGTTGTACATGGCGGCGCAGATCGAGGGCAATCTGGCGGGGAGCGCCGAAGTACCGTCGGTCAGTTCGGGCAGCGGAACTGTCGATTGGGGACCGACGGAATCGACTAACCAGCAGATCGCCCCATAACCAAGGAGAACGACCATGTCCTACGTTGATGGCTTCATCGCTGCCGTACCTACCGCCAACCGCGAAAAATTCAAGAAGCACGCCGAAACCGCCGCTGTCATTTTCAAGGAAAGCGGCGCCCTCAGCGTTGCCGAATGCTGGGGCGACGACGTCCCTGACGGTAAAGTGACCTCGTTTCCGATGGCGGTAAAACTCAAGGAAGACGAAACCGTGGTGTTCTCCTGGATCATCTGGCCAGACAAGGTCACCCGCGATGCAGGCATGGAAAAACTCATGACCGATCCGCGCATGCAGCAGGACGTCAACCCGATGCCGTTCGATGGTCAGAGGCTGATCTTTGGCGGGTTCGAAATGATCGTAAAAGCCTGAAACCAACGACAGGATCACTCTGGTGTCGGGGTGATCCTGCAACTCTTGCGATTACGAATCTCGCTGTCCGTCGGCCGCTCTTTGACGAACTCGAAGCGCGGCTCACCTTCGTTGTAATGAACCAGCCAGCCCCATTCCAGCTCGGACTCATCCTGACCAGGTTTCGGTGGCACGGCCCACCATGGTTCCTTGCTGATGATCTCGCGCATGGCCCCCTCCAGTTGAATCGTTTGCATGAACTATAACTTGGATGTCAGGAGGTGCCAGATATGAGCGACGAATCCCATGAACCGTTGAAACGACTGTTTTTTGCCCTGAACTGCACACCCGAGCAACGTCGGGCCATTGCCCAATGGCGCAGCGCACTTGAGCTCACGAGCGGACGCCCGGTGCCGGTGGAAAACTTTCATCTGACGTTGATGTTTTTGGGCGCTGTCGAGGTGGCGAAAATCGCCGATATCTGCACAGCCGCTGCCAATATTCGAACGCCGGGTGTGCCTTTGAGGGTTGCGCTTGATCGGCTGGATGTCTGGCGCAGGGCAGGGGTATTGGTGCTCGCTCCGGAGCAGGCATCACCGGAGTTGCTGCGGCTGGTTTATGCGCTTGAGCAGGCAATGCTGCCGTTCGGGTTTGAGGATTCGCCGAAGGAATTCCGCCCGCATCTGACGCTGATGCGTGATTACCGAGTGCCGGTGCCTGAGTCCGCAACGCCGCCCGAGTTCTATCTGCGGGCCGATCACTTCACCTTGTTCGAATCCCATAAGGGCCGCTACCGAGCGCTGGCCGAATGGCCGCTCGTTCCATCATAAAAAAAAGGCGCCCGAGGAGGGCGCCCAAATTCACCTTAACCGAGGAAGCCAGGTGAGGCCGTTCTGCAGATAGGAGTGCAGCGGTGGTAAGGCGCTGCGTGAACGGAAAACAGAATTCAGGGTGTCCACAACCCTCTGTAGGAGCTGTCGAGTGCAACGAGGCTGCGATCTTTTGATCTTGATCCGGAAAAAACAAGATCAAAAGATCGCAGCCTCGTTGCACTCGACAGCTCCTACAGAAGCCGATTTTCGTGGTTATTTACCGAGCTTCACCCTTGTCCACCCGCGGGTCATCACCCGCTGAACGCCAATCGGCATATCCGGAATGGCATACAGCGTCGCCATCACAGCCTGCGACGGATACGACCCCGGATCATCCCGAATCGCTTCATCCACCAAAGGCGTGGCCGCCGCGTTGGCGTTGCTGTAGCCGATGTTGTTGGTGATCTCGGCGATGATGTCCGGGCGCATCAGGAAGTTCATGAACAGGTAGGCGTTTTCCACGTTCGTCGCGTCCCGGGGGATTGCGACCATGTCGTAGAAACTGCCCGCGCCTTCCTTGGGAATGCTGTAATCGACCTTCACCTTATCGCCAGCTTCTTGGGCGCGCGCCTTGGCTTGCAGTACATCACCGGAGTAACCGACCGCCACGCAGATGTTGCCGTTGGCCAGGTCCGAGATGTATTTCGAGGAATGGAAGTACGCCACCGAAGGACGAATCTTCATGAACAGCGCTTCAGCTTCGGCAATCTGCTCCTTGTTCTGCGAGTTCACCGGGTAACCCAGATAGTGCAGGGCGGCCGGGAGCATCTCGGTCGGCGAATCAAGGAAACTGATGCCGCAGGCTTTCAGCTTGGCGGCGTTTTCCGGTTTGAACAGCAAGTCCCAGGAGTTGGTCGGCGCATTGCTGCCGAGCACTTCCTTGACCTTGTCCGGGTTGAAGCCGATGCCGATGGAGCCCCACATGTACGGGAAGGCGTGGCCGTTATCCGGGTCGCTGGCGGAAGCATTTTTCAGCAGGACCGGGTTGAGGTTTTTCCAGTTCGTCAGCTTCGACTTATCCAGTTCCTGATAGACGCCAGCCTTGATCTGCTTGGCCAGGAAACTGTTGGACGGCACGACGATGTCGTAGCCGGATTTACCGGCGAGCAGCCGTGCCTCAAGGGTTTCATTGCTGTCGAACACATCGTAGGTCACGCGGATGCCGGTCTCGTCTTCGAACTTCTTGACGGTATCCGGGGCGATGTAATCCGACCAGTTGTAGACGCGCAGTACCTTGTCATTGGCCTGGGCGCCGGTAGCCATTGCGCCCAATAAGGACAGTGTCAGCAGAGTCCTGCCAAACATTTTCATCGGTACAACTCCATTCTTTTTTATTCAGATACGCAAAACAATTGCAGTCTTGGGGCACCCCTTGTAGCAGCTGGCGAAGCCTGCGTTCGGCTGCGAAGCAGTCGTAAAACCTGCGAATTCAATCTTCCTGAAAGAACTGCAGTGTCTGAATTCACGACTGCTTCGCAGCCGAACGCAGGCTTCGCCAGCTGCTACAAAGTGTGCGTCCTGCAGGCTCTTAAGCCGTTGCTCCAGCCATTTGCTTGTTGGGTTGCTGCCAGGACTCGCTGGCGGTCTGGTCCATGGCTTCCTGGATCGCACGTTTACGGGTCGCTTCGGCGCGGCGGCTGAAGAACCAGACCATGAAGGTCACGATCGATACCGCCAACAGAATCAAGCTGGCCACGGCGTTGATCTCAGGCTTCACGCCCAGACGCACCGCCGAGAACACTTCCATCGGCAGGGTGGTGGAACCCGGGCCGGACACGAAGCTCGCCAGTACCAGGTCATCCAGCGACAGGGCAAATGACATCATGCCGCCGGCCGCCAGTGACGGCGCGATCATCGGAATGGTGATCAGGAAAAACACCTTGAACGGCTTCGCCCCGAGGTCCATGGCCGCTTCTTCGATGGACAGGTCCAGCTCACGCAAGCGCGCCGAAACCACCACCGCCACATACGCCGCACAGAACGTGGTATGGGCGATCCAGATGGTGACGATGCCACGTTCCTGCGGCCAACCGATCAACTGCGCCATGGCCACGAACAGTAGCAACAGCGACAGACCGGTGATCACTTCCGGCATCACCAGCGGTGCCGTCACCAGCCCGCCGAACAACGTGCGGCCCTTGAAGCGAGTGACGCGAGTCAGCACAAACGCCGCCAACGTCCCCAGCGCCACCGCAGCAATCGCGGTGTAGCAGGCGATTTCCAACGAGCGCACCACCGAGCCCATCAGTTGCGAGTTATCGAGCAGGCCCGCGTACCACTTGAACGACCAGCCGCCCCATACGGTTACCAGTTTCGAGGCGTTGAACGAGTAGATCACCAGAATCAACATCGGCAGGTAGATAAACGACAGGCCGAAAATCAGCATGAACTTTGCAAATCCGAAGCGTTTCATCCCCGTGCCTCCATCTCTTTGGCCTGGCTGCGGTTGAACAGCAGAATCGGCACAATCAGGATCAACAGCATCACCACCGCCAGGGCAGACGCCACCGGCCAGTCGCGGTTGTTGAAGAACTCTTGCCACAGCACGCGACCGATCATCAGGGTCTCCGGGCCACCCAACAGCTCCGGAATCACGAACTCACCGACCACCGGAATGAACACCAGCATGCAACCGGCAATGATCCCGTTCTTGGCCAGCGGCACGGTGATTTTCCAGAAGTTGTTGAAGTTGCTCGAACCCAGGTCCGAAGCGGCTTCCAGCAGGCTTTGATCGTGCTTGACCAGGTTGGCGTACAACGGCAGCACCATGAATGGCAGATACGCATACACCACGCCGATATACACGGCCGTGTTGGTGTTGAGGATCTCGATCGGGTGGTCGGTGAGCCCGGTCCACATCAGGAATGCGTTGAGCAAACCGTTGTTGCTGAGGATGCCCATCCACGCATAAACGCGGATCAGGATCGCCGTCCAGGTCGGCATCATGATCAACAGCAGCAGAACGTTTTGCGTTTCCTTGCTCGCTTTGGTGATCGCGTAGGCCATCGGGAAACCGATCACCAGGCACATCAGCGTGCTTAAAAACGCGACCTTCAACGAGCCGAAGTAGGCCGAGATGTACAACTCATCTTCGGTCAGCAGCGAGTAGTTGCCGATGTTCAGCAGCAGCTGAAATTTCTGCTCGGCGAAGGTGTAGATTTCTGAGTAAGGAGGAATGGCCAGGGCCGCTTCCGAGAAGCTGATCTTCATCACCAGGAAGAACGGCAGTATGAAGAACAGGAACAGCCACAGGAAAGGAACCCCGATGACGAGCTTTCGACCACTCGGCATCAGCCGCATAAACTGCTGATTGAGTGTTTTCATGAGCGCAGTACCACGCCGCTGTCGTCTTCCCACCACACGTAGACTTTATCGTCCCAGGTCGGACGTGAACCACGGCGTTCGGCGTTGGCCATGAACGACTGCACAACCTTGCCGCCAGGCAGCTCCACGTAAAACACCGAGTGACCGCCGAGGTAGGCGATGTCATGCACCTTGCCGCTGGACCAGTTGTAGCGGGTATCCGGTTTGGTGGTGCTGACCAGCAGTTTTTCCGGGCGGATGGCATAGGTGATCGACTTGTCTTGCACCGAGGTGCTGACGCCGTGACCGACGTAAATCTTCTGCTCCAGGTCCGGGCTGTGAATGATCGCGTGACCTTCAAGGTCTTCCACAACCGTGCCGTCGAAGGCGTTCACGTTGCCGATGAACTCGCAGACCATGCGGCTGACCGGCGCCTCATAAATGTCCACCGGGCTACCGATCTGCGCGATCCAGCCGAGGTGCATGATCGCGATGCGCTGGGCCATGGTCATGGCCTCTTCCTGGTCGTGGGTCACCATCACGCAGGTCACGCCGACCCGCTCGATGATCTCCACCAACTCCAGTTGCATCTGCGAACGCAGCTTTTTATCCAGCGCGCCCATCGGTTCGTCGAGCAGCAACAGCTTCGGACGTTTTGCCAGGGAGCGAGCGAGCGCCACACGCTGACGCTGACCACCAGACAACTGATGGGGTTTGCGTTTGGCGTACTGGGTCATGTGCACCAGGCGCAGCATCTCTTCGACGCGGGCGTCGATTTCGCTGGCGGACAGACGATCCTGCTTCAAGCCAAAGGCGATGTTCTGCGCCACCGTCATGTGCGGGAACAGCGCGTAGGACTGGAACATCATGTTGATCGGCCGTTCGTACGGCGGCATGTCGGTGATGTCGACACCGTCGAGCAGAATCCGCCCTTCGGTCGGACGCTCGAAGCCTGCGAGCATGCGCAGCAGGGTCGATTTGCCGGAGCCGGAACCGCCGAGCAGGGCGAAGATTTCCCCTTGATGGATCTCAAGCGAGACATCGTCCACTGCGGTGGTTTCGTCGAATTTCTTGGTGACGCGGTCGACTTTCACCAACACCTTTTTCGATGTCTGGTGACCTTCAAGAGCCTTCCTGTAGATGCTGGAGGCGTTTGCCATGTGAAACTCCCAACAGGTTTCAGTCGTCGGGCCAACGCGGCCTGACTTAATAGTTGATTACAAGCCCAATCCCGGTGATGCCAGTGAATCCAGCTGTGATCCCCTGTGGGAGCGGGCTTGCTCGCGAAAGCGGTGTATCAGGCAGCATCAATGTCGACTGACACTCCCTCTTCGCGAGCAAGCCCGCTCCCACCCTGGAATTGCGTTTGGCTCACTGGCATCGCCCGGCCTGGGCTTATTCGGCGCCGCCGTCCTGGCTGCCTGGTAGTACTTGTTGTTATTGCAGTGTGTTGTTTTCGCGAGTCACGGATGCGCAAAGGCACACCCGCCAGCCTCACGGGGGCAGTAAATTGATTAATCGAGTGTTAAGTCAGCGCTTGTTACGTAACACCGCCCGTCGCCGGCACGCGTCGCCAAACGCCTGGAAAATACTCAAATAAGGAGGGTTCGACAGAACCTGCCATTCCGGGTGCCATTGCACGCCAACGGCGAAAGTAGGGCTGTGTTCAACCGAAATCGCCTCGATCAAGCCGTCCGGCGCAATCGCTTCGGCGCGCAGTCCGAGAGCCAGTCGGTCGATGCCTTGGCTGTGAATCGAATTGACCTGGAACACCTGCGGCAAATCCAGCGCCTCGAACACGCCGCCCGGTTGCACGTTGACCGCATGCGCCGGCGCGTATTGCACCGCCAGGTCCGGATGATTCGCTTCCCGGTGATCCAGCATGCCGGGGAGTTCGTGGACCTTCTGATGCAGGCTGCCACCGAACGCCACGTTCATTTCCTGAAAGCCCCGGCAGATGCCGAGCACCGGAACGCCCGCCGCAATGGCCGCACGCAATAAGGGGAGGGTGGTGGCGTCCCGTTGCGGATCGTGATCCGTGCCGGGGGCGCTGTCGGGGCCTTGATAGTGGAAAGGTTCCACATTCGAGGGTGAGCCGGTCAGCAGCAGACCGTCGAGCTGCGCGAGCAGGTCATCGATTTCGGTCAGATCGCCTAAGGAAGGAATGACGACCGGCAGCCCCGAAGCCGCGACGCTGACAGCACGCAAGTACTTGTCGCCGCTGACATGGTAGGGGTGCAGGCCAATCTGTTTGACGCACGCTGTAACGCCGATCAATGGCTTGAATGCCATTTTTATCACCTCGAAGTTTCACACTTGAACGAGCTTTTCCGGAGCTTAGCCTTGTTGATTTTAATTAACAACTCTCATGTAAAAAATTCTAAACGCCGCACGTCCGATCTTCAGGATTTACACGGTGCGCAGGACTGATCTGGCACTCTCGTGCCCAAGAAAGGCCCGAAAATAAAGGTTGAGAGGCCAGGTGTTCGCTATTGACTTCATTTTGCCGTTCGGGTTGACTGGGCTCGCAACAAGGTAGTGAACATAATAATTAACAGCTAATAGGTGCATCATGTCGGTCCCTCTGCGTACCGTTCAACTCAACGAAGCAAACGCATTCCTTAAGAAATATCCTGAGGTTTTGTACGTCGACCTTCTGATTGCGGATATGAACGGTGTGGTGCGCGGCAAGCGCATCGAGCGCACCAGTCTTCATAAGGTTTACGAAAAAGGCATTAACCTCCCGGCGTCACTGTTTGCTCTGGACATCAACGGTTCTACGGTGGAAAGCACCGGCCTGGGTCTGGACATCGGCGACTCAGACCGAATCTGCTTCCCCATCCCTGATACGCTCAGCATCGAGCCCTGGCAGAAGCGCCCGACCGCGCAACTGTTAATGACCATGCACGAACTCGAAGGCCAGCCGTTCTTCGCTGACCCTCGCGAAGTGCTGCGTCAGGTCGTGAGCAAGTTCGATGCAATGGGCCTGACCATCTGCGCCGCGTTCGAACTCGAGTTCTATCTGATCGACCAGGACAACGTGAACGGTCGTCCGCAATCGCCACGTTCGCCGGTCTCCGGCAAACGTCCGATGTCGACTCAGGTGTATTTGATCGATGACCTCGACGAATACGTCGATTGCCTGCAAGACATCCTCGAAGGCGCGAAAGAGCAGGGCATCCCTGCTGACGCCATCGTCAAGGAAAGCGCCCCGGCGCAGTTCGAAGTGAACCTGCATCACGTCAATGACCCGATCAAGGCCTGCGACTACGCGGTGTTGCTCAAGCGTCTGGTGAAGAACATCGCCTACGACCACGAGATGGACACCACGTTTATGGCCAAGCCGTATCCGGGCCAGGCGGGCAACGGTTTGCACGTGCACATTTCGATTCTCGACAAAGAAGGCAACAACATCTTTGCCAGCGAGGATCCCGAGCAGAACGCCGCGCTGCGACACGCGATCGGCGGTGTGCTCGAGACCCTGCCGGCGCAGATGGCGTTCCTCTGCCCGAACGTCAACTCGTACCGTCGTTTCGGAGCGCAGTTCTACGTGCCGAACTCACCGAGCTGGGGCATCGACAACCGTACCGTTGCGGTACGTGTGCCGACCGGTTCGCCGGACTCCGTGCGCATCGAGCATCGTGTAGCCGGCGCCGACGCTAACCCGTACTTGCTGATGGCGTCGGTACTGGCCGGTATTCACCACGGCCTGACCAACGAGATCGAACCGGGCGCCCCGGTTGAAGGCAACAGCTACGAGCAGAACGAGCAGAGCCTGCCGAACAACCTGCGCGATGCACTGCGCGAACTGGACGACAGCGAAGTCATGGCCCGTTACATCGACCCGATGTACATCGACGTGTTCGTGGCGTGCAAGGAAAGCGAGCTGGCTGAATTCGAGAACTCCATCTCGGACCTTGAGTACAACTGGTACTTGCACACGGTTTGATGAGCCAAGAGGTGTACGCATTCTCTGCAGACACCAACAATCAAATGTGGGAGCGGGCTTGCTCGCGAAAGCGGTGGATCAGTCAACACTGATGTCGCCTGACACACCGCCTTCGCGAGCAAGCCCGCTCCCACAGGGGATTGCATTGCAAGTTTCAACTGACGGGCATCAGCCTGACGATCACTTATTCCTCTGCGTCGAGTCACAACCATGACAAACACTCGCAGCGACTGGGAGCAACGCTTCCAGTCCTTAACACTCGAAGGCCGTGCATTCATCGACGGCCAATACTGCCCGGCACTCAGCGGCGACACCTTTGAATGCATGAGCCCGGTCGACGGTCGCTTCCTGGCCAACGTCGCCAGCACCGACGAAGCCGACGCCAATGCGGCCGTCGCCGTCGCGCGCCGCACCTTCGAGTCCGGCATCTGGGCGCGATTAGCACCCGCAGAACGCAAGCGCATTTTGATTCGCTTCGCGGACTTGATCCTGGCCAACCAGGAAGAACTCGCCCTGCTCGAAACCCTCGACATGGGCAAGCCGATCAACGACTCGATGAGCATCGACATCCCAGCGACCGCCAACGCGATCCGCTGGAGCGCCGAGGCCATCGACAAGATCTACGACGAAGTCGCCGCCACGCCGCACGACCAACTCGGCCTCATCACCCGCGAACCTGCCGGTGTGGTCGCCGCCATCGTGCCGTGGAACTTCCCGTTGATCATGGCCAGCTGGAAGTTCGCTCCAGCCCTCGCGGCCGGCAACTCGTTCATCCTCAAGCCTTCAGAAAAGTCGCCACTGACCGCGATTCGCATCGCCCAACTGGCGCTGGAAGCGGGCATCCCGAAAGGCGTGTTTAACGTCCTGCCGGGCTACGGCCACACCGTCGGCAAGGCGCTGGCGTTGCACATGGACGTCGACGTGCTGGCCTTCACCGGCTCGACCGCGATTGCCAAGCAACTGCTGATCTACGCCGGGCAAAGCAACATGAAACGCGTTTGGCTCGAAGCAGGGGGGAAGAGCCCGAACGTGGTGTTCGCCGACGCGCCGGATCTGCGCGCGGCAGCACAAGCGGCGGCCGGTGCGATTGCCTTCAACCAGGGCGAAGTCTGCACCGCCGGTTCGCGCTTGCTGGTGGAACGTTCGATTCGCGAGCAGTTCATTCCGCTGCTGGTGGAAGCCCTGCAAGCCTGGAAACCGGGGCACGCCCTCGATCCAGAAACCACCGTCGGCGCAGTCGTCGATCAGCGTCAACTGGACAACGTGCTGCGCTACATCCAGGTCGGCAAAGACCAGGGCGCGCAACTGATCGCCGGCGGCAGTCGCACCCTCGAAGACACCGGTGGCCTGTACGTGGAACCGGCGATCTTCGACGGCGTGACCAACGCCATGACCATCGCCCGCGAAGAAATCTTCGGCCCAGTGCTGTCGCTGATCACCTTCGACACCGAAGAAGAAGCTCTGGCGATTGCCAACGACAGCATCTTCGGCCTGGCCGCAGGCGTGTGGACCAGCAACCTGAGCAAGGCTCACACCTTCGCTCGCGGCTTGCGCGCCGGCAGCGTCTGGGTCAACCAGTACGACGGCGGCGACATGACCGCGCCGTTTGGCGGGTACAAGCAGTCGGGTAACGGTCGGGACAAATCGCTGCACGCGTTCGACAAATACACCGAACTCAAAGCGACCTGGATCAAGCTCTAATACCTATAAAAAAAGCGACGGTCGCCGGCAGGTGCCAGCGGCCATCGGAGAAACCTATGAAACAAGCACATGTAAACAGCTACTACGCCGCCACCCGCAACTTCACCGGCGACTTCCCGGTGCTCGAACAAGCGGTGGACTGCGACGTCTGCGTGATCGGCGCCGGCTACACCGGTTTGTCCTCGGCCCTGTTCCTCGCCGAAGCGGGCTACAGCGTGACCGTACTCGAAGCCGCCAAAGTCGGTTTCGGCGCCAGCGGTCGCAACGGCGGTCAACTGGTCAACTCCTACAGCCGCGACGTCGATGTCATCGAAGAACGCTACGGCGACAAGACTGCCGAAGTCCTCGGCAGCATGATTTTTGAAGGCGCCGACATCATCCGTCAGCGCATACAACACTACGACATCCAGTGCGACTACCGTCCGGGCGGCATCTTCGCTGCGCTGAACAAAAAGCAACTCAAAGGCCTGGCCGCGCAGAAAAGCAGCTGGGAGCGCTACGGCAACAAAAACCTTAAAATGCTCGACGCGGCGGATATCAAGCGCGAAGTGGGTTGCGACAACTACCTCGGCGGCCTGCTCGACATGCAGGGCGGCCACATCCACCCGCTGAACCTGGCCCTCGGCGAAGCCTCGGCCATCATCGGCCTGGGCGGCAAAATCTACGAGCAATCCGCCGCAGTGGAAATCACCTACGGCGAACCGATCACCGTGCGCACCGCCAAAGGCGTGGTCCGCGCCAAGTACCTGCTGATCGCCGGCAACGCCTATTTGCCGCAAGACCTCGACAACCGCGTCACGCGCAAAAGCATGCCGTGCGGCTCGCAAATCGTCGTCACAGAGCCGTTGTCGGAAAAGGTTGCGCGCAGCCTGATCAAAAACAACTATTGCGTCGAAGACTGCAACTACCTGCTCGACTACTACCGCCTCACCGCCGACAACCGCTTGCTGTACGGCGGCGGCGTGGTCTACGGCGCCCGTGAACCGGACGACATCGAACAGCTGATCAAACCGAAAATCCTCAAGACCTTCCCGCAACTGAAGGACGTGAAAATCGACTACCGCTGGACCGGCAACTTCCTGCTGACCATGTCACGCATGCCGCAATTCGGCCGCATCGAAAAAAACGCCTACTACATGCAAGGATACAGCGGCCACGGCGTCACCTGCTCGCACCTGGCCGGCAAACTCATCTCGGAAATGATCCGCGGCGACGCCGAACGCTTCGATGCATTCGCTTCGCTCCCGCACATGCCAATGATCGGCGGCCGCACCTTCCAGGCCCCACTCACCGCCATGGGCGCCGCGTACTACGCACTGCGCGACCGATTCGGTATTTAAGTTAAGCCTGCTGCAATCCCTGTGGGAGCGGGCTTGCCCGCGATGAGGCCATATCAGTCGCTATCAATGTCGCCTGATACACCGCCATCGCAAGCAAGCTCACTCCCACAGAGATCCATGGCATACACAAAATCTGTATACAACCAGAACCAAAATGTGGGAGCGGGCTTGCTCGCGAAGAGGCCATCCCAGTCGCTATCAATCCCACCTGACACCCAGTAATCGCATCCACAGTTCGCACGGTCAAACCACCCAACTTCAGGTCAAAACAACCTTTTTACCCAACCATTTATCGAACCTGCTGAGCAACACCACCAAACGTGATTTAATACCCGCCTTTCAAATTTCCGGGACAGGGAAGCGGTATCTTCGCGGCCAAAAGTCGCCCGCCATCCACCCCCATAACCCTTAAGTATTCTTCGCATAAGGCTGTCATGGACACGGGCTCACGACTCAAATTAGTACGCGAAAGCTACAAACTCTCCCAGCGCGAGCTGGCCCGGCGTAGCGGCGTCACCAATGCCACCATCTCCCTGATCGAACAAAATCGCGTCAGTCCCTCCGTCAGCTCCCTCAAAAAACTGCTCGAAGGCATTCCTATGTCTTTGGCGGACTTCTTTACCTTCGACCAACCGCCTCGCGAACACCAATACGTGTTCCGCGCCAATGAACAGCCGGATCTCGGGCGTCATGGGCTGCGGTTGTTGCTGATTGGCGCTTCGGTGCCGAGTCGGCAGATGCGGCTTTTGCGCGAGCAGTACGCGCCTGGGGCGAGCTCGGGGGAGGAGCCGATTGTGCACTCGGAAGGGGAGGAGTGTGGGCTTGTTACCCGTGGCACTGTTGAACTGACGGTTGATGGGCAGATTAGTGTGTTGAATGCCGGGGATGGGTATTACTTTCCGACGACGCTGCCGCATCGGTTTCGGAATATTGGGGCGGATGAGGCGGAGATTATTAGTGCGAATACGCCGGCTAACTTCTAATTAGTTAACTGTTTCAGTGTTTCCCTGCATTGGATGCAGGGCCCTGAAGGTTTTGAACGTTGTACTCATGATGGATTATGTGTTTATGGATATTCGAACAATTCGCTATTACCTCTGGGCATGGCCCATGGTCTTCGCCTGTGCAGCGTTTTATTCTGCGATACTTATGTTGGGGTTGATACAGGTAATAACCCTGGAAGACACACACTTCTATGCTGTGGGGCTTGCAGTTTATGTGATTTTTTGCTTTCTCGGCTTGCGCTACTACGTTCCAAGGTTGCGGAGAATTGAACTCGATGAGACGTTGAATGGCAAGTACACCAGTGTGCAAGCTTCCAGGATAGCAATCTTCATCGGCGCTTCAATTGGGACCATAATTTTTATCCCTCAGATAGATAAGGTCAAATTCTTGAGTAATTTACCTCATTGGGGTGCCATTGGGGCTTTGTTTTTTGCTTTTGCATGTGCCGTGTTTGTTTTTTCTCACTATGTTTGGAAGCCGGGTCGCAGGCGCTAATTAATTCCATGATCAACAAAAATTCAGCAAAAAAGGTCAGAAAAAAGGTGACAGATCTATTTGGATAAATAGATCTGTCACCTTTTTTTGCAGAACAATAATTCAGGGTGGGAAGTCGTTGAGTCTAGAAAGTAATACAGGAAATACTATTTTAGATTTTGAGGAAGAACCCTCAATTTCTTCCGATGTCGCTTCCGAAGTGCGAAGGGCCTATATTTACCAAAGTGTGGCGGGGGTTCTCCTTCTTTGCGATGCTATCAAAAATGGAACATACAAAGAGTTTTGGTATGAACGTAAGGATGACATTATAGGGGTTAGAAAAAACGGAGAGATAGATGTTTTTCAAGTTAAAACAAAGTCATCAGCACCAAAATGGACGTCTAGAGATAAAGATATTGTTAAATCTCTTTCCAAGTTTGGGCAGCTCGAAATTAAATTTGGGAAAAATATAAATAAATATTATATCTATTCGAATGTGCCCCCTTATATACCATCGGAAGTGGCGAGTGCAGATGCAAAAAAATATAAAAGTCTAATTGTTCTAAAAAATATTTCCAATAGTTCCGAAGAGCTGTCTCAAGAGATTTATTTGGAGGAGTTAGAAAGGATATCGAATTCTGCAAAACTTCCATTGAGTGTATTGAAAGATGTTTTAAGAAAGTTGGAGTTTGTCAAGGGGAAAAGTCTTGAGGAGTTTCGCGAAGATATTGCCTCTAATCTTTTTAGTCTGCCAAGGCTTGATGCATTACCAGTCACAAAACTAAGGAGTCTGGGCTCAGCGTTGCTACAGCTTGTCGAAGACGCCAGTACACTTAACGTGCCGGGTCTTGATGTTCTTACCTCCGTACTATCGCGCGAAGGTACGCCTATTCGACTTGTCGAAAACAAACGAGTTACTGTTGCTGAAGCTCAATCGGTTATTAATATTTTTCTTTCGAAGGAAAAACGCAACAGAGACATGAAGGTTTTAGGGTTTTTTGGTATTGCCGCGGCGTTTGTACTGGGTGTGGCGTGGTACTTATATAAACCGGAAGCACAAACCTATTTAGAGAAATCGGTTAGAGTGATTTACTCTGCTCGAAACGCTCCTTTGCCGCCGTCATTTGCGGAATCAGTGTCTGCTGTGCGTTCGGCAAAATTTAGTTTGGATAGTGTAAATTTGGATGCCGCATCACTTAGGTGTCAAGACATGTCAAAATTAGAGTTGAGTAGAATGAGCGCTGAATGGCTGAAAGGTACTGGTGTAAAGTTCATACGATCTAATCTGTATATGGCTAACCTTTCCCATAGTGAGTTGAATACAAGCTCTTATATAGGTGCTATTGTCGATAATGCTAATTTTGACGGATCAAACATGCTTTTTTCAGACTTTTCGGAGTCGATATCTCGATGGTCAAGTTTTAAAGGCACCTCTTTAACCGCCTCGGATTTCTCAAAAGCTGATTTCACCCAGGCTGATTTTACTGATGCGGACTTGTCATTTTCAGAGTTGCAAGAAACAAATCTTTCCAATGCTAAATTAAGTAATACGCGTCTGTCAGATGCGGATCTTAGCGGCGCTAACATGATTGGGGTAATTGGGTTGACACAAGGCATGCTAGATACGGCATGTAGTAATACTAATAATCCGCCAAAATTGGATGTAGTGTTTAAACCGCCTAAAGTTGTATGTTATGTGGACGAAGAGTCCAAAGAAAAGAGAGTTGTTTCCAAGCTGGTGACAGGTGTTGTGGGGCAAATGGGTGTTCTAGGTGGTTACTGTAATGGTGCGGAGTTTACTGCGCGGCCTCCAAATGGTCATGGTAACATTGAATTTGAAATGCCATTTATAATCCCTTTAAAGCCAAAAGAGTAAAAGTAGAGATCCAGAGAACGTGAAAAAAAGGAAACCGTAAAAAAGGTGACAGATCTATTTAAATAAATAGATCTGTCACCTTTTTTCTGCTCTTAATCCTGATTGGCCAGAGCGAATTATTCGAAGGGCAGAAGAGTGGAGTATATGTCGTCGAGCTCGATGAGGAATTTACGATCTCTACGTTTATCTAAATAACGGCTGTCTTTTTGCAGTCCATTGCGTGTGCTCACGAGAAAATAAATTTTCCATCTCGTTAACAAACCGCTCCAATTCGAGAGAAGTTTTAAGTGAATGGACTAAATCTCTAGCCAGACTGATCTCATAAGCCGTTAATTCATAAGCTGCAGTTAACTCGGTATATTTTTTAGTTTGCATGCACGCTATAAGGGAACTTGAAAGCGCAATGAGTAAGTCCGTAGGCAACTGCGCATTTCCCCTTAACTCGTTGAAATAGGAAAAAACAACCGCCCCCGCGCTGACAAAGCATGACAAGGCAAAAATAAACTTAGCAAGAGTTTTGTTTGCCTTCGCCTTGCGTTTGTACCAGCTAAGCTGCGACCCAACTCTATTAACTACGTAAAATTTTGTCTTTTCTTCCAATGTAAGTTCTCTAATAAGAAGCATCTGAAGCGTGGGCTCCGCAGGCAATTGATAGCCTGCGCTGAACCCATCAACGGAGTCACTCTCCATACAGGATTCACGCACACGTTCCGCGAAAATACTTGAATCGGTCTCATCAGAATTTCCAAATGGGCCCGCTTTGTAGCAAAAACGCCAACTTAACGTTTTTATCGTTTCAGAAAGGGATCGACTAGCATACCAAGCCCTTTCCGGTTTAATCAGTCCCAAATAAACCAATATTGAAAAACCACAAATCAATATCAACGTCTGATTAAATTGAAAATCAAGAATGCCTATTTTGAACTTACTCAAGAACGCGGCCGTAACTAAAAGCGCCAAGTTCAAAAAGATCAAGTAGAAATGGCATTTTTGAGCAAGCTTTGACTTGTTGCTAACTAGCTTCTGCAATTCCGGATAAATGATAAGCGGAGCTTTGTTTGTTGAGACCATTAACGTTTAACCTCTAGCATTTTTACATTTTTGTTAAGGTCCTGGAGCTGAAGTCGTTCAATGGGGACATTAAGGCAAGACGATATTTTTTGCTTATCCTTATAATCTACGGGAAACATATAAACGTGCTGTATCACTATCTCTTTTAATATCCTATCGCATACAGCGTTCGCCTTGAATTCCTCTGCCAGAGCGCCCAACGCCTTAAAATCAATTTTCTTATGAAAGTCGAGTGTTATGGCTTGATTAATTATTTTAATTGCTGGGCTTGAAATTTCATTTTCCAGACTTTTATAGATTTCTTCCGCTTCAGCACATCCGGTAGATGTGGCCATCTTTTTCAAAACGGCATAAATGGCAACGAATGTCATGGATAAGAAAGTGCTTTTCGCTTCCTTTTCAATTGCTAAATTTGTTTGCAGTGGATTCTGTCGCATTTCCAGAGAGATTGTCTGAATCACTCCTTCCTTAGCCATATCAGACAGTTCAATAAAAAATTGCAAAAATCTCAATCCACAACCATAAGTCTCTCTCAAGAGATGGGTCATCTCATCTCTATTAAGCGACGCATGTCTATTTCGAATAATTTGCCCAATAAGCTCAGAACCCTTGAATACCTTGTTAACATTTGCGAATAAACTATTGGATTCTTCTGGATCTTCATCCGGCTGTGACTCATTGGGTTGAGACTGTTGTTCCGAAAAGTGATATTCGTCCTGCGCTTCATTTCGCTTCAACCGCTCTTGCTGAACCACACGCTCATTCATTACTAGCTTAGGAATTTCTTTTAAAAAATCATCCAAGAAACTTAAATCCGCAGCATCGAGGGTTGCTAATCGATTTTCCGGAAATAAGGCCATCAACGATAGTTGTATTTCGTCAAGAATCCATGCATCTTTCGTGTGGTGGGTTATGAATATTATTATATTGGCGTGGTCCTCTCTGTGCAGTCCATCGAGGAGTCGTGTTATTTCTTTCTTTATTTCGGGGTCTTTGCCAAAAGTATCCGCAATTTTTTTTGCAGCAAAGAAGTAGTAAATATAAGGATATTTGAAAGATATTTCATCATCTACTTGCTGTAATAAATGGCAACTCACAAGATCGCTTGTGACTTTGTCTCGGTCCACACTTAGGTACTTTTTCTCGTATTCGGAGAAAAATCTTAATAGTCCGTCTGAAGTTAGTGGGTTACTATCATTTGTATATTGTGCCCAAGCAAGCTCTGCAAGCACATTGATATATTTATCTATCTCTTTGGACTTGATATGAATCTTTTCAAGCGCTTGATAAACTAGATTTTGATAACAGTGACCATGCGAGGTCATTTCTAAGCGCTGTGAAGTGTACGCCTCCAGCATCTGTAATACGGATAATATAAAAATTGGTTTTGAAGGAACAACATTCTTTCGGATGATGGCGTCGATTCTGATCTTGATGTCATCCGCGTCTCTGAACAAGTCGGAATCATCAATCTGCTCCTCCCGCCCTAATGCTACCCATCTTTCAATCAACTGAGTCCGTTTCACATTTCCGAAATCATGAATACTCATCACTTGAAATGTATCTAGAGACGTGTGGTCAGGCATCACGTATCGGAAAGTGTCTTTCGCAAAGATAACTACTTTTGCAAACGCGCCTTGTACATATTCTACAAGCTGATTAATATACTTCTTGTTAAGTGTAATTAGATGAAAGTCATCGAGCAATAGGATTGCCCGTTTGCCATTTTTTTCAAGACCACCTAAAGGCTCGGAATACTGCTCTGCAATTCGTTTTTTGATTAATTTGTCTACAGCAGATGAGACAATTTATTTTCCGCTCAAGTAGACCGGAAAATAACCTTCGCTCAGGCTTTCTCTGAATATGAACTTGGCGAGCGAAGTCTTACCTGCTTGCTCTTCGCCAATAACTACAGTCCCGTCAAAGTCATCAAGAATCCTCCTGTAGTTCACTACTCGTCTGACTTTGCTGAAGTCACCAATTTTTAGCGTAAAATCCGGCGGAACATATATATCGCTCAATTTAACTTTCGGTACCAATCTATGTACCAATGCTATCTCTGTATCATCAAGCCAATTGATATGTGTTTCTGAAACTTTTAAGATTTCACTTATTAATTTGGTCATAGTTTTTACCTCTGGCAAGGTCTCTATTGACTTTCTCAAACCTTCAACTACATCAAGCCAAGCGAGATCTCTATCCTCCCAAGATTTTATAGGCTTCTTGTCAGTAGGCAAGAATTGGATTTCTGCAAGCAGAGAGTTCTTTACGTCTGTAGCTCGAACATAAATTGGGACAATTAATGCGACACCTTCACTGTGCATCTTTAGTGCTTGTGTCATTTCCACATCAACACAGTAGTCGGAATTAATAAAGTCTGAGCTGATTAGAAAAATAATGACTTGAGTATCTTTTAGATTTTTATCTATTTCTTCGCGCCATAACTGGCTTGCACTGATATCGCGATCAGTCCAGGTTGATATTTCGTTATTGCGTACCATATTTGCAAATGCTTTTACTAGCTCATCTCTAAAACATTCGTCTTCATGACTATAACTAACAAAAACCTTAACTGGTGAACGCATTAACAATTCTTCCTTAAACATGTTTTCGCTTAAATATTTGCAGCTATTTCTGCTGCTCTCAGCCCTGCAACGCTACTATTTTGCCATTAGTCTGTCCATAGACGTGGCAATGATGGCTCCCGCTCACTAGACGGGATCGGTGTAGTGGTCTAATTTCCCCAGCCCCCCGGTAGGTGGAAAATATCTACCGAGGAGCTTTTTAATGACCGACAAACGCCGTTTCATGGAAAAAAAACCGCAGTAATGCGGTTTTTTTGCGATTTAACTCGGGCACTGGGTCTTTGGCACATCAAACCCACGCTGCTCAATCACCCGAAACACATCGCTCACATCCTGGATCATGATCCGGGCGATGTTAGTGACGGTGTTGATGTCGTTTTCGGCGTAGTCGGGGAGGCTGGTGCAGGCCATGAGGTTGAGGTACTTGAGGACGGCGCTAAGGCGTTCGCTGACGCAGTTGTGGAGTTCGCGGAGTGGGGCGTCGCTGTCGATGAGGAGGACGGGGTAGTCGGTGGCGAATTGGGACATGGGGGTGAAGCGGCGAGGCGGATTGTTCATTGTCATTGGATAAGATTCTTTATGAAGGGAATGAACTGCCACCTTTTTGCTGCGAAACAAAATGGGTGGCAACTGTGCGCGGGTTCGCAGACCAGGAAAGAATCAAACCCGGCAGACTCGAAAGTCTCCCACGCACAGCCGCCATAAACTGCGACGCAGGCGAAGCTCGCCTGGGTGTCTTATGACGGTGCCGGCTGATTCTATTCTGTAGGGCTGCGAAACCCAATCGCTAACTGCGGTCAGCGACGCGTCGAATATAGGCGTCGATTTTCGTGGCTGCAAACGGGTGTGTAGGACGTAAATTCGGGTTTTGTGGTTAATGGCGGAGCTTGTATTCGGCTGAGAAACAATCGGGAATCAGAAGTTGTTTAGTGTCAGGTGGACCTTGCGTGGCGGGTTTGCGGCTGCTGCGCAGCCGAACGCAGGCTTCGCCAGCTGCTACAGGGGTTGGGCGTTGTTTAACTGATCGGCAGGGTTTGGGTCGGCTTCGCCGCCCAGCGGGAGCAAGCTCCCTCGCCACAGAGGGTGGTTTCCTACAAGATTTTCGGATCGGAAGATCAGAAGATTTTGGCTTTCGGTGGCTTCCACGCTGATCTAATGACTGGAAACAACAAAGCCCCGAATCTTTGGGGCTTTGTTGTTTGAGTTTGCGCAGTTCTTGAATCCTTACCGCACACCCTCCGACGTCATTGTCTGGCCTGCGGTGAATGCGGGTTGGGATCAGTGTGTTTCGGTCCCGTCAATGCCCACGCTATCAGCCCGAACAGCGGTACAAACACGATTACCACTATCCACAAGAGTTTGTTGCTCGATTTGCCTTCGGCTTTGCGCACCCTGTTGATCGCCCATAACTCGACCAGCAAAAGAATTGCTGTGAGTGCGATCCAGATTGTTTCGGTTTGCATGAGTTACCTCCTGATGGTCATTCAGTTAGGTGAGTGGGTGTGGGCGGGGTTCATTAAATTTTGGGGTTTTGTGGGGCGGGCGGGTAAAGCGAAAACGGGTTTGCTCGCGAAAGGTGTGACAGTCGACATGGATGTTGACTGTCAGGGCCTCTTCGCGAGCAGGCTCGCTCCCACAGGGGATTGGGTTCCAATTACAGACTGGTGGCCAGTTTCCCTCTCGACAACCGACGCTTATAAGCACTGTCCCGATTCGCCAGCCAGAAATACAACGGCGAAGTCACCAACAACCCCACTAGCCAGGACAGGTCTGCGCCGTTGATATGTTCGGAAATCGGCCCGACATACAACGGCGTATTCATAAACGGAATCTGCACCACAATCCCGATCGCATACGCCAACAGCGCCTGCGGGTTGTACCGCCCATAAATCCCGCCATCGACCTTGAAGATCGAGTTGATGTCGTACTGACCTTTATGAATCGCATAGAAGTCGATCAGGTTGATCGCGGTCCACGGCACCAGCACCACGAGCAGCACCAGCACCATGTCGACGAAGTGGCCGATGAAGTTGGCGGAGGCGCCGACGGCGGCGAAGCAGCAGGCGGCGAGGACGATGACCGAGAGGACGGCGCGGCTTTTGGCGGTCGGGATCCAGCGGTAGGCGAAGGTTTGGATCAGGGTGATCAGCGACAGCACGGCGCCGTAGAGGTTGAGGGCGTTGTGGCTGATGACGCTGAGCAGGAACAGCACGAGCATCAACGGGCCGATGGAGCCGGTGGCGAGTTTGACGGCGTCCATGGTGTCCATGCCGACGGGTGTGGCGAGGACGGCGACGGCGCCGAAGATGAACGAGAGGCTGGAGCCGAGCACGGTGCCCAGGTAAGTGGTCCAGAACGTAGCGGCCACGGGCACGTTGGCCGGCAGGTAGCGCGAGTAGTCGGAGACGTAGGGCGCGAAGGCGATTTGCCAGAGCGCGGCGAGGGAGACGGTGGCCAGCCAGCCGGAGATGTTGAAGCTGCCGCGGGTGAGGAAGTCGGCGGTTTGTACGTGGGTGAAGATGTAGCCGAAGCCGAGCACGATGCCGGCGCCGAGTACCCAGGTGCCGATGCGGTTGAGCACGTGGATGAAGCGGTAGCCGATGATGCCGATGATGCCCGAGCCGAGGGCGCCGATGACGATGCCCACGGGCACCGGGACGCTGTCGACCACGCCATGCAGCGACTTGCCGGCGAGGACGATGTTGGAGGCGAAGAAGCCGATGTACATGATGCCGGCGATCAGCACCACCAGCAGCGCACCGAGGGAGCCGAACTGGGCGCGGCTCTGGATCATTTGCGGAATGCCCATCTGCGGGCCTTGCGCGGAGTGCAGCGCCATCAGCACGCCGCCGACCAGATGGCCAACGAGTATGGCGACGATGCCCCACACCAGGTTCAGGTGGAACATTTGCACGCCGAGGGCGCCGGTGACGATGGGCAACGGCGCGATGTTGCCGCCGAACCAGAGGGTGAACAGGTCTCTGGTTTTTCCGTGGCGATCTTCGGGGGGCACGTAGCCGATGGTGTGTTTTTCGATAAGCGGGGCGGAAGTTGTTGCTGCGGTAACCATGACGGACTCCAAGGCAATTTGAGTACGTGGACGTACTTCGGTGAGCGCCGCACGGGGGCGACGCTTTTCTTGTTGGAGTTGATGATGTGCGGTGGGGAGTGAGAGATAAATTAGTAAGTTTGTGGGTATAAACGTTAAAAAATGTATGTCGGGTGGGGAGGGTGTGATGGCTGGTTTTACGGCGTCCGCGCGGGGGAAGACGGGGTTGAATGCCAGTCAGTGGATGGGCACAAAACCTGTGGGAGCGAGCTTGCTCGCGATGAGGGCCTGACAGTCAAAATTGATTTGGCTGACAGACCGCTATCGCGAGCAAGCTCGCTCCCACAGGAGGTTTTGGCTGTTCAAATTCCTTCGCGATTCAGGGCCTGCCGGATTGTTAAAACACCACGCAATGTGTAGCAGCTGGCGAAGCCTGCGTTCGGCTGCGAAGCAGTCGTAAACCCTGCGCCCGCGGTTTTTCTGAGGCACCGCGTCGTTGGATTTTGCGACTGCTTCGCAGCCGAACGCAGGCTTCGCCAGCTGCTACAGGGATTGGGTTAACAGATCGATAGCAGCATTCGTTGCAGCATGGCGTCGCAGGCGGTGAGTTGTTGGAGGCTGACGAATTCGTCGGGTTTGTGGCCTTGATCCATGCTGCCGGGGCCGCAGACGACGGTGGGAATGCCTGCGGCGTCGAATAGACCTCCCTCGGTTCCGAAGGCGACGGTGCCAAACTCCCGTGAACCCGAAAACGCAGCAATCAACTCAGCCGCTTCACTCTGCGCATCGGTCGCCAACCCGGGGTACGCCGACAACTCGCTGAAGCGAATCTCGCTCTGTTCACTCACCGCACGCATGCGCGGCAAAACTTGTTGCTCGGCGTAGGCCTTCAGTTTCTGCGCAACCTCACCCGGATCATGCGAGGGCAGGGCGCGAATTTCGAAATCGAAGCGGCAATCGGCGGGGACGATGTTCAAGGCTTTGCCGCCGGAAATCACACCGGTTTGCACCGTACTGAACGGCGGATCGAAACGCGCATCGTGATGCTCGGGCGCTTTGAGTCGGTTGCCAATCCGCCCCAGTTCACCGATCAGTTCGGCGGCGTACTCGATGGCATTGACTCCGAGTGGGGCGTACGCCGAATGGCACGCTTCACCGTGAATATCGCAGCGCATCGCCAGTTTGCCCTTATGGCCCAGCACCGGTTTGAGCTCGGTCGGTTCACCAATGATGCAGAGCATCGGTTTGACCGGGCGTTTTTCCAATTCCGACAGCAACGAACGCACACCGAGGCAGCCGACTTCCTCATCGTAGGACAGCGCGATGTGCACCGGCACCCGCAGCATGGCTTTCACCAGCGACGGGACCAGCGCGAGTACACAGGCGATGTAGCCTTTCATGTCCGCGGTGCCGCGACCGTACAGCTTGCCGTCGCGCTCAGTGAGTTCGAACGGCGCAACGGTCCACGGCTGGCCGTCGACGGGCACCACGTCGGTGTGCCCCGACAGCACGATGCCCGGCCAGTCCGCCGGGCCAATGGTTGTGAACAAATTGGCCTTGCTGCGCGGCTCGTTGTAGACCAGCTCGCAAGGCACGTCGAAGCGTTCAAGGTAGTCGCGGACGAACTCGATGAGGTGCAGGTTTGATTCGCGGCTCGTGGTGTCGAAGGCCACCAACGTTTTCAGCAAATCGAGGCTGTTGCTCATCGATCGTCTCCGGCGACACCGTAGCGGGGGGATTTGTCGGGGGCCAGGGCGCGGTCGATGTAGTCCTGAACCTGTGGGCGATAGGCGTCCCACAATTTCTCAAGCTGGCCGATCGGGTCGTGATCCGCCCAGTCCACCCGCAGGTTGATGATCGGCCAGGTCAACTCGCCGACCACCACCACCGCCGCCGAATGCACCGGCCCGGCTTCGCCGCCAGCGGCGATTGCCGCTTTCATGGCCGCGAGCAAGCGGTCGGTCAGTTGACCCTCGCCATGTTCGAACGCCTCGACCATGGCCTCGATCACTGAACGGTCCGCCAGCATGTTGCCGGCAGCGACGCATTGATCGCCGGACACGGCGTTGTGGTTGCCCAGGGTTTGCGAACCGCTGAAATGCGCGGTGCGGCCGAGATGGTCTATCGCCGTGATCTGGCGATATTGGCTGTAGCCGTTGCGGGTCAGGACCTTGTCCAACGCCTCGGCCGGTGTAAGGCCTTGTTCCATGAGGGCGAGGGCTTCCGGGCCGAGTGACGGCAGGGTGATGTTTTGCGTAGAGACGGCGCCGACACCTGGCAGCAGCCAGGGGCAACGGGCGCCGACGGCGATGCTGGAGGAACTGATCGCAATGCCGAACTGACCGGTTTCGGGGCAACGTGCTGCGATGGAGAAGGTCATGGTTTTGCTCCTTGTATTGCCTTGGCGAAATGGATGTCTGGGCGGGCCCCTTCGCGAGCAAGCCCGCTCCCACATTTGATCTGCGTCGTACATAAATCTGTGTCCACTGGAGATCTACTGTGGGAGCGGGCTTGCTCGCGAAGGCCGCGACTCGGTAAACCTGCTTACTCAGGAATCACCGCAATCACATCAATCTCCATCAACCACTGCGGCTGCCCCAGCGCCGAAACCACCAACCCGGTCGAGATCGGAAACACGCCTTTGAGCCACTTGCCCACTTCCTGATACACCGGCTCGCGGTAACGCGGATCGATCAGGTAAGTGGTGGTTTTCACGATGTGGCTCAAGTCGCTGCCGGCTTCTTCCAGCAACTGTTTGACGTTGCGCATGGCTTGCTCGGTTTGCGCGCGTGGATCACCGAGGCCTACCAGGTTGCCTTCGAAATCGGTGCCGACCTGACCGCGAACATAAACGGTGTTGCCGGCCCGGACGGCCTGGCACAGGTCATTGTCCAGGCTCTGGTTCGGGTAGGTTTCTTTGGTGTTGAACATGCGAATGCGGGTATGGGTTGGCGTGGACATTTGAAGCTCCTGAAGAAGAAATTAAGCACTAACCGTTGCTTTATGGACGGCCGGGACGGTTTCAGCCTCGCGTTGCGCGGCATCGTGGTAGTCGAGGTATGAACGCTGGATGGCGATGTGGTCAGCCACGTACTTGGCATCGTGCCAAACGCCCCAGATAAACGAAGACCCGCGACGCGACTGCCACGGCAGGCCGAGGAAATACACGCCAGGCTCGCTCGACACGCCGCGTTGATGCTGTGGCTTGCCGTTATCGTCGAAGGCATCAACCTTGAGCCAGCTGTAATCCGTGGCAAAACCGGTGGCCCAGATGATCGAGGTCACGCCGGCCTTGGCCAGGTCGAGCTCAAGGATCGGGTTAGTCACACATTCCGGATCGGGGAAGGTAATGCGCGCTTCAGGCTCTTCCGGCAGGCCCAGGCCATTGCGCTCGATGTAGGCGTCAGCCGCGTTGAGCAGCGCCAGATAGTTCTCGTCACCGCGCGCCAGGTTCTCGGCAAGGTTCGGTTGGAAAGTCGCTACGCCGCCGTTGAACGATTGGGTCAAACCCACCAGCGTCATGCCGCGATGGGCCAGCCCACGGAAGTCCACCGTGCGGCCGCCATGTGCACCGCTGACCGCGATGGTCACGTGTTCCCGGCCGGGTTTCATGGCCGCCTGATCCCATTCGCCGAGCACACCCAACCACCAGCAGAAATCACGGTTGCGATAAGCGCGGGGAGGGCGATCGTGTGCGCCGACCGAGAGGTAAACCTTCTTGCCGGCACGCTGCAGTTCATCGGCGATTTGCACGCCCGACGAACCGGCGCCGACGACCAGAACAGCGCCTTCGGGCAGTTGCGCTGGGTTGCGATAGTCGGCGGAGTGGATCTGCAGGAATGGCTGATCTTTCGGCGCGATCGGCGGGATAACCGGACGCTGGAAAGGCCCGGTGGCAGCCACCACGCGGTTGGCCTCGATCACGCCCTCGGAGGTTTCAATGGTGAAGCCCGGGCGACCGGCATTGCGCTCAACCTTCAGCACGTCCACGCCGGTGCGGATCGGGGCGTTGAATTTCTTGGCGTAGGCTTCGAAGTAGTCGGCGACCCGCTCTTTCGGGGCAAAGTCATCGGGGCTGAGGTCGTCGAAATCGAGACCGGGAAAACGGTCGTGCCAGGCCGGACCGTTGGCCACCAACGAATCCCAGCGGCCGGTGCGCCAGCGTTCGGCGATACGGTTACGCTCCAGCACCAGGTGCGGCACGCCAAGTTTGCTCAAGTGTTCACTCATGGCCACGCCAGCCTGACCGGCGCCAACTATCAGCGTATCTGTTTTTATTTTTTCAGTGGTCATCTCTATACCCTTCGAAGTTGGATTTAGGTCGGTAACGGCCTGCCATTTCTTGGGGTCAAGACTAGGGATCACCCTGGTATCGGTAAAATATTATTAAGCTGGCATTTGAGTATAAATAACTGATGCAGAGCGTTTGGTTCGGTGGCTCTCCCTTTAAACGCTAGGCGCTGGCATCGGCTTCATGCTCGTCGGCGAAGGCCATGAGCACCTCCAGATCGAGTACATCCAGCTTGATTCGGGAAATAAAAGCGGAGAAGGCCAGGTTGGCGGCGAGCAGACGCAGATCGCAGGCCCAGGCCGGGACATGGACCGGCCCCTGGAGCCAGCCGGACTCGAAGAGCGGGGCCAGGCGCACGGTATCGCCCAGACTGAGGCGCCCGGCGAACAAATGGCCCACCAGTTCCGGCCGGTTGTCGCGGATCGCGATGCGCAACAGGGTATGCACGCCGAGCAAACCGGTCAGGTAGGCGGCATCCTTGGTGAACGCCGAACCGCCGCGCAGGTCGGCGCCGCGGAAAACCCGCTGGGTCGAGCGGAAGGACTCCTCTTGCGACTGACCGGCGGCGAGAAAGCCTTCGAATACCTGAATGAAGTCGGCGCCATCCAGCGCCTGCTGGACCGCGAGCACGCGCAGGGCGAGGCGGCGAAGGCGGTTAATGTCCATGCTACCGGTGAACAGCTCGGCCAGGGTGGCGATGCCCTCCTGGGTCTGGGTCGTGCGTGGTGCCCCCAGGCCCAGGCTTTTCAGGTTGGGTTGCAGGGCGCCGTTTTGTGCCGTGGCGACATGCACGAAGGCCTCATGCTGCAACAGCTGGTTCTTGTCCAGTTCCGAGAACAGCGCGCTGGCACGCAGGCGGATGCGACTGGCCCCGGCGATGGCCTTGGCGGCCAGGGTCGGATCGAGCACGACGGTGATCCGGCCCGGTCCGAAGAAGCGGTCTAGTTCCGGCTGCATCCAGGCGGCGAAGACCTCGGCCGGGATTTCTGCCGGGCACGGTGGAATCCGCGCACCGCCCAGAAGGGCGTCGGTGGTCTTGAGGAAGAATTGGGCCGCGTCCAGCATGCTCAATTTCTGGCTCGAGTAATAGAAGTCCGGGCGCCGGTACAGCGCTGACGAATACTGAGTAAAGGCGGGTGTACCGATGGCACCGAGCATATGCCCCGCCGTCGCATAGCTGCGCGCCGTCATGGCGAGGTGGCGCCCGGCCGGATGGCCCTCATCGCAGCGGCCGATAAAGGCTTCGAGGGCGGCGATATCGGCGCTGTGGTCGTGCGGGCGCAGCTCGACCTTGGGCAGTTCTGCCTGCCCGGCGCGCCAACGTGCCAGGAATACTTCCTCGACCCCATCCGGCCAGGCCAGGGCATCCAGCACGCGGATCTTGCGGGCCAGACCGGGCAGGGCGGCATCGAGCTCGGACAGGGGAGTGGCACTCACAGACATCACCTTGGGAGACGAGGTTCGTCGCAAAAGTTTAGTCGTTGTCGATGCATCCCGTTGTGAGAGGTCACGCCTGAGCTGTATCTATTGGAGTGAAAAGGCTCTCTGGTCAGGTATCGATTCACTGGAAGCTCTGGAGCTGCGAACTCTCGACGATGGACGGCTTGCGACAGAAGACCAGGCCAAAAGTCTGCCCAATGATCAGGTGCCTGGTGACGAGTTTTTTTATACGCAGGATTGGGATGGAATGAGAAAGACTAAATCTGTATCAACTATGTCAATACCAGCCTGTGAAAGCAGCGTAGTAACCTGGCCACGGTGATGGGTTTGATGGTTGAAAAAATGCATGACCAGGCTGTAAAAATCCTTATCGGACACTACACCTTTCATGCTGGCGTAATGGAGAGTGTGGTCCAGATCGGACTCTGTAATAGAGTGAGCCCATTCGACAATTATCTGATCGAGTCTCTCTCGATGCACTGAGAGCTCTGGAATAGTAGAGAACAACAATTGGTCGAGGCTTTTCGGATCGCAAAGTTGCCTCACCGGCTCCAGTGCCGAGTGGTCCGCTGGATGCTTGGCGAATCGCTTTAGCCACACAGTGTCTCCGATCGCCACGTGGTTTAGCGTCCCGAGAATAGATTTGAAGAACGCTTTTCTATCGGCTGAGAGCTCATCATCGGACAAGCAACTGGTTGCCCCATAGATCTTTGCGTTCATCCATTTGTTATAGGTCGCCATCAGGCAGATGTGTTCGGTGCGGCTCATGTGTTCATCCTTTGAGTATGTGTTCGCACTATCCATGCGAGGCCGGGATGTTATCGCCTCCAATGCGGAGCAGCTACTGAAGAGTAGCCAAAGCCGTGCCGCTGAATGCGCTGCTAAAATGCACGAACCCATTCCGATTCTGGAGAACCAAGATGATCAACAAAAACACGATTTGTCTGTGGTACGACGGCACCGCGTTGGATGCAGCGACGTTCTACGCCGAAACGTTTCCCGACAGCGCTGTGGGAGCTGTCCTTCGCGCGCCCGGCGACTATCCGGCAGGCAAGCAGGGCGATGTCCTGACAGTCGAGTTCACGGTGATGGGCATCCCTTGTCTCGGACTGAACGGGGGCTCGGCGATCAAGCACAACGAGGCTTTTTCGTTCCAGGTTGCGACCGACGACCAAGCCGAAACGGACCGCTTGTGGAACGCGATTGTCGGGAATGGCGGCCAGGAAAATGTATGCGGCTGGTGCCAGGACAAGTGGGGAGTGTCATGGCAGATCACACCACGTGTTCTGACCGCCGCGATAACCAATCCTGATCAAGCAGCGGCCAAGCGCGCGTTCGACGCCATGATGGAGATGGGAAAGATCGACATCGCTGCGATTGAAGCGGCTGTTAAGGGTTAACCAACGCTGCTGGGGGGACTACTGCGCTTTCCAGTGACCACCACCCGACTCGCAATCAATTTTCGCCTGACTCAAATGCTCAGCGCCGTAGTAATACGTAGTGACCTGAGCATTGTTCGGAATATTCAGCGATGTGCTGTTCTTGTCTTTGCTGGTGGAGTGAGGATTGGCCAGCGATTCTTGCGTCAACGTGGCGATGCAAGTGGCCTGAGAATGATCGGCGCACTGTTCGACTTTTTTCTTGGTACTGGCCAGCATGTCTTTGCTCTCGTTGCTGCATGACCAATTGATGGCGTTCACCGGCATGCCTTCGTACTCATAGCAGCTATGCGTTTCGACCACCGGCACGGAAGGGCTTTGAGAGCGGGTCAGCACGTCACAGCCTTCAGCCATGACCAGGGTGGGACTCAGGCTGGCAAGCAGAAGCAGCAGTCTACTGTTCATCGGGATTTCCTCTCCAATGGCGCCTTGTTTGATCAAAGATCAGCGCTGATAGGGTTTCGAAAACGCGATGAGGCGCGGGGTTCCATTGGTTTTTTAGATCCGCTGTGGGAGGGGGCGCAAAAAGCGCAGGCCCGATGGTATGCTCGCCGCGCCACGCGCTGGCAATCCAGGGAACACTCTTTAAGGAAGGGGATGGCGGATGATCGATTTCAACAACAAAGGCTTTTTCAAACTCAAGCAAAACAACGAGTACGCGGAGCGAGTCACCGCGCTGCTGCTGGACGGCGAGCAGGTCATTGATGCCTATAAATCCATGCGCGACGGCGTGGTGTTTACCAACAAACGAATCATCGCGGTGAACGTGCAAGGCATCACCGGCAGCAAAAAAGATTTCACTTCGTTGCCTTACAAAAACATCGTCGCTTACTCCGTGGAAACCTCGGGCACCTTCGACCTGGATTCTGAGCTGGAAATCTACTTCTCGGCGCTGGGCAGAGTGAAGTTTGAATTCACTGGGAGGACGTCGATGGTCGAGATTTCCAAACTCATCTCACAGCATCTGTTGGGCTGAGTTTTTAGGCTCCGTGACAGTTTTCAGAGGTAACAATGGACGCATGGACACTGCATTGGCTGGAAGCCTCGGGGAGCCTTGCTGAACTTCGCTCCGATTTGATCGGCGAATTTGACGCCGCTTACAAGACGGTCTCCCGTCTGATTACGCCTGCGCGACTTGATGTGTTGATCCAGCGGCTCCCTGGCGAGACCATTCCTGAAATGGGCCTCTTGGGGCGCGCTTATCGAAGCTCAATGTTCACGATGACCATCGATCCAGACAACCCGAATTTTTTGCCCAGCCTGCGCACGGGCACGCTGCATCGACAAATCGTCCATGAGGTTCATCATTGCCTGCGCATGGCGGGGCCTGGTTACGGTTGGACGTTAGGTGAAGCCTTGGTCAGCGAGGGACTTGCCGGACAGTTCGTCCGGCATTTGCTCGGCAGCGACCCAGAGCCTTGGGAGTGTGCCGTTACCGACGCCGATCTGCTTCGCTTCCCGGTAGACCTGAAGACCCTTGAGTCCACGCATTACAATCACAGTGAGTGGTTTTTCGGTTTTGGTGCTCATCCGAAATGGCTTGGCTATACGCTTGGTTACGAGATGGTTGGGCGCTGGCTTGCGTCAGTGGGCGAAATCGATGCTGCAACTTGGATCAACGTGCCTGCACACGATATTTTCGCCTCAGCGCTTGAGGAAGGCATTGTGGTGCTCTGACCCAACGACCGTTAAGGCATTCAAGCCTGGGAGCTGCAAGATGACTCAAACACTGGAACGCGCCATTGCCATCGCCGCCACTGCGCATGAGGGGCAGGTCGACAAGGGCGGTAGCCCTTACATCCTGCATCCGCTGAAAGTCATGCTGCGGGTCACGACGCTGGAAGAACGCATCGTCGCGGTGCTGCATGACGTGGTCGAAGACTGCGGCATCAGCCTTGATGACCTGCGCAAGGAAGGGTTCAGCGAAGCCGTACTGACGGCCATCGAATCGGTCACCAAAGTGCCGGGGGAGTCCTATGAAACCTTCGTCGAACGCGCGGCGCAGAACCCGATTGGCCGGGTGGTGAAACTGGCGGATCTGGAAGAGAACAGCGACTTGTCGCGAATCGCGCAGCCGTCGTGGGAAGACCTGGAACGCATTGAAAAATATCGGCGGGCGATTGGCGTGTTGCGTTCCTGACGAGCCATTTCCATTGCGCCTAGCACTGTGTAGCAGCTGGCGAAGCCTGCGTTCGGCTGCGCAGCAGTCGTAAAACCTGAATACACGGTTTTCCTGAAACATCGCGTTGCCTGACATCACGACTGCTGCGCAGCCGAACGCAGGCTTCGCCAGCTGCTACACAGTGCGGGTTGCATTACTGCGCAATAAAGTCGCGAATCGCTCGAATGGTCTGCGTTGGCGCTTCCTCCATCAGCCAATGTCCCGCCCCCGGAATGACCACCTGCGTCACAGTGTCCGCTGCATTGCGCATCACGATCGCTTCATTCTCCGCAAAGGATTTTTCCCCACCGACGGCCAGCACCGGCATCGTCAGCCGCGTCGCCATCGACGCTTCGTTGTCCACCGCGTCCTGACGAATGCTGCGGAACTGGGCGAAGGCCGCGTGCATGGCGCCGGGTCGGGCATAGAGCTTGGCGTAATGCTGACGGGTGGCTTCATCCACTTTGGTGGGGTCGCCCGCGAACTCGTTCCAGAACCGGTCCAAGTAGATGCGCTCACGACCGGCGACCAGGCGTTCGGCATCCGGTCCGCCGAAGTCGAAGTGCCACAACATCGGTGAGCGGACAATGTCGTTCCAAGGAGGAATGCCCGGCACGGGCGCATCCATCACCACCAGGCGGTCGGTCAGCTGCGGATAGCGCGTGGCGTAGGCGAAGGCGACCATGGTGCCGATGTCGTGGCCGATAACCACCGAGTGTTCGATACCCAGCGCTGCCAACAGCGCACGGATGTCGCCCGCCTGGGTCTTCTTGTCGTAGCCGCTGTCCGGGATCGACGACAAGCCCATGCCGCGAAGGTCCGGCACGACGACGATGTGATCCTTGGCCAGATCGGCGGCCAGTGGCGCCCACATGTCGCCGGTGTCGCCGAAGCCATGCAGTAGCACCACGGCGGGCCCCTTGCCGCCGACGCGCACATGGAGCGTGACGCCTTCGACCGGGATGTCCTGAACCCGAAAGGCGGCAGGAAATGGCGTCACCCCGGCCTGTGCCGGGATGCTGAGCGCAAGCAGCATAAAAGTGATTAACAGGATGCGGATCATGATGGTGCCCCCAATCAGTGCGCGGGGAAGGAGCCCCGAAGCCATTTTGATGAGCGTAGACCGTTTGATCGTCTCCGGATTGCCCTCTCCCTCGCGGGAGAGGGCAGGTGCCAGCCTAGGTGTGATGAATTTCCCGATCCTTGGTTTCCGGCATGAAGAATATGCCAAGAATGGCCGTCATCACGGCGATGACGATGGGGTACCAAAGCCCGTAGTAGATATCACCCGTGGCCGCGACCATGGCGAACGCCACCGTGGGCAAAAAGCCGCCGAACCAGCCGTTGCCGATGTGGTAGGGCAGCGACATCGAGGTGTAGCGGATGCGCGCCGGGAACAGTTCCACCAGCCAGGCGGCGATCGGGCCGTAGACCATGGTCACGTAGATCACCAGGATGGTCAGGAGCAGAAGCACCATCGGATAGTTGGTCTTGGCCGGGTCGGCTTTCTCGGGGTAGCCGGCGTCTTTGAGCGCGGTGCCGAGGGAGGCGGTGAAGGCGTCGTTCTTGGCCTTGAAGTCGGCGGCCGGCATGCCGGTGCCCTCGAAGCTCTGAATCACCTTGTTGCCGATGCGGACCTGCGCGACGGCGCCAGGCTCAGCTTTCTCGTTCTTGTAGGGGATGGCCCTCTTCGCCAGCACCGTCTTGGCGAGGTCGCAGGAGCTGGTGAATTTGGCCTTGCCCACCGGGTCGAACTGGAACGAGCACTGGTTAGGATCGGCGACCACTGTCACCGGGTTCTTCTCCTGCGCGATGAACACGTCGGGGTTTCCGTATTGGGTCAACGCATGGAAGATCGGGAAGTAGGTCAGCGCCGCGAGGATACAGCCGGCCATGACGATGCCCTTGCGGCCGATGCGGTCGGAGAGGCTGCCGAATATGACGAAGAACGGCGTGCCGATCAGCAGGGAGCCGGCAATCAGTAAGTTGGCGGTCTGCGGGTCGATCTTCAGCGTCTGCAGCAGGAAGAACAGCGCATAGAACTGCCCGGTGTACCAGACGACGGCCTGGCCGGCAGTACCGCCGAGCAGGGCCATGATCACGATTTTGAGGTTGTCCCAGCGGGCGAAGGATTCGGTCAGCGGCGCCTTGGAGGACTTGCCTTCGGCTTTCATCTTCAAGAACACCGGCGACTCGCTGAGTTGCAGGCGGATGTACACCGAGACGATCAGCAGCAGGATCGACAGCAGGAAGGGAATCCGCCAGCCCCAGGCCTCGAAGGCTTCGGTGCCGAGGATGGTGCGGCAGGCGAGGATCACCAGCAGCGAAAGGAACAGACCGAGGGTCGCAGTGGTTTGAATCCACGAAGTGAAGTAGCCGCGCTTACCTTTCGGCGCATGTTCGGCCACGTAGGTCGCCGCGCCGCCGTACTCACCGCCCAGGGCCAGGCCTTGCAGCAGGCGCAGGCTGATCAGAATGACCGGCGCTGCCACCCCGATGGTCGCGTAGCCGGGCAAAAAGCCCACTACGGCCGTGGAGATACCCATGATCACGATGGTGATGAGAAAGGTGTGTTTGCGCCCGATCATGTCGCCCAGTCGGCCGAACACGATGGCGCCGAAGGGGCGTACCGCGAAGCCCGCGGCGAACGCAAGCAGCGCGAAGATGAAGGACGTTGTCTCATTGACGCCGGCGAAGAAGTGCTTGGCGATGATCGCAGCGAGGGAGCCGTAAAGGTAAAAGTCGTACCACTCGAACACGGTACCCAGGGACGAGGCAAAAATGACCTTGCGCTCCTCCTTGGTGATCCCGTGGTGGGGCGCGCTGCCCGTGGATGTGTTGTCGATTGCGGCCATGAGTCTTCTCCGTCGTTCTTGTTGTAGGCCGGAGTACCTCACTACCTTTTTTGCCGCACCCAGGCCCTGGGGCTGATGTCGTCGGATTACGGATTGCGCGAAGCATGCACACAGGCTGACGGCCTCGCATCGCTGCAAGGTTTCCTGAAGCATAATCGGCTTCGCGCAGATATCCACTCGCCATCACGCTCAACCCCGGGCTGATTCCCCAATGTGAGCCGCAAAACCGAATTCATCCGCAGCAATCTCATCGCGCAAGGTCAGTTGCGGAATCTCATACGCCCCCGAATTCTGCGGACGAAACGCGATGGGCTGCGTCGTCCAAAGGTCATCCAGCCGCTGCCCAAGTGAGTCACACGTCGCTGAAAAGCGTGCGTCGTCCATTCGGCCAGTGCGATAGATCATGAACGGTGGCAGCACGTCGAAACCGGGGTAAAACAACACGCCGTGGTGGATCGGGAATAGCAGGTCGTCGATCGGGCCGTTGATCCCCCTCGGGCTGTAATGAGACTCCCAGCCGCCGGCAGTCACGACCAGCATCGCCCGCTTGCCCGCCAGCGTGCCTTCCCCATAACGGTCGCCCCAGCGCGCGTCGGAATGTTCCCCCACGCCATAGGCGAAACCATAGGCGTAGACCCGTTCCACCCAGCCTTTGAGGATCGCCGGCATCGAGAACCACCACAGGGGAAATTGCAGAATCACCGCGTCCGCCCACATCAGCTTCTCCTGCTCACACGCGATGTCGTGTTGTTGCAGGCCTTCTGCGTACGCACGCTTGGAGTCCAGCGACGGATCGAAGCGCGAGTTGGTTGGCCGGCCGAGGCTGTCATCGGCATCCAGCGAGGCTTTCCAGTTCATCGCGTACAAGTCTGAAACCTGGACCTGGTGGCCGGCAGCTTCCAGCCGTTCGATGGCGAAGTCTTTGAGCGAGCCGTTCAAGGACTTGGGTTCAGGGTGGGCATAAACGAGCAAAACATTCATCACTGAGTCTCCGGTGTCTGGAGGCTGCAGGATCGGACGTTGATCGGTATATTGGAAATGAATAACCAATATGCCAGGTATTGTGATGAATAATCTGCGGCGCCTGGACATCAACCTGTTGCTGACCCTTGATGTCCTGCTTTCGGAACACAATGTGACCCGCGCGGCTCACCGTCTGAATCTGTCGCAACCGTCAGTGAGTGTGCACCTGGCGAAGTTGCGCGATATTTTCGGCGATCCGCTGTTGCTGCCGGGCCCACGGGGCATGCGGCCCACCGCCCGGGCCGATGAATTGCGCGAACCGCTGCGCCAGGCACTGGAAGCTCTGGAGCGCGCCGTGTCGCCCGCGGACGCTTTCAACCCGGCCGAGGCGCAACAGACGTGGAAGGTCATGGCGTCCGATTACGGCGAGTCGACCATCCTGTTGCCCGCATTGGCCGGGCTGCGCTCGGCAGCACCGGGCACGCGCCTGGCGGTGTTTGACCTGGTGCCGCCACGGTTGGCCAAACAAGCGGAGCAGGGCGCCATCGATCTGGCTTTTCATACCCGCGAGGACTCGCCACCCGGTTTGCATCGCCGGGCATTGTTTACCGAACGCTATGTGCTGGTGGGGCGTGCCGACCATCCGCGTCTGCAAAAGCGGCCGACACTGGCGCAATTCTGCGAGCTCGATCATGTGATCCTGTCGCCCGACGGCGGCGGCTTTCACGGCACCACTGACAGGGCGCTCGCTGAAGTCGGGCTGACGCGTCGGGTCGTGCTGTCGGTTCCGCATTTCCTGTTTGTCCGCTCGGTGCTGGAGAGCACGGATCTGGTGGCGATGCTGCCAGCACGGCTGGTTCGTGACGTAAACGGGCTGGCGGTGTTCGAGCCACCGCTGGAGGTGCCGGGTTACGAGATGAGCATGCTCTGGCCGGAGCGCTGCCATCGCGATCCGGCGCATCAGTGGTTGCGGGCGTTTATTGTGGGGGCGGTGTGAAGACTCAAGTCTTGATCACGTACCCATAGGCTCGAATGCGACCACCTTCTTGTTTCAAATACACGCCCTGGAGTTCCGGCGTGAAGCCAGGCAGTGAGTTGATACCTTCCTCCAGCGCCAGGAAGTACTTGAGCACCGCACCGCCCCATATTTCCCCGGGCACCACGCAGAGCACGCCGGGTGGATAGGGAAGGGCCCCTTCGGCAGCGATGCGACCCTCCGCGTCCGCCAGCGCCACCAGTTCGACGTTGCCACGGATGAATTCGAACTGTGCTGCCTGCGGGTTCATCGCCTTTTTCGGGAAGTGTTCTTTGCGGAACATTGCCTTCTGCAATTGCTGGACGTTGTGGGTGCGGTAGAGGTCGTGCATCTCCTGGCAGAGTTGGCGAATGGTGTAGTTGCGATAGCGCTCCTGATGCGTTGCATAGATGGCCGGCAACACCCGGCTCATCGGTGCGTCATCACTGATGAAGCGTTCAAAGCGTGCGATCTGTGCGGCGAGATGCGTCATCTTTGCCCAGTCTTCGGCAGGGGTGAGCAGGAACAGAATCGAGTTCAGGTCACACTTTTCCGGAACGATGCCATTCTCGCGCAGGAAGTTGGCGAGGATGCCGGCATGGATGCCGAAGTCGGTGTAACTGCCATCGACCGGGTCGATGCCTGGCGTGGTGAACAGCAACTTGCAGGGGTCGATGAAGTATTGCTTGTCGGCGTAACCACTGAAGGCATGCCAGCGATCCTTCGGATGGAATTCGAAAAACCGGATGTCGTTGGCGATGTCCTCAGTCGGATGGTCCTGCCAGGGGCGACCGTCAATGGTGTCCGGCACGAAGGGGCGAACCATGGTGCACGCTTCCAGAATCAATTTGCGCGCGTCGATGCCGAACTTCACACAGTCTTCCCACAGGCGCAGGCCACTGCGGCCGGAATGGATGCGCGCGTTCACATCCAGTGAGGCGAACAGCGGGTAAAACGGGCTGGTAGAGGCTTGGGCCATGAAGGCGTTGTTCAGCCGTGCATGGTTGCAATAACGGGCCTGGCCTTTGATATGGCGATCTTTCTTGTGGATCTGCGACGCCTGGGAAAACCCCGCCTGCTGTTTGTGCACCGATTGAGTGACAAAGATACCGGGGTCGTTCTCGTGCAGATCCAGCAGCAACGGCGAGCAATCCTTCATCATCGGGATGAACTGTTCGTAACCCACCCATGCCGAGTCAAACAGGATGTAGTCGCACAGTTTGCCGATGCGATCGACGACTTGTCTGGCGTTGTAGATGGTGCCGTCATAGGTGCCCAGCTGAATGATCGCCAGACGAAACGGCCGTGGCAGTTGGGCCTTGTCCGGTGCCACTTCGCTGATGAGTTCGCGTAGGTAACCTTCTTCGAAACAATGGGCGTCAATCCCGCCGATAAAACCATAAGGGTTGCGCGCGGTTTCCAGGTAAACCGGGGTAGCCCCCGCCTGGATCAACGCACCTTGGTGATTGGATTTGTGGTTGTTTCGATCGAACAGCACCAGATCGCCAGGCGTGAGCAGCGCATTGGTGACCACCTTGTTAGAGGCCGATGTGCCATTGAGCACGAAGTAGGTCTTGTCGGCGTTGAACACCTGCGCCGCGTGTTTTTGCGCCTGAAGTGCCGGGCCTTCGTGGATCAGCAAGTCGCCGAGCTTGACGTCGGCGTTGCACATGTCGGCGCGAAATAGAGTCTCGCCGAAGAAGTCGAAGAACTGCCGGCCAGCCGGGTGTTTGCGGAAAAACTGGCCGCCCTGGTGGCCAGGGCAGGCGAACGTAGCGTTGGCCGATTCGGTGTAGTGCTTGAGCGCGTCGAAGAAGGGCGGCAGGAGACTTTCTTAATAGGCTTTTGCCGCGGTCTCCAATTGGTTGCCATGGTATTCGGCGTTATTGCGCGAGGGGTCAAAAATGCCATTCACCTGAAGCAGCACATCTTGCAGGTGCTTGTAGACGTCCCGGGCGCGGTTGCCGGAACCGGGAGAGGCGACGAGAAAAATGGGGATATCGAAACCGGTACGCTGCAGGGCGTCCAGGGCGCCCGCCATCACATCCTCCACAGAGAACACCGCAACCGCGACGTCGGTGTAGTCGGTTTGATTGAGCGGGATCACTTCTCGGGAGGTCTGGAAACAATCGAACGCGGAATCACTGGCGGCTATTTTCAGGGCTTTCATGCGGGGAATCTCCTAGCGGACAGTCACTTGTCGGCTTTTTTCAAGAGATCAATTTAGCGAGGGCGCCTTCAAGGTTCCCTGATCCAAATCATGTCGCCACTGGTTATAGACCATGCGGGGAAGGGTTACGGCTTTTCTACCGGTTTTTCCCAAGGACTGCCGACAGGCGTTCGACCACTTCTGCTTCGGCAACCCCTTCGTCGGCGCCTTCATGAAAGACCACGCAACTCGCCGCGTTTTCGCCATCAACGCAGCGATAGACCGCCACTACGCTGCCCGGGCCGGCGCCGGTGTGTCCGCTCAACGTCAGATCGCCCGTGACCAAACCCTGCATCAGGCCGAGACCGTAGCCCGGGGAAGTCCACGGGCGACCGGGAATCGGGCCGCCGAGGACGCGTACCGTTTGCATCGCTTGCAGCAGCGCGTTTGGCAGAAGGTTGCCGGCCAGCAGACCGTCCAGACAAAGGGCGGCTTCCTCAAGTGGGCCAACCAGCAAGCCGTGATACACCCAGCCGGGGTCGTAGGTTGGCGCGCTCCCCATGTTCACGCCGTCCAGATCGGCTCGCGTTTTGGCGAGGCGTACGCGGGATAAACCGAGGGGGGCGAACACACGCTCCGTGAGCGCTGCTTCAAGCGTGCGCCCCGTCACGCGTTCAATCAGTCGCACGACGAACAGATAGCCGACGTTCGAATAGCGCCAACCGTCCCCGGGTGCGTAGCGCAATCGGCTGGCATCAAGGCGTTGCAGCATGTCATCGGCCGGCCAGGGCGTCTCATGGCGGGCCACGGCGTTGTGGTAGTCGGCGAGTTCGCCATAATCCGCCAGCCCGGCCTCGTGCCGCAGCAGTTGGCGCAGCGTGAAGGGGCCTTCAGCAACGGTGTCGTCAAGGTCGATCAACCCGTCACGCACCAGTGACAGCGCGGCAGCAGCGAGCACGGTTTTGGTAAAGCTCCACCAGGGCACCGTTGTATCCGGCCTTTCAGGCGTGACGATAGCGCCGTTCGATACAAGGGAACACAGCATGAGTCGACTCTGGATGGAGGAGGGAGCGAATGGCCTTTGGCTTCTGCTGATCAGGCGTGACCCAACGCAATCGCGAACGAGACCACGATCATGCAGGCAAAGGCAAAGTTTAGATTCATGAAGTTTTCATCCAAAACATTTGTGATGGCGCCATCTTGAACAAGTCACAAACAAATAAAAAATTCGGCTTCATGATTTGAATTATCGAAACAATTGATGTCCGGGTGGTTTGTGTTTATCCCGCGCTTTGGCTAGTCTCGCACAAGCACGCAATTTCGCGCAAAAACAGGCAAAAACATGCACGACTCACACTCAGCCGCCGAGCTCCCTCATCTGCGCCGGCAAAAAATCCTGTTGATTCTCGAACGTGACGGCAAGGTCATGGCTAGTGAGCTGAGCCTGCATTTCGCAGTGTCCGAAGACACCATTCGCCGTGATCTGGCGGAGCTGGCCACCGCCGGGCTGGTGCAGCGGGTGCACGGCGGGGCGCTGCCGCGGCCCAAGGACACCGGCAAGGATTATTTCACCCGCGTCAGTGAAACCGATGAAGTGAAAACACACCTGGCGCAACTCGCCGCACGCCAGGTACACAACGGCCAGATTGTGATTTTCGATTCGGGGAGCACGACGCTGCAAATCGCCCGTTCTCTACCGTCGGACATTGCCATTACGGCCGTCACCGCCTCGCCGATGATTGCGATCACCCTGGCCGAATACAAAGGCATCACGGTGATTCTGGCCGGCGGGCAACTCAACCGCGCGACCCTGTCGGCCAGCGGACATGAAACCCTGCGGCTGATCGAGGGCATCAAGGCTGATCTGTTGTTCACCGGCGTCTGTGCGATTCACCCGGAAGTCGGCATCAGCTCCCTGCATTTCGACGAGGTGCCGGTCAAACAGGCGATGCTCGCCAGCGCCTCCCATGTCGTTGCCGTCACCACCGCCGACAAACTGGGGGCGGTGGAGCCGTTCGTGGTCGCGCCGTGTCAGCGTATTCATACCCTGATCACCGAGCGTCATGTGGCGTCGGGCAATGTCGAGGACTATCAAAAGCTCGGGATTGAGGTGGTGCAGGTGGAGGCGTGAAGCTTCAGCCCCCGGTCACCGGCGGGAAAAAGGCGATCTCGTCAAAGTCCTCGATCGCCTGATCCGGATGGCACAGCTCCTGGTTCAAGGCGCACATCAGGTTGCTTTCACCGAACACCTCTGCCCAGACCCCGCCACGCGCGATCAGCAGTTGGCGGACGTCGTCGATGCTGTTGAGGGTTGCCGTCAATGGCAGCTTTTCACCGCCAAGGTTTAGTTGCTCGCGATAACGAGCGAAGTAGCTGATCAGAATCATTGTGCGTCCTCCCACTGGAGTTTCCCCGAGCGTCCACCGTGTTTGCTGAGCAGACGGATCTCGCCGATGACCATGCCGCGATCCACCGCTTTGCACATGTCGTAAAGGGTCAGCGCAGTCACACTGACGGCGGTCAGTGCCTCCAGTTCGACGCCGGTCTGCCCTTCGAGGCGGCACGTGCCGATGATCTTCACGCTGTCGGGCGCACAGGCTTTGAGCTCGACATGAATTGAACTGAGCAGCAAGGCGTGGCAGAGCGGAATCAGTTCGTGGGTCTTTTTTGCCGCCATGATGCCGCCGTCCATCAGCCTGTGGGCCGCGGCGTCAGCACCCTGCAGCCAACAGTTCATTTTGATCGGGGCCTTGTTCATTCTCCCGATCATCCTGATGTACACCTGCTGGAGCTACTACGTGTTCCGCGGCAAAGTGAGGATCGGTGATGGCTACCATTAAATCGCGTCAGCCTGAACCCGTGCGCTGGTATCGGCGCCTTGGGTGGCTTGTGTTGATCTGGCTGGGCAGTGTGCCGGCGTTGGGTGTTGTGGCGGGGGCATTGCGATTGTTGATGCATGCGGCCGGGATGAGTACCCACTGACGATCGCTGCAAAAAGAAACCCGGAGCCCCATGACAGGGCTCCGGGTTTTTTCTATCGAGCGTCCCGAACTTACTGCGCCCCGAACATCGCGGTCCAGTAAATCCCCGGATCACTCTTCGGATCAACCGCATATGCGGCACCCAACTCCCGGTAATTCGGGTTCATCAGGTTCGCGCAGTGACCGGCGCTGGACACCCAGCCATCGACCACCTTGCGCACGGTGTCTTGGCCGGCAGCGATGGTCTCGCCGACCTGCCCGCCGCTGTAACCGGCCAATTCAGCCCGATCACCCGGCATGCGGCCATCGCGGTCCTTGTGATCGAAGTAATTGTTGTTAGCCATCGACCGGGCGTGCTCCTCGGCCGCCGTCGCCAGTGCGGCGTTCCAGGCCAGTGGCGTGGCGGCGGCAAAGGATTGCGTGCCGCACTGGCGCGGCTGACTGCGTGCGATGTTGAGCTCGGCCAGCAGTTTCTGACCTTCGGCCTGCCAGTCACCCAGGCGAGCGCTCAACAGTGGACGTGCCAGTACGATGCGCCACTCACGATCCTGGCGGCTGACGCCGACATCGACGAATTGCGGGTCCAGCACAATCTGGCAAAAACTCTCCTGAATCGCTTTCATCGCTGACGGCGCATCGCGCGGCCCAGACAGGCTGATCGCCTGTACATTCTTCATCGTATAACCCGCGCTGGCCATTGCCTGCTGCAGATTGCCGACGCTGTTGGCGTTCAGCGCCAGCCGTGGGTCGCCGGCCAGCGGTGGCAGTTCCTGCGATACCTGACCTGCGCAGCGCTGCACCTGGCTGCGGTAGAGGTTGATCGAATCAATCAGTTGTTTCTCGTCGGCCGCCAACGCGTTCACGGCGAACAACATCCCCAGTGACAACGTGGCAAGACGCTTAGCAGATGATTTGAAGCGCATGGAAATCCCCTTGAGCTGACTGCGCCCATGATGCGCGATTTCACCCCCGCAAGCGCAATGACTTTTCACGCCCCAAGACTGTTTTTTTGTCCGTCTGTTGGAATGAATTTTGGCAACTACAATCAAGCAAAGTCACCAGTGCTTTGTGCTCCCGGTTCCGTCAGAAGGGTCGATCATGCGAGTTATCTGGATAGCCACCTGCTTCGCAATAACCCTTCTCGCCGGCCACACCATCGCGTCTGAGCAGGAGCAAAAAAAGGAAGTGGCTGAGGACAAGGCCGAGGTCCTGGAGCAGAAAGCCGCGGAGAAGGGCAGCGACGTACCGGTGCCCAAGTCCGAAACCATCACCACCTCCGAGGCTCAGGCGGTCGATCCGGCCGGTCAGTCGCCCATGGACGATGCAATCACCTGTCTGGCCCGCTCCATCTATTGGGAATCCAAAGGAAAATCGTCCGCCGACATGGAAGCCGTCGCCAGCGTCGTCATGAACCGCCTGGGCCACGAGGGCTTTCCGGACACGGTATGCGCCTTGGTCAAGCAGGGTTCTGAAACCAGGAATTGTCAGTTTTCGTGGTGGTGTGATGGACGCTCGGATCAGGTCCAGGAAGAAACCCAATACGCGATTGCCAAGGAAATCGCGCGCAAGGCGCTCAACCAGCAACTCAACGACCGAACCCATGGCGCGATGTATTTCCACGACAGGAAGGTGAAACCCGCTTGGGCCAGGAAATACATCAAGACCAGCGAGACCTCGATGTTTCTTTTTTATAAGCCGCGTGGTGGGTCGGCGAAGTAGGGACGTTCGATCCAAAACAGGTGCGGTGCCGTCCCTTCGATTAGCCCAGCGACTTCGAGATGATGGGTCAGGGCAGAGGTTGGAGGCTGGTTTTGATGGCAGTGACCACACGGTTACGGCCTTCGTGTTTAGCGTGATACAGGCGTTGATCGGCTGTACGCAGAATGGCCTCGATGGTGTCGCCGTCGCGGCCGGATTGCGATACGCCGATGCTCACTGTGACCACGGTTAACCGCTGCAGGCCATGAAAAGAATTATTTGCAACGGTGCTTCGCAGACGCTCAGCGATGACGTGCGCGCCTTCAAGTGAAGTCTGAGGTAGCAATATCATGAATTCTTCCCCGCCCACCCGGGCTACGCCGTCATACGGCCGGATCGAATCGAGGCATTTCTCCACGAAACCCTTCAGGATGTCATCGCCAACCTGATGCCCGAAGCGATCATTGATGGACTTGAAATTATCCAGATCGAGTGCCAACACGGAGAACGGCTCACCGCCGCGCTTGGTCCGGCCAATTTCGACTTCGACCCGCTCCATGAATCGACGCCGATTATCAGCGCCAGTCAGTGGATCGGTCGCCGCAAGGTGCCCGAGTTCTTGATTGGTACGCTGGAGTTCCTGCAGGGCGCTCTCGGTATACGCCATCGCTTCGGCAAGCCGCACCATCAACTCCTCCTGGCTGTAGATCTTCGAGAACGACCGCGTAGTGAGGAACGCTTGCACGACCCCGTAGCTCAACATGAAGAATCCACCGGCGAAGATCGCATGAGCGAGCCACCACATGTGGTTCCACGGACGCGCAAGGATGAAAGCAAGCGATGACAGCGCGAACGCGGTGACCGAGATGACAAAAATCATCATCAGCGGCGAACGGATACGGCGCAGCAGGAGTATTGCCACGGTCAATGTGGAAAGAATGAGGGCACCACCTTCCATCGAGAGGCGCACCGCGAGATTGCCGGCGATCGGCGAATTGGCGACGTACGCCACTGCCACATCAACCAGCAGGAACAGGCCTATCCAGGTCAACCACGGACGGGCCTTCATTCGTTGGTCCGCGGCATCCGGTGGGCGGTGGTACGACAGCATTCCGACTAACAGCAGAATCGACATGACCAGTCGAGAGGTCGGTCCATACAGCAGAAAAAGCCAGATATTGTGGTGTGCTTGCCCGGTGAACGCACCATGCAACGCGTAGATCAGTACAAAACCGAGAAAACCAAGCGTCATCCATCGCAGCAGCGGATCTCCCGATGACTGATAGCAGCGCCACGTGACGTAAGTAACAAACAGGCCCGCCAAGGTGGCTGCCGTGATCGCAATTATATGGAACAGGTGGTTTTCGAATATAAGGGTGGGGTCTTGAAAGACGTATAAGTAGCCAATCAGATAGGCCGGAACAAACGCGAATCCTGCGAGCAGCAAGTAGGCATAAACCTTGACCATGAGGCGGACGGCTTCAGGTGGCTCGCCGGTGGCGATGAGATTGCTCATGGTTCCCTCCAGGTTGAAATCTATTTAGCCAACACCGGTCCGGTGTTGGCTCCAAAGCCGCCTGTATGCCAATGGTCCGTCGCATCATTACGTAAATATGGGATGGACCGATCTATGGCATTTCAATATTAGACTCCTTCCCGATTTCTGCTGCACAAGCAGGTAAAAATGTTCACGCGAACGCAATTAACCAATAAGGAATGTCTCATTGTTCTCATCGGCGATTTTCGGTCAGTCGTGAGAGGCAGAAATTGGCCGTTATCCCCCGGTGTCAGGATAGTTGTCGCCTCTCCGGTTTTTCCGAAAAAAGCATATCGGGCGGAAAGAGACTGGTCGTGCCGTACTATTCACCCGAACGTAAAGCCGCATTTCTCAAGATGCTGCTTCCCCCACTGAACCTGTCGATGGCCGAGGTTTCCCGGCGCGAAGGGGTCAGCGAAATGTCTTTGTCCAACTGGCGCAAGCAGCTCAGTTCTGAAGGAAGTGCAGTGTCCGAAAACAAGCAATCGGCTCAGAACTGGTCAGCCGAAACCAAGTTTGCTGTCGTCCTTGAAACGGCCGGTTTGTCCGAGATCGATCTGAGCGAGTATTGCCGCCGCAAAAGCCTTTACCCCGAGCAAATCACTGCCTGGCGACAAGCCTTCATCACCGGCCAGAAATCGGAAAAGGCCCAGCAAAAAGAAGATCGGGAGCAGTCTCGCAAAGATAAGAAACGCATCCAGGAACTGAGCGCGAACTGCGCCGCAAAGACAAGGCGCTCGCTGAAACAGCCGCGTTGTTGGTGCTGCGAAAAAAGCTCAACGACTACTGGGGGACCGACAACGAGGACAACTGACGTCTTTGCCGGAACGGCAGTTACTCGTGGCGTGGTTGACCGAGGCCGTCGCAGCAGGGACCAGAAAGATCAAGGCCTGCCAGGAGGTTGGTCTGTCACTCAGAACCTTGCAACGCTGGACCGAGGCTGTAAAGGCGGTTCATAAAACATGAAAGATGTAGTCGGCGGACTCGTTGGCAGCCAGAGACACCGCCGACGCGGTCAATAGCTCGCGCAGCGATGAATCATCGACCCGCACCTGCCACTCGCAGCCTGGATACTCCTCAAGAGTACTTTTGACGCTGTGTATCGCTTCGAGCAGTTTTCCCCGTGGTGGAAAGTAAACGGCCAGCGCGTTGTCCTTCCAACTCGCCACATTCAAGCCCAGTTGCGCGCAGATGGCGATTTTGCTTGATGCATCGGCTCTGTCTGCTTGTCGAGATTGAATGACGAGTGCTTCAAGAGCCGGATCGGCACGTCCATCTGTGCAGAGAATGTCGTTGCTCTCCCACGCCTGTGGCGGGCACGCTTTGTTGTCTTGACGTAACGCGATGAATGGGTTGATTTCCATCGGGTAAATGCGGCAAACCAGTGGGCGTTCTTCGTAGATGCCGCAAAGATTGTCCTCTCTGAGATTAGGGCATTGCTCGAGGGCTCTGCCAGCAAACACGGCGATGACCTGTATCTGGGTCTGACCACAATGCACACTTACTGATCGGCCTCTGGCGTGGGCAAACTCCTCTGATGAACGAGGCCAGCTCGATTCATCGAAGGCCTCGAGAATCACCGCGATGTCATGCCCGCGGATCAACCATTGTTGCGCTTCAGCCAACGTCAGCGGTATCAGTCTGCCCTTGCAGCAGACACCGCAGCCTACGCAGGAGAATCGGACGGTGTCGCTTTGCATATTATTCACCTGTACGTAACGACAACCTGACGGAAGTTGGGTGTTGTATTTGCATGATGTGGATCGCGCTAAGGATGAATTGGCTGGCGATAAACCGGTTGCTGGATTCGCTTGTTTAGTTGCTCATCGCGGGCGCAATGCGCACGTATGCTCGGCGCTCGCCCATATGAGGGAGCCCCCTGGATTGTTAACTTGTACAAGGGCTTTGCTCTTGGAGTGACGGCAATTTTCACGCTGGATGTATGCCGTCGGGGTGCCGATAACTACTCGCATACTCCTGCTCGAGAGTTTCTTCATACGTGAATGGATCACCGGATTCCCAGTCGGCGATCCAGCGAAAGTACTCCTGCACCGCGTGCGATGATGATTAGCAACAATCCCGCCCAGGACAGGTGCGTCGGCCAGGCATCGGGGTAAACGAAAACCTCGATGACAAAGGTCATACCCAGCAATGCCAAGGCGGATAAACGGGTGAACAGGCCGAGCACCAGCAGCAGTGGAAATAGGTGCTCGCTGTAGGTCGAAAGGTGTGCCGCCAGTTCTGGAGAGATCAGAGGCAAGGCGTATTCCGTACGGAACAGTTCGTAGGTACTCGGCGTAATCGTCAGAACGTCAATGACTTTGGTGCGCCCGGACATGAAAAAAATGGCGGCGATGGCGATGCGCGCCACCAACACCAGAAACGAATCGCTGATCAGATTGCCCAATCGGGTTGCAGCGCGATTCCAGAGGCCACGCAGGGAATTGTCGGCGGCAGGTGAGCGGGTGTGGATGGTATCCATGCTGTGCTCCGTTGATGGCTTCAGTAGCGGGTTGTCAGGAGTTCCGCCGTTGCGAACGCATCAGCACTCACCAGGCGAATAATGAGGTCTTCCAGTTTCAGGCCAGGCTCGACATCACTGGCCCAGTCGGCGGCGACATCGAGAGGCAGGTGTGCCGCGCAGGCGTCGAGAAAGGCACAGTCGGCGGCACTGGCAGTCTGCCAATGCACGCGGCCGGCCTTGCGTGTCAGTAGTACACCTTCACCTTGCCATTCGAGTTTTTCAGGCATTTCCCGTTGTTCACGATTGACGCGCCAGATCGTGTAGGCGGGACAGTCCGGCAACCAGGCCCAACGGGCGGTGTCCCGTGGTGTCAGCCGCAGGTTGCCCAGTTCCGTTGCGGGAAACTGCGCCAAGTCGTTCAGCTGAAGGCCAGGCTCATCAGCGGCGCAATGGACCTGTGTCCAGAGCAGGTCCAGACGGGCGACGTCGCCCAGATACGGCATGTCTTGCGCGTGCTCGAATTTGTCGAGAAAGTCGGGGAAGCCCGCTCCGTAATTCAGTAAACGGGCATCTGTTGGCGGTGAAAGCCGGGCATGTATGGCGGCGGCGCTTTTAAGCCAGTCAGTTCCCACCAGGCGCTCTACGGTAGGGAAGTTGGCTAGCAACGCATCCGTCGTGCCTTTGAGTACGGTATTGCGATAGACCGCAAAGCCCGGTTGTTGGGTCAGCGTTTCCATCATGGATGATTCTGTGCCGTATAACGCATCGACGAATGCATCCTGAAAACCTGCGAGAGATGGCTTCATATCGCCACCTTCAATCGCTGGTTTTGCCCAAGGTTCAATAACGTCTGCGCTCGGTTGCGCTCGGCCAGCAAAACTTCGAAGCCGGGGATATTGTCATCCCGTTCGATCAGTGTTGGACGCGGGCCGATCCGTTCGATCAAGCGCTGAAACAACGTCCAAACGTTTTCTGCGACAGGGGCGTCGTGGCTATCAATCAGCAACGTTGAATGGCCAAGGTCTTTGGTGAATCCGGCCAGATGAATCTCCATGATCGCCTCGGCGGGAAAGGCGTCCAGGTAAGTAGCTGCATCGAAGCCGAGGTTGTGGGCGCTGATGTGTACGTTATTGACGTCCAGTAACAAGCCACAGCCCGTGGCCCTGCTCAACTCGGTGAGGAAATCGAGTTCGCTGTAGTCATGCCCATCAAGGTGCAAGTAGTGGGTCGGGTTTTCGATGGCAATCCGGCGTCCAAGGGCATCCTGGGTGCGCTGGATATTGCCTGCGATGCGCTGCAAGGCTTCGCCTGTACGGGGAAATGGCAGCAGGTCGGGATGATACTGGTCGCGCCAGGCTGACCAGGCCAGGTGCTCGGAAATCAATGCCGGTTGAACGCGATCAGCGAGCAGCTTCAGGCGTTTCAAGTGCTCCGGGTCCGGCGGGCAATCGGCCGCCAGCGAGAGTGATACACCGTGCAACGACAATGGGTGCCGGTCACCAATGGCCTCCAGCCACGCCAAACGGGGGCCACCACCGACCATGTAATTTTCCGGATGAACTTCGAACCAGAGACCTTCGACCGTGCAGTCGTGGGCCTCTTGATAATGGTTCGGTTTGAGGCCGAGTCCGGCCCCGATCTGGAATGGTTTGTTCATGATTGGCGTGTGCCCCGTGGTGTTGACGTTACATAGGTGTGAGGCTGCCGGTGCCTTTTGGCGTCTTGATGGTAGTGCAAGTACCGACTGGAACGTTTTTCCAGGCGTTCGGCTGGTAATCCATTTTGGTGGTGCCTGCGCAGGTGGTGCCGGCGCCGGCCTTGCAGTCGTTGTGGCCGGCCATGGCGACGCCGTAACATTTCTCCATGGCGCCTGCGGCGGCCGGGGTCTCTGCAGCGATGGCACCGGCAGCGAAGGAGGAAAAGGCAACGGCGAGGGCGGCGAGTTTCAGATTGTTCATGACTGTTTCTCCGGTTTCATGAGGATGGACCGTCGCATCAATTCAGGAGTGCGCTGTGCTTCAGATCCGAAAGGTAGTTCGCTGGGTTTTCCAATCCGGTTACAGCCATCGCGAAATATTTTTTTAGTACCGCAGAATGAATCCGCTGGTTGCCTTATGTCCTTGGCCGCAAGCATCATCCGTTGCCCGTTAGGGGGCTGGCGTTATGTAGGTACATAATATTTTTGCCTTCGTGTAACTAGAGTGAGCGATGGAACGAACTACACATAACGATGCACTGCGCAGTCGGGAGATCCATCTTCAGACCTTGTTCCTCGCGGGTTTGGGTGGAGACGAGCGGGCTTATCGCACCTTCCTCTCGGAACTGAGTGGTCATATACGCGGCTTTGTGCGAACTCGGCTTCAACGCCAACCGGGTGAAGTCGAGGATTTGCTGCAAGAGGTTTTGCTGGCCGTTCATAACGGTCGACAAACGTACCGGGCGGACCAGCCGTTGACGGCATGGGTGTTTGCCATCACCCGCTACAAACTCACGGATTTTTTTCGCGGCAGGTCGCGCCATGAGGTACTCAACGACTCCCTCGACGATGCGACGGAGCTGTTTGCCGAGCCCTATCTGGAACCGGCGCAGGCCAGTCGCGACTTGGGCAAGTTACTTGAGCAACTACCTGAGCGGCAGCGTCTACCCATCCAGCATGTGAAGCTTGAAGGATTGTCGGTAACCGAAACCGCGCAAATGACCGGACTTTCGGAGTCGGCCGTGAAGATAGGCATCCATCGCGGGCTTAAAGCGCTGGCCGAGAGGATTAGAGGTACACGATGAAAACTGATGATTTTATTTCCATGCTCGCGTCTGGAGTCACACCGGTTGACCGCAATGCACTCGCCAAACGTTTCGGCGTCGGGGTGCTGGTCGGTCTGATTGCAGCCTTCTTGCTGGTGTTGATCATATTTGGTGCTCGTCCAGATCTGGCCGAAGTGGTGGCAACCCCGATTTTCTGGGCGAAGATTGCCTTTCCCCTGAGCCTGATGCTCGGTGCGTTGAGCTTGGTCGTGCGCCTGGCGAGACCTGGCGTCACTCCGGGGGCCGGACAAATCCTGGTCATTGCAGTGCTCGCACTGGTGTGGGCTGGAACCCTCTACGTCCTGATGACCGCAACCCCGGACGTGCGTGTTTCGATGATTCTTGGTAAAACCTGGCGGGTGTGCACACTGAACATCAGCTTGCTTTCGATACCGGGGTTCATTTCAGTTTTTTGGGCTTTGCGCGGGTTGGCGCCCACTCGCCTGAGACTGGCCGGCGCCTGCGGCGGGTTGCTCGCAGGGGCGATAGCTACCATTGCCTACTGCCTGCATTGCCCTGAAATGGAAGTGCCGTTCTGGGGCGTCTGGTACTTGCTTGGTATGTTGATACCGACCGTTATCGGTGCGCTGCTCGGACCGCGCTGGCTTCAATGGTAGTGTGGTTAAAAATCGCTAGTTATCCAGCCACTCCACCACTGACTATCGTCGCAAGTGGGAGAACAGTACAGCTACCCTGACCAAATCCAATGCAAATGACTGGTCAGGTTGAATGCAAACAGGTGGTCAGTACCTGTGCAAATGGGTGGTTGTTGGCGCCGACGCTCGCGGATAGCCTTCATTTGCGCTGGCGGTGTGCCGGTTTCGATGATGGAGGACACGAACGCCGCGAATCCCGGCGCAGCCCATCCGCTCTGTGGCGAAAAAGCTCGGTGTGGACGAAGTCCAGGCCATAAAACGCATGGTCCTTGTTCTCGATGCGCCCGAAGAGATGGGCTTTACACTGCTTGCAGGCGTGGCGCCGGATGGTGGCGGTTTCGTCGACGATCGCCAGTTTTTCGCCGTGGGCAATGACGCTGACCTTATCTCGAGGCACCACGGCGATGACGGCGAATGTCGCGTTTTGTGGTTTCCAGCATTTGCTGCAGCCGCACGCGTGGTTATGCAGAGTTTGTGCGTCGATCTTGACCTCAACCTTGTCGGCCGCACACAGGCATTGCAGGGTGCCACCTGCGAAATTCGTGGCGGCGGATTGGATACCATTGTCCAGTGCAGGGTGAAGTTGCAAGGTGCTCATGCTGGCGTCTCCGTTTCAGGGGGGCAGACAAAAGTGCCTGGGCCGTGCCGCAGACCGGTAGTTCATCGGAACTCGATGACGGCGCGGATCGATTTGCCTTCATGCATCAGATCGAACCGCGGCGGATTGCGAAAAGGACACAGTGTATAAACGAGTGACCTCCTTCGGTGCGACCGGTCGGTTACCCAGATCAAGAATAGTCTGCGATGACGCCTCGAGCGCGGCTGGGGGCCAGCGCATGGGCGAGTGTGCCGAATTCAACGCTGGCGTGAGCCAGGCGCGGTATCCCACTTGACGCATCAATGGTCCGCAGCGGATCGTTTGTAGGGCCGGACATGAGAAGGCAAAGCGACACGGTTTGTGCACACATTACGGAGTCATTAGCAGCGTGTTCATGGTCTGCTCTTGGCCGATTCTGTTGAAAAAGTCGGTTTGCCCAAACCACTCGAATTGATGGATGAAAATACCTCTATTGCACGCTGCTACGTGAAATCCGAGTCCGGAAGCCTTTGCTGAAAGCAAGGATTTCAATCTCAGGCGCGTACTTTTCTGCCGTGGAAAGCAATCCAGACTTTTTCAACAGAATCGGCCGATAGCGGACACCCAAACGGCAGAGGAGAGTGAGCACAATCGCGCCTCCCGCTCTTCCGCCAAGCCTGACCAGGTAGCAACCGGAGAAAATTGACGCCGAAAGGACTAGCACCGGTGCTAACGTGTAGCCGACTTATCCGTACATGTATAAAAGGCCGTCGATCAGTTCCAGTTCCTGTTGAGTGAATTGCACGTTGTTAAATCGCCTAATGTCACTTCATCCACCGTAATGACAGAGGGATTTCCCGGTTTTGGGATGAGTCGTTGCGAGCCACCCGTTCTGCATTCAGGGTGCGCTTTGGTGTTTGCGATCACTCACTATAGGTGATGTGGCGTGCGAAACAGGCCGGAACTGTCTGGGCTCAACGTCCATATTCAACGTAGGGGCCCAAGTAGAAACCTTGTGTATCCCAGTTGATTCGATAAATCACTTCTTTCCCTGGCTTGATGTTGGCCGCGACAGTTTTGATCGCGACACCAGCACATAATCCAGACTCGGCGAGCCCGGTGCCGAGGTTCACTTCACCGGCAGGCAATACGAAAGATGCCTTCTGACCGGGACCTATCTTGGCTGCGCGCTGACCATCAATGTAGAACACGATGTCACATCCCGAACCGACAAACCCGTCATCACGGAGAATGGTCAGGCGTCCCGGATCTTTCGTACCCTGGCTTTTGAACGCGTACATCGCATTGGCCGGCACTGGCCGCGCTTCATAAACCCGCATAGGTGATGTTGCGCAACCGCCCAAGGCCAGCAAGAGCGCCCCCGCTGCGATAATCCTTCGCATAATTTTTCCCTCCTGAAAAAGGACGAATGTATCAGAGCGTCATGCTGCTTTGCTTCATAAAGCCATTCGCCAAAAACACCATCGCTCTCGTCGGTCTGGTGGTGGTCGATGTGTTCAAACTCGGCGCCGGCATGAACATCGATGTCGCCACGCTGGATACGTCCAGCCTGGCCACCTACACCAGCGCCGTGAAGCATGCGTCGTTCATGGACTTTGTGATGAACATCATCCCCGACACCATCGTGGATGCCTTCGCCAAGGGCAACGTGCTGCAAATATTGCTGTTCTCCATACTGCTGGGTATTGCCCTGGCGCATGTCGGACCTCGTGCCAAGGTGTTCGTCGACACGCTGGACAGCCTGATGCAGGGCATGTTTCGCATCGTCAACATGGTCATGCGTCTGGCACCCATCGGCGCCTTCGGAGCGATTGCCTTCACCATCGGCAAATACGGCTTTGGCTCGCGGTTCTCACTCGGCAAGCTGATGGCCTGTGTCTACCTGACCTGTGCCGTGTTCGTGGTTTTTGTACTGGGCCCGATCTGCCGCTACAGCGGATTCAGCCTGTGGAAGTTTCTGAAGTTCATCAAGGAAGAACTGTTCACTGTCCTCGGCACCAGCTCTTCGGAATCGGTGCTGCCGCAGATGATTTCCAAGATGGAAAAGGCCGGTGTTTCCAAACCCGTCGCCGGCCTGATCATTCCATCGGGCCTGACCTTCAATCCGGATGGTCAGGCGATTTACTACACCATCGCCGCCATCTTCATCGCGCAGGCCACGAACACACCGCTGACCCTGACGGATCAGTTGATCGTCCTGGCCGTGCTGATGTTTACCTCAGGCAGAGGTTATCTCTGCTCATTCAGCGCTGGGAGCAGGTTCCGTGCTGCAGGCTCGCCAAAAAGCCTCTCAGGCGTAAGGTGTGAGGCGCTGAACAGTGTGATGTTCAGCGCCCGGTTATAACGGAAGGTGCTCAAAGCTTGTAGCCGATCTGCCGCAACAGGTTCTTGCGCCACAGGATGTCTTCCTCGCCTTCAATGCCACGGGCACAGAAGCCATCCACCACGCCCAGAATGGCTCGCCCTTGGTCCGTCTCGGCGAGAATCACTTCAGTCGGATTAGCCGTCGCGCAAAAAATGCGGCACACCTCTGGAACCATTTTGACGGCGTTCAGCACGTTTACGGGATAGAAGCCATCGTCGAGGAAAATGATGAAGCTATGGCCTGCGCCGATGGCTTGGGCATTGCTCCGAGCCAGTTCGGTCATGGCGGTATCGGTGCCGGACCAGCGCACCAGGCAGTTACCGGAAGCTTCGCAAAAGGCCACGCCAAAGCGGATACCCGGCACGGCATTGACCAACGCTTCGTGGATGTCCTCGACGGACTTGATGAAGTGGGTCTGACCGAAAATGAAGTTCGTTGCTTCCGGCTTGTCGATTTTCAACGTGATGAGTTGCATCTCGAACGCCTCCTTTCACGATGTCGTTACACTTCAGCCTAGCGTGAGAACGAGCCGGGTGTTGAGCGTCGCCGCTTTTGATACGTGAAAATACAAAGCGCCCCGGTGCTGACACAGTGCAGATACATCAGTGCGCTCTCATGGGCCAGCCCCACACTCATAGAGAGATTTGCCATGTACCGCAAACTGCAGCATGTCGCGAAGTTCCTCAGCCAGAGCGCGCGTTTAATGGTCGGCGTACCCGATTACGACAACTACGTGGCCCAAATGGCGCTCAATCATCCCGGCGAGCCGGTCATGAGCTATTCGGCGTTTTTCCGTGAGCGTCAGGAGGCCCGCTTCGGCCGTGGGAAATGTAATACCCGTTGCTGCTAGAACTTCGCATAGTTCAACGCATCGACTATGGCCGAGCCGCCGATACCGGTCAGCGAGGTACTGAGCGTCGCGACTCGTTCGCGGATCATCTTGAACTTGCCGTAGCAGGGCGTCGTTTCAGGTGTTTGCAGCAGGTAGGCGTCAAGTCGTTGCAGTGCAAGCGTGCGGGATTTTTCCGCGGCACGGCGCAGCGATAGCGCTGAGACCAGCAGTACCAGCGCCGTCAGCAGGTAGGAAATGACCAGGTTGGGCGGTGTCGGCCAGTTATCGAACAGGCTGCTGCGCGATGCGAACGGGATCAACATGACCACCGTCGGCGCATAGATCAGACGGTTTACGGCCGAGGTGCGCTTGGCGATCAGTTGCAAATCCATCCACTCGTCGATGCACGGGTGCCTGAGCATGCCAAAGGTCTTCTTGTGTTTCATCTGCAAGGTCCCTGGCCAGATCGCATGATGTTCGCTGAGATGGCGGACGAATCGCGTCAGCAGCAGGTTGGCATCCATGACCCAGAACAGCAGCACCTGAAAATCAGGGAAGGGATCAGCCAACTCATCATCCACCACATCGATGAGCCGCGAACGGGCATGCCCTCCATGGGCCAGATGACAAACAACACGCTGGTGACCACAACGTAAACCCACGTGGCGAGCATGGCCCGCAGCATTCGAGCGCCGAAGGAGCCGCAGACGCAATGTCCAGCCTTGGCCCCGGCGACTCAAGCGTCGAACCTGTCCCCACAACGTCATCTCGTATTTGCGCATGTGCAGGCGTAAATGGTACGCGGCTTCGATCTCGGTCCGGTTGATGCGCAGATTGCGCCAGCCCCATGTCAATGCAGAGAGGGATATCAGCACGGCCAGCAGCCGCAGTGCCACGGTGGGCCAGGCACTGATGCCTTCAAACAGGAACATCGGCTCACCCAGTCCGTTGTACGTCAATGTGCTGCGCATCTGGTACGCCAACATCAGCACGAGGATGCACATGACGAGAGGGACCACGATGTACCACGCCCGGGAGTCATATAAGCCCGGGCTTATGCTGGCGGTCGAGTCCTTGGCCATCGCCAGTTGCCTCGCGGAGCGCCCGGTCAGGTTCGACGAGATGATACCCAGCAATATCAGCACGAATGTGAACCAGAGAGACTCCGCATGCCAGAACCGCGTGGCGATGAATGCGCAGGCCGCCGCCACCATGAACAGCGTCATCGGCACGCCGCGCACCCAGGCCAGCCGTGCGTCATGGTCATCTTTCGGGCCCTCGATCCGCCACCAGACGATGAACCCGGCGAGTATCAAAAACGTGATTGTCAGTGGCCCGGTCCAGAAGAACGATTGGGCTTGCTTGAAGCGGTCGCGAATTAATTTGGAGGGTTCAGGGTAGGGCGGCGGTGAGGGGTCCTGAAGGCAGCGCAGCGCCATCAGGTCGTGCGGACGTACGCCTCGTTCCGACTGCGATTGGGTCGGTGCCTCGCAATTAGCGGGGCGTGACGCGGTCAACCGGCTCGCCAGCGGAATGAAGCCGCTGATCCCCACTTCATAGATGCCCGGCGATCGCAGAAATATTATTGGCGTAATTTTGATCTCGTTGAAGTCCACTCCCTCAATGAGATCACCGCCATGACCCTCGTAAAAGCCGCCGCTGTACAAATCAGCCCCGTTCTTTACAGCCGTGAAGGCACCGTCGACAAAGTGGTGCAGAAGATTCTCGAACTCGTTGAGCAGGGCGTGCAGTTCGCCGTGTTCCCGGAAACCATCGTGCCTTACTACCCGTACTTCTCGTTCGTTCAGTCGCCTTTCGAAATGGCGGCTGAACACCTCAAACTGCTGGATCAGGCCGTCACGGTCCCTTCGGCGGCCACCGAGGCCATCGGCGCCGCCACCAGACAGGCCGGCATGGTGGTTTCCATCGGCGTCAATGAGCGTGACGGCGGCACGCTGTACAACACGCAGTTGTTGTTCGATGCCGACGGCACCCTGATTCAGCATCGCCGCAAGATCTCCCCGACCTATCACGAACGCATGATCTGGGGCATGGGCGACGGCTCCGGCCTGCGCGCCACCGACAGCGCGGTAGGGCGCATCGGCCAACTGGCGTGCTGGGAACATTACAACCCGCTGGCCCGTTATGCCTTGATGGCCGATGGCGAACAGATCCATGCAGCGATGTACCTGGGGTCGTTTGCGGGGCCGTTGTTTGCTTCAAGAATGGAAGTCAGCATCCGCCAGCATGCGCTGGAAGCGGCGTGCTTCGTGGTCAACTCCACGGCCTGGCTGAACCCTGAACAACAGGCGAAAATCATGGCCGACACCGGTTGCCCCATCGGCCCGATTTCCGGTGGTTGCTTCACCGCCATCATCAGCCCGGATGGTTCGGTGTTGGGTTCGTTGACTGAAGGCGAAGTCATCGTCGACCTCGACATGGGCCTGATCGACAAGCGCAAACGCATGATGGATTCGCGCGGTCACTACAGCCGTCCGGAACTGTTGAGCCTGCTGATCGACCGTACACCGACAGCCCATGTGCATGAGCGCAGTGCTCATCCGAAGTTGATGGTGAACGAGGTGGTGGAAGAAACCGGTCGTTAAACGGCTGAGACCGTGTCGACCCCATCGCGGGCAAGTCGGATCGCCGCGATGAGGCCATTACAGGCGCTAAAAAAGTCTGGCCTTACAGTTCCATACCCAAAAAGATCAACGTATTGCCGTGGGCCTCAGCCGCTGCGCGCTGGTTGTAGCTGTCGCGATGCGAGCAGTTGAAGCCATGTTCGGCCTCCGGGTACACGACAATTTCGACGTTATCGTTGGTATCGAAACGTTCGGCGATTTTCTCCACGGCTTCCAGTGGGATGTGGCTGTCCTGTTCGCCGAAGTGCATCAGTAGCGGCACTTCTATTTCATCGGCGCGGTCCAGATGGTTCTGGATCCCGCCGCCGTAATAGGCGATTGCCACGTCCACCAGCCCATTGGCGGCGGTGTGGTACGAGAGCAAGCCACCGAAGCAGTAACCAATCGAGGCGATCCCGCCGTCCAGACCCGGCTGGGCTTTCAAGGCGTCGATGGCCAATTCGATGTCGGTCTGTGCCTTGCCAACATCGGTGGCGTTCATCAACTCGACGGCGCGTTTCCAGCCGGCCTCGTCGTAGCCCAGTTCTATGCGCTCGCCGCTGCGCCAGAACAGGTCCGGTGCAATCACCAGGTAACCGTCGGCAGCGTATTGTTCGGCGACCGAGCGGATGTGTTCATTCACGCCGAAGATTTCCTGGATCAGCACGATCCCCGGGCCTTTGCGGGTGTGCGGAATCGCCAGGTAAGCGCCGAATTTACCGTCGGCGCTGTCGATCTCGATCCATTGGGTGGTCACGCTCATGGTGGCTCCTGTCTACACAAGTGAGTTGGATGAAGCTTATTGGGGCAGTGTGGCCTTGAAGCTTGGCAGTGCCTGCATACGTTTCCACCATTCGCCGAAGCCGTCCACGGCAAACACCTGTGGCGCATCCGGGGTCATGGCGATGTAGGCACAGCCCGGCGCCAGGTAAAAGTCGCCGATGCTGGGTTCTTGACCGGCGATAAACGGATCGGTGCCTTTTATTTTCATCAGTTCGCGCAGCACCCGTTTCGAGTTCTCGATCCCTTTGCGGCGCGAATCTTCATTCTGTCCACCAATGAAGTCAGGAAAAAGATGGTAGCCGAACACTTGCACAAGGTTGCCGTAGCCATAGGAATTGTAAATGCCCTGGGCCATGTAGGTGCGCGCACGGTCGTGGGCATTGTCAGGGGTGATTGACGGGCCTGGCAGGACTTCGTCCAGATAGGCCACGATCGCATCGGTTTCGATCACCCGGAACCCGTCATGGTCGATGGCGGGCACCTTGCCGAAAGGGTGACGCACCAAGTGCTCTGGCAGGTGCGGCTCGCCTTTGATCACGTTGACCTGCACCTGGTCGAAGTCCGAGTCTTTTTCCACCAGCAGCATCTTCACTGTGCGCACATAGGAACTGCCGTCAAAACCGTAGAGGGTGAGACTCATGACCATTGCTCCACTATTGAACCGAGGGACGTTATCGAGTCCCTGGCGTTTTAGCGGTTATCGCGACGCCAGAAGACTCGAGCCAGCAGCGCATCGAGGCTGAGCTTGCCGGCACCCGAGAGCAACAGCGGCATAAAGGCCGCGAGGTAGATCAGCGGCAGTTTGAAGTTGCCGTGACCCTTGTTGCTGATGGCGTAACCCTGGGCAAGCTCACTCAATGTAGACCAATCGGCCGGCCAGTGAACGGCGGCGGTCGCGACGACCGTGACCACGATCAAAATGCATGCCGAGATCCGCGTTCCCAGGCCGACCAGTATGGCCAGGGCGCAGATCAGTTCGGCCCACATCGACAGGTCCCAGTTCAGCGTGGCCGGCACGTGGTTGAAGGGGAACGGGAAGCTGTCCTGAATATCGGCGAACCAGTTCTCGCCATTGAATTTTTCCAGGCCTGATTCGAAGAACTCCCAGGCGAGGAACACCCGCAGGGTCAGCGGCGCGATCCAGCTACCGGCACGGTCGAGGTTCAGGTGCAGGCCTTTCACGGCCGATGAGAGTGAGGTGGTCATGGGCTTGATCTCCGTTCAGTCAGGGAGGAGGGGCACCGCGGTGCCCCACACATTGGGTTACTCGCTGGCGCCGCACTTGCCTTCGCCACATTTACCTTCCGCCGGTTTTTCCGCGGTGTCGGCCTGGACCTGGCTGTAGCCGTGGGCCAGTTGTTTCATGCTGAACGCTTCGGACTCGGAGGCCGAAGCCACGTTGGACAGGGCCAGGCCGCCAGCGAAGATCAGGCCGAGGGTCAAAGAAGAAGTCGAGAGCTTGAACATCGTGATACTCCGTAGCATTGAGCGAGTTGAGCGCTTTGATTGGCATGGCCAATCGACAGGCACAGTTCATCAAGCAGGTGTATCTGCGATGTGTCTTTGCCGTGGGGTTTTAGGGGCGGGGTGTGTATGGGACGGGGCTGTACACATTCAGATACACAGCCAACACAAAACCAATTGTGGGAGCGGCGGTGCGGCGATCCGACTTGCTCGCGAATGCGGTGTGTCAGTCAACATCGTTGTTAAATGACACACCGCATTCGCGAGCAAGTCGGATCGCCGCACCGCCGCTCCCACAGGGGATCAGTGGTGTAGTTGAGATTGGGTTCATCCAGTACCGCAGTTTTTACAAAACTGTGATCCGCTACCGACCGCTGGCGTCTAGCGTTTGTGTCCCCGCAATCCCATGGGGCGTGACTTCGGAGCCCGGCATGCAAGCGCTGTTGAACGAGATCCTTGACGCAGTACGTCCCCTGATCGGTCAGGGCAAGGTGGCTGACTACATTCCCGCCCTCGGTACGGTGCCGGCCGATCAGCTGGGCATCGCGGTGTATGGCAATGACGGCGAACTGTATTGCGCCGGCGATGCCCATACGCTGTTCTCGGTGCAGAGTATTTCCAAGGTGTTCAGCCTGGTGCAGGCCATCGAACACTCCGGCGAAGACATTTGGAAGCGCCTGGGTCACGAGCCTTCCGGCCAACCGTTCAATTCGCTGGTGCAACTGGAGTTCGAGCGCGGACGCCCGCGCAATCCCTTCATCAATGCCGGTGCGCTGGTGATCTGCGACATCAACCAGTCACGCTTTGCCGCGCCGGCACTGTCGATGCGCGATTTTGTCCGTCGGCTGTCCGGCAACCCGCAAGTCATGGTGGACGGCAAGGTCGCCGAGTCCGAGTACCAGCACCGCGCGCGCAACGCGGCGATGGCTTATCTGATGCAGTCTTTCGGCAATTTCCATAACGACGTCGAAGCGGTGCTGCGCAGTTACTTCAGCCATTGCGCGCTGCGCATGAGCTGTGTGGATCTGGCCCGGGCGTTCTGTTTTCTGGCGAACGACGGTTTCTGCAAGCACAGCGGCGAACAGATCCTCACCGCCCGCCAGACCCAGCAAGTCAACTCGATCATGGCCACCAGCGGCCTCTACGATGAAGCCGGCAACTTTGCCTATCGCGTCGGTTTGCCCGGCAAGAGCGGCGTGGGCGGGGGGATTGTCGCGGTGGTGCCGGGGCAATTCACGGTGTGCGTCTGGTCGCCGGAGTTGAACACTGCCGGCAACTCCCTCGCGGGCATGGCCGCACTGGAGTTGCTGAGTCAGCGGATTGGCTGGTCGGTGTTCTAGTCAGAGCCGCAACGCTTCGACCCGGCTGCGCAAACACGCCAGCGTTTCATCGTCCAGCACCGTGGTGATATTCAGGTGCTCTTTTGCCTGGAAGAGGTTCATTGCATCCCCGGTCTGTTTGCCGACGATGCCGTCGACGGGGCCGGGATGCCAGCACAGGTATGTCAAGCAGGTTTGCGTCATACGGATTCTCAGGTCCGGCATCCCTCCATAGGAGAACTTCTGATACGCCGCGCTGAGCCGCACGTCGTAGTTATTGATCGCGTAGTTGGGGTCGTTGTAGCGGCGTGCAAAGTTGGCCCAGTCCTTGGCCCGTAATGCCGCGACTGACCCGCCCTCGATCAACGTGCCAATGGTGCACAGGCGTGCGGTTAATGACGCTCCAGGGATTTTCCTATACATTTTCCGGCCGCCCACTGCATGGTGAAACCGCTTCATGTCTCTTGCGCTCGAACGTCTAGTCGCTGGCACGCCGATCCCTTTCGCCGGGAATCGTGTCTCTGTGGTCAGCCCTGAATTAGCCGCGCGCTTTCAGCCCGGGGACCATTTGCTGGTGGAGCAGGTCAGCGGCGAGTTGTTGCTGATTCCGGTGGCTGACCAGCAAGCGGCGGCCATTGCAATCGAGCGTGCCGAAGCGGCCTTCAGCGCAATGTCCGCGGTCTCCGATCAAGCCATCAGCGAGTTCTTTGATCGCTTCGCCCAACGCCTGGAAGACCCTGCCTGCTGGGCTTTGATCGAAGCCGCCAACCTGGCCGACATCGAGCGAGCCAAGGCCCGCGGACGCTCCACCACCCGGCTTCTGGCGGATGAACGCATGCGCCGCGACATGATCGCCGGCCTCAGGGCCTGGCGCGATGCGTCGGCCACGCGCGGCAAAGTGGTCAGTTGCGTCGAGCATGACGGCTGGAAAGTCGAGCAAGTGGTCTCGCCGCTGGGCATCGTCGCGTTCGTCTTCGAAGGCCGGCCGAACGTCTTCGCCGACGCCGCCGGTGTGTTGCGCACGGGTAACACGGCGGTGTTGCGCATCGGCAGCGATGCGTTGGGCACGGCCCAAGCCATCGTCACCCACGCACTGAATCCGGCACTGAGCGACGCCGGGTTGCCGACCGGCGCGGTGTCGCTGGTGGACAGCGTCAATCACGCCGCCGGCTGGGCGATGTTCGCCGACCGGCGCCTGTCGTTGGCGGTGGCCCGTGGTTCGGGGCGCGCCGTCAGTCAATTGGGCAGCATCGCCCAACAGGCCGGCACCGCCGTCAGCCTGCACGGCACCGGTGGTGCCTGGCTGATCGCCGACAAGGACGCCGATGCCAAACGCTTTGCCGCTGTAGTGCGCAACTCGCTGGATCGCAAAGTCTGCAACACGATGAACGTCTGCCTGATTCACCGTGACCGTGTCGCAGAACTGCTACCGCTGTTCCTCGACGCGTTGCAACAAGCCGGCACCGCACGGGGGCAGGGCTGCAAATTGCACATCGTCGAAGGCAGCGAGCCGTACTTGCCGACCGATTGGCAGACTGCCAGCGTTGAGGTGTACCGCGCCGAAGGCTATCAAACCGAAGCGTTGGCCGAACCGCTGCCCGAGGATCAGTTGGGCCGCGAGTGGGAATGGGAAGAAACCCCGGAAGTCAGCCTGAAGATTGTCCATGACCTGGACAGCGCCATCGCGTTGTTCAATCGCCATAGCCCGCAGTTCACCGTGTCATTGATCAGTGAAGATGCCGAGGCTCAGGAACGCTTCTACAACGCGGTCAACGCACCTTTTGTCGGCAATGGGATGACCCGCTGGGTCGATGGACAGTACGCGCTGAACAAGCCGGAACTGGGTCTTTCGAACTGGGAGAGCGGTCGTCTGTTTGCTCGCAGCGCGATTCTCTCGGGAGATGGGGTGTTCACGATCCGCAGTCGCATGACCCAGACGGATCTGTCGGTCAAACGCTGATCCAGCACCACGACCCCAGCCAACGGCCGCACTATACTTAATGTGCGTCTGTAGGGGCGCGGCGAGCACTCCAAAACGAATCAGATGTCCATAACGCTCGCCTGAGAGTCAGAAGGCTGCACAGCCAATGGACGGGCCGTGCATCTGATGACGGAGAGAGGGTTACACCATGAAACTTCATTCCTTTCAACAATACTCTCATGATCTGGAAAGGGGCGTTCACGACACGTGGATTACCGCGAGGGTGAAGTCAGCCCTGGCAATGGCTGAACCAAGCCTTGGGCTGCAAATCCATGTCAAAACCCACGGGGGCACGGTGGCATTGAGCGGTCGCGTCAACACCCATAAACAGTGTGAGCAGGCTGTAGCTCTGGCCCGTTCGGTTCAGGGGGTCGTCGACATCGATGCCAAAGACTTGCTGACTCACGTGTTCACGCCCGGCAGTATTCCAGAACCCCCCAACGCCGAAGAGAGCGCTGAAATTCGGCCACAATCTTCAGCAAAGATGGACGATAAATAACCCGGTCGATCGTGTCAGTGCAGCGCGCCCGTGAGCCGGGAGCGCTGCGTCGATCGTCTCTGCCAGTGGATACACACTTCAGGCTGCTGCTTCTATGGATCGGGCTTGAAGGGCGCAGGTGTCCGGATACTCGGCGAGCGCCACAAAACGGTGGTTGTTGGCATCCAGGGCGTCGACCGAACCAGTCTCGATGTCGTAAACCCAACCATGCAAATTCAGCAGGCCTTTCTCCTGAGCCAGGCGCACGCTCGGATGCGTCTGAATATTGGCCAGTTGCGCGATGACATTCTCCCGAACCATTGAACTCACCTTCGCCGCTTCATTAGCGTGAGGGCGGGATTCGTTAATGACTTTCGCTGACTCGGCGTGCTGCAACCAGCCGCTGACGGCGGGCAGGTGGTCCATGCATGTGCACTTGGCGACGGCGGTCATGGCGCCGCAGTCCGAGTGCCCGCAGATCACAATATCGGTGACGCCGAGCACTGCGACCGCATATTCGACCGTGGCCGACACACCGCCGGGGTGGGGGCTGTAGGAGGGCACGATGTTGCCGGCATTGCGGATCACAAACAGTTCACCGGGTTCTTGTTGGGTCAGCAGCTCCGGCACGACACGGCTGTCGGAGCAGGTGATGAACAGCGTGCCCGGATGCTGGGTAGTGGCCAGGTGCTTGAACAGGTCGGTCCGTTGCGGAAAGGCGTCTTTCTGGAACTTCAAAAAACCTTCGATGAGCGCTTTCATGGTGATGTCCTCATGCGTGAGACGAATGATTATTTTGTAGCAGCTGCCGAGCCCGCGAGGCTGCGTCCGAGCCGGGGTCGCGCTCTACCGAAGTCCTCGCAGGGCCGGCATCCACTTAGAAAGGACGCAGTGGCAGGAACTTGCCGTCGAGGGTGATCACCGCGCGGGAGCCGCCTTCCGGGTCTTCGACTTTCTTCATGTCGAGCTTGAAGTTGATCGCACTGATGATGCCGTCGCCGAATTGTTCATGAACCAGGGCTTTCAAGGTGGTGCCGTAAATCTGGATCATTTCGTAGAAGCGGTAGATGGTCGGGTCGGTCGGGACACCTGAGAGGCTGCCGCGCAACGGGATGATCTGCAGGCGGGCCACGGTGTCGGCGTCCAGGTCCAGTTTCTCGCCAATCACTTTGGCGGCGCTTTCCGGCAGCGGGTGCTGACCGAGCAGGGCGGCAGTGACGTAGGCCAGACCGAGGCCGGTGCCGTCGGTCAGGTCCTGCCAGGACAGGTTTTTACGCGCTTTTGCATCGATGATCGATGTGGTCAGGGCCAGGCTTGGGTCGTTGTAAGCGTGGGACTGTTGCATGGTGTTTCTCCTGTCGGGAGTGATGTTGCTTGGGTGTGGAGCAATCTTCTGCTGATCGATCCATAGCGTCCAAGACCGATATACAATGCAGCGCATAAGCACAGCCTATAGATGGTGATTCCCCATGCTGCTCCGACATTTGCGCTATTTGCTGGCGGTCGCCGACCACGGCGGTTTCACCCGCGCCGCCGAGGCGCTTCACGTCTCGCAGCCGACCCTGTCCCAACAGATCCGGCAACTGGAAGAAACCCTGGGTGTCAGCCTGTTCGACCGAACCTCGCGCACGGTCAAACCCACCGATGCGGGCGAGGCCTACATCGAATGTGCTCGTCGGGTGCTGGTGGAACTGGAGGCAGGCAAACGTGCGCTGCATGACGTAAAGGACTTGTCCCGCGGCACCTTGCGGCTGGCTATGACGCCAACGTTCATGGCGTACCTGGTGGGGCCGCTGGTGCGCGATTACGTGGCGCGGTATCCGAACATCCATCTACAGATTTTTGAGCTGTCGATGGATGACATCGAGGCCGGTCTGGTGGATGACTCACTGGACATCGCCATCGCCTTTACCCAGGTCAGAAATGCCGACATCGAGTCGATCCCGGCGTTTACCGAGACCTTGGGTGTCATGGTGGGACGCGATCACCCGTTATACGAAAGCCAGGTCGGGTTGTCCGCGCAAGAGGTTGCGCAGCTGGAATTTGCGCTGCTGGCCCCCGACTTCGTTACCCGCACCCGCATCGATGAGTATTTTGCCCAGGAGCAGATCACGCCGAAGGTGGTAATCGAGGTCAACTCGGTGAGCACCTTGCTGGAAGTCATTCGGCACACGGCCATCGCCACCATCCTTCCTGAGCCCATTGCCACCGAGGACCGCGCGTTGCGTAAAATCCCGTTGTTGGGGGAGTCGCCCAAACGAGGGGCCGCGCTGCTTCGACGCAAAAACAACTATCACAGCGCTGCGTCGGTGGCTTTTATGGAGCTGGTGTTGGGTGCGGCTGCAGGTGAGTCGACGACGTCAATCTTCTATTAATTGGCACACACCATTAGGCGCTTTGCCCGTGGAAGACACCGTGACCGAGTCGTCATCGGAGAGGAGGATCGAGATGACGACGCCCGAACCCTTGGCTTCGAATCGGCGATCGTCAATGGCTTTGGTCTCGGCTTCCTTGCCGTTGATCAATACCGGCCCGTCCTGATCCGCGTGGACGATGATTTTGCCGGGGCAGTCCGCATCGAACAACGGAACGCCGATGATGCTGTTTGCATGGGCAGCACTGGCCATTACGAGCAACAGCAAGCCTGTCAGTTGTATGTTCATCACAATCCTCCAATGATCCAGTGCACACGGTTAACGATAGCGTTGTTTGGTGCGCACGAGACAAACAAAAAGGCCCCGCTCGATGTGACGAGCGGGGCCTTTTTATGGATGGGGTGTGGAGGTATCAGGAGAACCGGTCAATCACCCGAACGTCGTTCTGGTTCTGCATCGAGGCCCATGCCTGTTTCAGCGTTTGCAGAACATTACCGATGAAGTCCTTGTCAGCCGCGGCTTTCTTGCCGACATAGCCTTGGCCGCGACGGTACATCTTCAGTCGGGCGAGCAGGTTCTGGTTGTTCTTGTCGAACTCCGCTTCATGGGCGTGAGGCGACAGGCAGTCGATTTGCACCTGACCCGACTTGCTGATCCACAGAATATGGCTGTCATGGCTGTCTTTTTGCGCAGCGAACAGATGAGCCAGTTCATCGATAGTGGGTTGATTGTTCAGATTCATAGTAAGCCCCTTGACCATTTTGTGATCTTTCAAAGTTGATTCGCTAATACAGGTAGCCCATCGGTTAGTTGATCCCTGGCACCGAAACCAGGACGTCAGCGGTCGGCCGCCAAAATGACGGGGTCCCGCGTCTGTTGCATGTAGTCGTGTTGAATAACTGCTACGCAATAGCGTCACAACGAGGAGAAGCGGCGAAAACCTTCTGGCCACTGCCGACATTTTCAGGGTCGGTCACAAGCTTCATGAGGATTGATCGCCAGCGCTTCTCGTCCTTGTACTGGACGTTCAGGCCAGGTCAGCTTCTTCAATCTGCCTTGTGGGCAGCGTGTATCCGGGAAAAACAGCTCGGCGGTCAGACGAGCTTGCTCAAACGTGTTGCCTGTTCTCCCGATCGGGGAGACGTCTGCATCATGCAAGGGCAAATCGGAGGCGTCAACGGTTTTGTAGTGATTATTTTTGGTCACTACATATTGTCGGACAAAGTCGTTTGGAATTAAAAATCGGAATGGGAAAGCGCCAGTCAGGACGATGGCAGCGATGTTTGGAATCGGTAAACGGTGCAGGGATAACCGTCTACCGGCAGCTGATGCAGGGTGAACTCGCCATGGGTGAGATCAGCCAGGACCCGGGCCCAGAACCGCTGCGCAGGCTGATTCACGTCGAGGTGGAAAATTTGCCATTGACCGGGGAACCGGCTCAAGAGGGTGGAAACGACAAACTTCGCGACGCCTTGGCCGCGAAAGCGTCGACTGACAAAGAAGTAGCCGATGTTGTACTCGGCGCCGTGCAGATGGGTTTCGTCATCCACAGTCACGAAGCCGGCCAATTCTCCGTCGACCTTGATCAGAAACGGCCGGGTTGCGGGGTTGCGCCAGTAACCCGGTTTGGGCTGGGCGTTGAAGAAACCGTGCTCACCGAGCTTAAGCGGCAGCCACTCGCTGAATTCATACATGTAGAACTGCATCAGGTTTTCAATCGTTTCCAGTTCGTCGCGCTGGGCGGTGTGCAGTTCGATCAAGGGCATGTTGATAGCTCCTGAGGTGCAGGCCATCCCTGGCCCCGGCATGATCACTCAGTGGGGGGCGAAATCGTATTTCCCACCTTTTTTCAGTGCGGCTTGATAGGCCGGACGAGCCTGAAAGCGTTCAATCCAGGCCGCTATATGAGGATAGTCACCGAGCTTGCCTTGGGCTCTGGCGATCTCGCCGATAAAACTCATCTGGATGTCGGCGGCGCTGAACTCATCGCCCAACAGGTAATCGGACTGGCTCAAAGCCGTGTCGAGGTAGCCCAGGTAGTTGGCCACCTCCGAATTGATCCGCGGATGCAACGGCGCACCGGCTTCACCGAGGCGTCCCACATACAGGTTCAACATCAGCGGCAACATCGCTGACCCTTCGGCGAAATGCAGCCACTGCACGTATTCGTCATAGGCGGGGGTGGACGGATCGGGTTGCAGGCGACCGTCGCCATGACGTCGAATCAGGTAGTCGATGATCGCGGAGGACTCGATCAGCTTCTGCGCGCCGTCTTCGATGACCGGTGATTTACCCAGGGCATTGATCGCTTTCAATTCCGGCGGTGCCAGGTTGGTCTTCGGGTCGCGCTGATAGCATTTCAGCTCGTAAGGGATGGCCAGTTCTTCCAGCAACCAGAGAATCCGCTGGGAACGGGAGTTGTTCAGGTGATGCACGATAATCATGGTCGATGCCTTCTCAGAAAATGGGGCTGTCGCTGGGCTTGAAGAACACTAGACCCTTTTGGCTCGCCCGAAGTGCCCTCAAGCCTTGCTCGCTGGTTTTGCCGCGCGTTTGGTGCCGGTCGAGGGCTTGCGTTTGGCGGGCTTGCGTTTGTTTTTCCACGGTGTGGCACCGCGCCCGGCGGGGCTTGCCGGTCCACTGATGGTCAGGCTCAGGCCGGCGCAACGGGCGACCTGTTTGCTCATCCACGCGGCCTGTTTCGTGACGAATTCTTCCAGGCTCATCTCGCCACTCTGCACCATGTCCAGCGCCTGCTCCCAAATCGCCGTGGTCCCGGGGTCGGCGATGGCACGCGGCACGGCATCGATCAGGCTGAAAGCGGCCGGGGTGGCGGCGAGCGCCTTGCCGTTCTTGATCAGATAACCACGGTCGAGCAGGCCCTGGATGATCGAGGCGCGGGTCGCTTCAGTGCCGATGCCGGTGGTGTCCTTGAGTTTCTGCTTGAGCAGGGGATCTTCCACCAGTTTGGCGACGTTCTTCATCGCCTTGATCAGATCGCCTTCGGTGAACGGTTTGGGCGGTTGCGTCCAGAGGTCCTTGAGCTTCACGTCGGCCACCGCGCAGTCACGTCCTTCGGCCAATGCCGGCAGCGTTTGCGGCGCCGGTGCTTCGCGGCCCTTGGCCGGGGCGAGGGCCTCGGGCAGAGCGCGTTTCCAGCCGGGCTCGAAGATCTGCTTGCCGACGGCACGCAAGGCTTCACCGGCGCAGTCGAAGTCGGCCTGGCTCCGGTCGTATTCATGGTTGGGCAGAAACTGCGCCAGATAACGCGCGCGGATCAGGGTATAGACGGCCCGCTGCTTGCCCACCAGCCGCTCGAGGTTTTTCGCCGCAGCGGTGGGGATGATGCCGTGGTGAGCGCTGACCTTGGCGTCGTTCCAGGCCCGTGAGCGGCGCTGAGGCTCCAGGAAATCGTTCAAGGCATTCAGTGCCGGATCAGCCTGCCTCAGCGCGGCCAGAATGCCCGGTGCTTCGCTGTGCTGACTCACGGGCAGGTAACCGCAGTCGCTGCGGGGATAGGTGATGACCTTGTGGGTTTCGTACAGGGCCTGGGCGATATCGAGGGTTTCCTGGGCGCCGAGCCCGAGCTTCTTCGAGCAGACTTCCTGCAAGGTGCCCAGATCGAAGGGCAGGGGGGCCACTTCGCGCATTCGCTCGGTACGCAGTTTGATCACCCGGGCACTCGCCGCACTGCCAATGGCTGCCGCTGCATTTTGCGCCAACGCCTGATTCAGGCAGCGATCCTGATCGTCGCAAACCTCGGAGGCTGCACGCCACTGGGCGGTGAACGAGGTGCCGTCGTGCAGCAGTTGCACATCGATGGCCCAATAGGCGACCGGCACGAAATCGGCGATGCTGCGGTCGCGATCCACCACCAGGCGCAGGGTCGGCGTTTGCACCCGACCGACCGGCAATACGCCCTGATAACCCGACTGACGCCCTAGCAGCGTGAATAGCCGACTCATGTTCATCCCGATCAACCAGTCGGCCCGCGAGCGCCCGAGTGCCGAATGGTACAGGCTAAAGGTCTCGGCCCCCGGCTTCAGGGCTGCCAACGCCTTGCGGATTGACGCATCGTCCAGCGCCGACAGCCATAGCCGCTGGATCGGCCCGCGATAACGGCAATGCTCGACCAGTTCCCGGGCGATCATCTCGCCTTCACGGTCGGCGTCGGTGGCGATCACCAATTCATCGGCCTCGCCGAGCAGCCGCTTGACCGCTTTGTACTGGCTGGCCGTGCGTGGTTTGACGGTCATCTTCCACTTCTCTGGAATGATCGGCAGATCCGCCAGCACCCAGCGCTTGTAACGCGCGTCATAGGCGTCCGGCGGCGCGGTTTCCAACAGATGGCCGATGCACCAGGTCACCGTGACGTCCGTTCCCAGCCAGCAGCCGTCGCCACGACGCCTGGCGCCGAGGACGGCCGCAATGTCTTTGGCCTGGGAAGGTTTTTCACAGAGGTACAGCCGCATAACCACCATCGCTCATCAACTGTCGAGAGGCGGACAGAATGGCGGCTGATGAGCGATGGGGCAATCTTTATCTGTATGGATGTACAGTCGGTGCGTTGCGATTCATTGCACAGACGCCTCAGTAGTTCAGGTTAACCACCGGTTGGTCCAGCTTCGCGTCCGGCTCTCGTCTGAGAATGGTCAGCAAGGCGGCGGTAATGACGTTCACATCATGGTCGAACCCGCCGTGGGAGGTGTCCGCTTTGGTGCCCGCGCCGTAGTTCATTTGCGAATCGTTGAAGATATGCAGGGTTTTCGCGAACGCCTCGGGAAGCCCACGGCCTGTGGCGGCGAAACCGGCCGGAATGGTTTTTCCCCAGTAAAACTGGTTCCACTGCTCGGTCATGTTCTTGGCGGCAATGTTCCACTGCGCCACATCGGGGTTGCTGAAGTCCTGGAAGTTCTTGTCCAGGCTCTTGGCCATGCCCAGCAGCGGCATGCGTTGCAGTTCTTCATAGGCACGGGAAACAAGGTACAGCAGTGACTTGTGGTACACGCCGATGACGTTGTCATCCTGTTCGCGGTTGTCGGACATCATGTAAATGTGGAAGTCCTTGCGTTTGAGGCCTCCACCTTCGATGACTTTGCGGTAGGTCTGGTTGGCGAAATCGAGGGTACAGGCCGGGGCCATCAGCGTCGACGTTTCGATGGCCAAGCCTCTGGCCGACAGCAGTTGAGCCAAGTGGCCATTGATCAAGGACCCCGCAGAATGACCGATCAGATGAAGTTCGACGTTCTTCTTGCCCATGTCGGCGACCAGTTTTTTCAGGTTCTCCGCCATTTCCACCAGCCCGCGCGGGGTAAAGCCTGCGACTGAGGCCGCTTCGGCGTTCTGCTTCATCTGACTCCACTGATCGCCGCCGAGTTTTTTGGTGGCCAGTTCCACCGTGCGATCAAAACCTTCCAGGGCCTTGTCCTTGAGGGTCTTCAACACATCGCTGATGCCGCCAGCCTCGGGAAACAGCCCCGGGAGGGCGTCCTTGACGATGTCGGCAAATGTCTCCAGCGCCCCGGTTCGCCAGGTGACAAACAATGGATAGATGCCGTTTTCAAGAAAGTACGGCGCCATCGCACAGATTCGATTGATGGAGTCCTGCTCGGAGTTGAGCCCGCCATGGGCGATGACGGCGATGCGCAGCACGGCGGGTTTGTTGGCTGCCGAGAGCTTGTCGTACCAGGCGCGCGGTGACTCGTAGACGATTCGCTTGACGCCCGCGCGGACGTTTTCGACGTCGGTGAGGCGGGGGCCGATACTGCCGTTGTTTTCCATCACGATGGTCAGGCCATACGCCTGATCCATGGTCAACAGGGGAGGTCCTTTGCGACCGGTATCGCGGGCACCGGCGGTGAACAGCGAGAAACCTTCACGCTTGGCGCTGGAGCTCGACAGCGCGTTGCGAAACGCTGATTGAACATCGGCCCGGGAACGTGAAGGCCGCGCGTTGTGCGATAACGCGCCGTGTTCAATCGGCACACCGAGGGCCACGGTCCAGGCGTCGGTGCCGTTGGCCAGCCAGTCCTCGAACGTCAGGATGGCGAAGCCCGAGAATCCCCAGTCGGTTGACCAGGAATTCTGCACGATGAACCCCTGATGGGTGTAGCCGATCAAGGCAAAGGCGTGACCGCCCTGGCTGGTTGTCGGCCATTTGATGACGGGCAGCTGAGACATGCTCTGGAACACCGCCGGCGGACGTTTTTTGCCTTTGGGCTGGATCAGTGCCCAGCCCTGATGCACATTGGCGGAAACGTAAAGCGCACCCGCTTCGTACAGCGCCGCCATCATGGCGGTGATGTCGTCTTTCTCGACGCGGTAGTAAACCCCCAGCGGCCGGGTCACGGCGTCTGTTGCCCAATTTTCGGCGGGCGCTTCAAACGCCGGAACCGATCCGTCGGGCTTGACGGTATAGGGCCACAGTTCCTCCGCGCAGACTCCGTGCTTATGCCATCCCTTCAACGCGCCGCGACAACTGGAACCGGTGTAGTCCTCTCCTGGCCATTCGTCATAGAGTTTGGCCAAATGATAAAGCTGACGCGGGCTCGTCTTGATGGACGCCCGGTCCCGCAGCCACAACAAATAGTTGACCACCGCCGCCAGCCCGAACCCTGTGCACGCACCTTCGTTGCCTTGGTAGAGCACCAGGCCCTTACCCAGGTAGGCAGAGAGTTCGGTGGCGATGTCTTTGTCGGCGGGCCAGGAGGGCGGCAGTGACTGGACCCGTGGGGTGAAGATCCGATCACGCAGGTCGAGGCGATCGGGACGGGCATCCAGGGTGATGATTTTCTGATCGAGAGAAAACTTCGTGGCGGGCATGTGGGGACCCTCAAGTTTCTGAGACTCGAACCCCCACGCCACGACTGCCTGACTGCGCAGTAGGGGTGACAACGGTGCTATTGATCGTAGTCGATGTTTCGCCGACTTCGAATATTCAATTCGGTGGAAGGACCAAGGACCTCTCCGTGCAGGGACTTGGCATTACCTATGCCGTCGAGGAGGCTCGTCGGAACGCCGCACCGTCCCGTTCGGCTGCGAAGCCGTCATGAGTGCAAAATCTGGGTTATACCTGAAAGTCGTGTTCTCAGGTTTTGGGGCTGCTGCGCCGCCCACCGCGGGCAAGCCTCGCTCTCACAGGTTCATCAGCGTCAGGAGAAACGTATTCCATGAAAAGCTCCGGTCCTAGTCCTGTCATCACCATCGCAGAGCAGCCGGGCTGCCTGCTGGTAAAGTTTCACGGTATCCAGGTGGCCGCGTCCTCACGGGCGCTGGTGTTGCTCGAGGCCAACTATCCTCCGGTGTATTACGTACCGCGGGAGGACATTGATGAAAAGTACTTTGCCCGCACCGATCACACGAGTTATTGCCCCTATAAGGGCGATGCCAGCTATTTCAGTCTGCAAGTCCCGGGACATGAGGGCGCTAACGCGGTGTGGAGCTATGAAGACCCTAAAGTGTCGGTCGATCAGATTCGCGGCTACATGGCGTTCTATCCCGATCAAGTGACCTTTGAAGTTCTCAAAGACGTTGAGTGAGGGTCGCTTTCCAGGCACACATGCGTAGCGAGAGGGCGGAGGATCAAGAGCAAGAGCGAGGCGGCCGATCTGTCTTTTGTTGATCGTGTGCATATCCGTTTCTGCGGTCACGGCGGCTTAGGGTTCCGCCCTTACGGCGGGTCACTTGGAAAAGCCCAAGTAACCAAAGGCTCTTGCCCCTTTCGTTCGGCCCTTCGCCTAGGCTCAGGGTGCCCTCGTTCCGGTCCTGCTCCGTGGGCCCGCCGCCATCGGCCATCCATGGCCGGGGGCGGCTAACCCGGCATCCATGCCGGGTTGCCCACTGCGCAGAACCTCCACTCGGCCTCTCGAGGGGGGCGTGCACCGCAAAAGCCAAAGCGAGGCGGCCTACCGGCCGGCCTGTTTTCTCAACGCCTGCGCGTATTGATCGTTCCCTCGCTCTGCGTGGGAATGCCGCCGGGGACGCTCCGCGTTCCGCTGTCGACACACGACTCGAGCCCTGCGCAGGGGCGGGGCGTTTTTAAGAGCAGGTGTTCAGCTCATCGAACAGCATCCACCAGCGTGGATTCATCAATCTGGCTAATCGACGTCACCCCGGTCAAGGTCATGGCGACGCGCATTTCCTTGGCGAAGATATCCAGCATATTCTCCACCCCGCGTTGACCATCGGCGGCCAGTGCATAAGCCATGGAACGCCCCAGCAATACGCCTTTTGCGCCCAGCGCCAACATCCGTACGACATCAAGCCCCGAGCGGATTCCCGAGTCGACCAGCACCGTCAAATCATTACCGATGGCTTGCATGATGGGCGGCAATGCCTTGGTGGTGGAGAGCACGCCGTCCAGCTGTCTCCCGCCGTGGTTCGACACGACAATGCCATCCGCGCCAAAGCTGACCGCGTCTCTGGCATCCTGAGGATCGAGAATGCCTTTGATGATCATCGGGCCTTTCCAGAACTCACGAATCCACTCCAGATCGCTCCAGCTGATCGAAGGGTCGAAGTTGTTGGCCAACCAGCCCATGTAGTCTTCGAGGGTTACGGCTTTGCCAAGGTACTTCGAGATATTGCCCAGGTCGTGTGGACGCCCCATGACGCCGACGTTGAATGCCCAGTCGGGTTTGGTCATGGCCTGAAGCATTCGCCGCGATGCCGCAAAAGGACCTGACATGCCCGAGTGTGCGTCCCTGTATCGGGCGCCGGGCGTGGGCATGTCCACGGTAAACACCAGGTTTTTCACACCGGCGGCCTTCGCCCGCTCCAGTGCATTTTTCATGAAGCCTCTGTCCTTCAACACATACAGCTGAAACCAGATGGACTGTTGGCTTTGTGCCGAGACCTCTTCGATCGAGCATACCGAAACCGTTGATAGACACAGTGGAATGCCTTTGTTTTCCGCCGCTTTAACCGCCTGCACTTCACCACGGCGGGCGAACATGCCCGTCAGGCCGACCGGGGCCAATATGATCGGCATTGAAAGCGGTTGGTCGAAGAGGGTGGTTTCAAGGCTCAGGGTTTCGACGTTTTTCAGAATGCGCTGACGCAGGCTGATGCCCGTCAGATCAGCGCTATTGGCCCTCAGCGTGTGCTCTGCATAAGCACCGCCATCAATGTAATCAAACAAAAAACGCGGGAGTTTGCGACGTGCTGCCTCGCGATAGTCGGATGCGGATGAAATGATCATGGTGCCTCGGTCTGGTGAGTGGCGGGGCGATGGTTGCGTCGAGCGTCGGGTCAGATTAACGAAAACGCCCCGCATTGCGGGGCGTTTTTTTGCCCGTGCTGTCAGTTGGTATCCAGATCCACGTTCTTGGTCTCACGCAAACAGATCATCCCGACGACCAGGCTCACCCCGGTAATCAGCACCGGGTACCACAGCCCGTAGAAGATGTCCCCGGTGTACACCACCAAGGCAAACGACACTGTCGGCAGGAAACCACCGAACCAGCCGTTACCAATGTGGTAAGGCAGGGACATCGAGGTGTAGCGGATGCGGGTCGGGAACAGTTCGACCATCAATGCTGCCAGCGGGCCGTAGCACATGGCGGAGATGATGATCAGCGCGACGATCAGCGCCACGATCATCGGTTTGTTGATCAACTGAGTGTCGGCTTTTGACGGATACCCGGCCAGGGTCACGGCGCCACGCAGGGCCGCTTCATCGTAACCATCGAGTTTCACTTCGCCGACGCTGACCTGCACGGCGCTGCCGGCAGGTAGAGCTTCGCTGTTGTAGGGAAGGCCCTGTTTCACCAGGAAGGTTTTGACCTTGTCGCAAGGGCTGTCAAATTTCGCCTTGCCCACCGGGTCGAACTGGAAGGTGCAGGTGGCCGGGTCAGCCAGCACGGTGATCGGTGCCTGACGGCTGGCCAGGTCGATGGCCGGGTTGGCGTAGTGGGCGATGGACTTGAAGATCGGGAAGTACAGTGCAGTCGCCAGCAGCAGGCCGATCATCAGTACCGGTTTGCGCCCGACTTTATCCGACAGCCAGCCGAAGAAAATAAAGAACGGTGCACCGATGATCACGCTGACGATCAACAGACTGTTGGCGAGCGCCGGGTCCATTTTCAGGAACTGAGTGAGGAAGAACAGCACGTAGAACTGCGCCGCGTAGAAGGTCACGGCTTGCCCGGCGTTGATGCTGAACAGGGCGATCAGGACGACTTTAAGGTTTTCCCATTTGCCGAAGGAATCGCGCAGCGGCGACTTGCAGAGCTTGCCTTCTTCTTTCATTTTCACGAACGCTGGCGACTCGTGCAGGCTCATGCGAATCCAGGTCGAGATGCCCAGCAGAATGATCGAAAACAGGAACGGAATCCGCCAGCCCCAGACTTCGAACTGGTCACCGGTGAAGTAACGGCAACCGAGCACCACCAGCAGCGACAGCAGCAAGCCTAGGGTCGCGGTGGACTGAATCCAGCTGGTGTGGAAGCCGCGTTTACCCATCGGCGCGTGTTCCGCAACATACGTGGCAGCACCGCCGTATTCACCGCCCAGGGCCAGGCCCTGAAGCATGCGCAGCAGCACGAGGATGATCGGCGCGGCAATGCCGATGCTCGAGTAGGTCGGCAGCAACCCGACGCAGAAGGTCGCCAGGCCCATGAGGATGATGGTCGCAAGGAACGTGTATTTACGCCCGATCATGTCCCCCAACCGGCCGAACACCAAGGCGCCGAACGGCCGCACGATGAAGCCGGCAGCGAAGGCCATCAGCGCAAAGATGAACGCCGTGGTGTCGTTGACCCCGGCGAAAAACTGTTTGCTGATCACCGCCGCGAGGGCGCCATAGAGGAAAAAGTCGTACCACTCGAAGACCGTCCCGAGCGACGAGGCGAAGATGACTTTTTGGGTTTCCTTGCTGGTGCCCGCGCTGCGCACGGCTTCCAGAGGCTGAACATGTTCTGACATATCGGTATCCCTCACAGTGATTGTTTTTTTTGTTCCACTGTCGGCGCCGGCCTTATGGGCTGGCGTCGCTACTGTCGATGTATCGGGCGTACTGGCTCCCTGTAGGAGCTGGCGTTGGTGGTCAGTTCCTTCTGCGCGGCGATGCTCCTTGTGTTGGGGTTAAGGATCAACTGTGCTGCCTTTTCGGCAATCATCAGCGTAGGCGAACAGGTGTTGCCCGAGGTGATGCGCGGCATGATCGAGGCGTCGGCGATGCGCAGGCCTGGGATGCCGTGAACGCGCAGCTCGGCATCGACCACGGCGTCCGCGTCGTTGCCCATGCGGCAGGTGCCGACCGGATGGAAGATGGTGGTGCCGATGCGGGCGGCGGCTTCGTGCAGTTGTTCTTCACTCTGCAAGCTGTCGCCGGGCAAGTACTCCACCGGTTTGAATGCTTGCAGGGCCGGTGCCGCGACGATGCGCCGGGTCAGGCGAATGGCATCCGCTGCCACCCGCAAGTCCTCCGGATGGCTCAAGTAATTGGGCTGAATCAGTGGTGCTTCCTGCGGATCGGTGGAGCGAATCTCGACGCGGCCACGGCTTTGCGGGCGCAGATCGCACACCGACGCCGTGAAGGCAGGGAAGGCATGCAATGGCTCACCAAAACGTTCCAGCGACAGCGGCTGAACGTGATACTCGAGATTCGCCGATGTCTGCTCCGGTCCCGAACGGGCGAAGGCTCCGAGTTGGCTCGGCGCCATGGACAACGGACCGCTGCGGTCATACAGGTAACGCAGGCCCATGCCCATCTTGCCCCACAGGCTGCCGGCAATCTGGTTAAGGGTGCGGGCGTTTTCCAGTTTATAGATCAGGCGCAGTTGCAGGTGATCCTGCAGATTGGCACCCACGCCGGGCAGTTCATGGGCAACGCCGATCCCCAATCGTTGCAGCAGCGGGCGAGGGCCGATCCCGGAACGTTGCAGGATGCTTGGTGAGCCGACGGATCCGGCGCACAGCACGATTTCCTTGCGCGCCTTGAAGGTTTTCGCCTGACCCTGCCAACGCGCGTTGACCGCTGACGCACGGCCGTTTTCCAGCAGCACACGGTCGACTTCGACGTTGGTCAGCACGGTGAGATTGGGGCGATTGCGGATCGGTTTGAGAAACGCTTTGGCCGCGTTCCAGCGAATACCGGCTTTCTGGTTGACCTGGAAGTAGCCGCAGCCTTCGTTGTCGCCCTGGTTGAAGTCATCGATGCTGGCGATGCCGGTTTGCTCGGCGGCCCTTTGGAAGGCATCGAGAATCGGCCACGACAGTCGCTGACGTTCGATCCGCCATTCCCCGGCGGCGCCGTGAAACTCCGAGTCGCCGGCAAAGTGGTTTTCGCTCTTTTTGAACAATGGCAGGACGTCTTGCCAGCTCCAGCCGGGATTGCCCTGAGCCGCCCAGCCGTCGTAGTCGCCGGCCTGGCCGCGCATGTAGATCATGCCGTTGATCGAGGAACAGCCGCCGAGCACCTTGCCACGCGGGTAACTCAAGGCGCGACCTTGCAGGCCGGGTTGCGCTTCGGTCTTGAAGCACCAGTCGGTGCGCGGGTTGCCGATGCAGAACAGGTAACCCACGGGGATGTGAATCCACGCATAGTTATCGCGGCCGCCGGCTTCGAGCAGCAACACCCGATTCTGCGGGTCGGCCGACAACCGATTGGCCAACAAACAACCGGCTGGGCCGGCCCCGACCACGATGTAGTCGTATTCATCCAGGGAAGTCTGCATCCGTGACCTCATGTTGTTGTTCTTGTTGTCGGTCATCCTAGTTGTTAGCTTTCGTCAAAAGAATGTTAGTTTTTGCGCAGCCGCTGTGCGTTTTTAAACAGCCCTACCTCAAGGACGGTTCATGTTCGACTGGAATGACCTGCGGTTTTTTCTCGAGTTGCAGCGCAGCGGGCGTTTGCTAACCGCTGCCCGCCGTTTGAACACTACCCACGCCACCGTGGCCCGGCACATCGAGGCCATCGAAAAGAGCCTCGGCACCGCGTTGTTTGTTCAGCATGCGCAGGGTTATGAGCTGACCCCGGCCGGCGAAGCGTTGCTCAAACATGCCGAAGCGATGGAAAACGTCGCGTTGCTGGCGCAGGAAGAAATCACTCAGTCCACGGCGCCGCTGGGCAAGATCCGCGTCGGCGTGACTGAAGGGTTGGGCATCATGTTCCTCGCCAGCCGCATGAATGGGCTGTTCGAACGTTATCCGGGGCTGGAAGTGGAACTGGTGGCGGTGCCGCGCTTTGTCAGCATTCTCAATCGCGAGGCCGAGATCAGCATCCACCTGGAACGCCCGGCCGCCGACATGTTGGTCACCCGCAAACTGACTGACTATCGATTGGCGCTGTACGCCAGCCAGGAGTATCTGGATCGTTCGCCACCGCTGCGCAGCCGCGAAGACCTCGGTCGCCACGCTTGGATTGGCTATGTCGATGACTTGCTGTTCAGCCAGGAGTTGATGTTCCTCAACAGCTTCTGTCGCAATCCGCAGGTGGTGTTTCACAGCACCAGCGTCATCGCCCAGCAACAGGCCGCGCGTTCCGGGTTGGGGATCGCCGTGCTGCCTTGTTACATGGCCAGCGCCGATCCCGGCCTGGTCCCGTTGCTGCCGGATGAGAGCATTCAGCGCAGCTATTGGATCAGCACGCGGCGTGAGCTGCACAAATCCGTGCGGTTGCGGGTGTTGTGGGATTACGTGGTGCAGCTTTGTGAGAGCGAGCAGGATTTATTGCTGGGCCCCAATCCCCTGTAGGAGCAGAGCTTGCTCGCGATGGCGTCAGGTCTGACACACAGCGTTTTCGTTCATCGCGAGCAAGCTTTGCTCCTACAGGGGTTCGTGTTTCAAGGGATAATTTCGAATGCGGTACTGGCCAGGCGCTCTCCATTCACCAGCACGTGTACGGCGTGTTTGCCCACGTAGTGTTTGCGGGTGGTGAGTTCCTTGATCTGCTGGCTACGGGCGATGGTCTCGGTCGCCTTGCCGGGAAGCGTCAGCACCTTGAGCTTGAACACCTTCGCCGACGTGCTGCCGTTGGCTTTTACGTAATCGATGGCGTAGTCGATCACCAGTCGCTGACTGTCCTGGACCGTGGATTTCACGGCGAAGGACAGGGTGATTTTTTCACCCAGGCGAATCACCGCCGGTTCCACCTTCACATCGATGATCTCGACCTCAGGCTTGCGGCCCGCGCCAATGATCGCCAGCGCGCGTTGATTGCCCTGTTTGATCAGGCTGCGCAGGGCGTGTTTGGCGATCCATGCGGTGTGTTTGTTGTCCAGCGACCAGCCTTCGATCAGGCCCAGCACCCACTCGGGATGATCCTTGGTGATGTCGTTGAGGTGGTTGGCCACGGACTTGCGCACGTAAAGGCTGTCGTCGGCCTTGAGGTTGTCGAGGATCGCCGCCGCCAATGTTGGGTCAGCCTGAATCTGTTCCAGTCGAAACGACCACGGCAGGCGCGGTCGGCTGCCTTCGCTGGCCAGGCGGCGGACGTGTTCGTTTTCGTCCAGGGACCACTCGTGCATGACCGCCAGTGAGCGTTCGATGTCGCTGCGCATGAAATGGCGGATTGCGAACTCCGAGGAGCCGAAGGTGGTGAAGTACTTGAGGGCGTCCATGGACTGTTCGAAGGCATGCGCGCCGTACGTCGCGACGTAATGAGGTAATGAAATGCTGACGAAGCCGCTGTTCAGCCGCGGGGCGAGGGCGCGCAGCACCTCCAGCGTTTCTTCATAGCTCAACGGCAGGACCGCGTGCAGGCACTCGCTGACCCGGGCCATGCGCTGCATGATCGATAACTCGGCAAGCCCGTCGTTGGTCAGCTTCAGGAAGGCCTTGGCGTTGAACGCGGGGTAGACCGCGGTCATCTCGGTGGCGATGTGTTTGAGGCGTTCGGCGTTGAAGATTTCTTTTAGGGCGGGGGGTTGGTCAGCCATAGTGAGTTCCTTGGAAATTCTGGTTTGCCTGAAATACCGCGTTATCGTTCTTCGCGAGCAAGCCCGCTCCCACACTTGATCTCAGTCGTACACACATTCTGTGTTCACTAAAGAACCAATGTGGGAGCGGACTTGCCCGCGATGAGGCCCTAACAGTCGCCTCAACGCTTACCTGATTCTTCTTCCAACTGATCCGCCTCAAACAACCTCGCCAGTTCTGCCCGGGCTTCCTGCGCCGTCTGCAATACCTTCGCCGCATCGTCATAAATCGCATGCTGGGCTTCCAGCACCTGCTCGTCGTGATGCTTGAAGCGTTTGATCCGCGCATCGGCCTGGGCCTGGGTCAGCCCCAGGCCGACCAGGGTGCGCCGGCTCATTTCCAGACTCGAATAATAGGTTTCCCGAATGGCCTCGGCGCCAAGGTCCACCAAGCGATGCACATGCTGACGGTTACGCGCCCGGGCAATGATTTTGATGTGCGGGTAGAGTTTGTGCACCAACTCGGCGGTCTTGATATTGGTGTCCGGGTCGTCGGTGGCGATGACAAAGTATTCCGCCTGCTCGACCTTGGCCGCGCTGAGGATCTCCGGGCGCATCGGGTCGCCGTAGAACACCGGCACACCGCCGAAGCTGCGCGACAGTTCGATGGTTTCCACCGAGGTGTCGAGGGCGACGAACTTGATGTTTTGCGCGCGCAAAATCCGCGCAACGATCTGCCCCATACGGCCCATGCCGGCGATCACCACGCGCGGCGTGTCGGTATGGATCTCGCGGAATTTCTCCGGCACAACCACCGGTTGAACCTTGGGGCTGACCAGTCGTGCGCACACCAGCAACAGCAGCGGCGTCACCGCCATGGACAAGGTGATGGTCAGCACCAGCAAGTCGTACAGGCGCGGCTCGAACAGTCCCTGGTCGCGGCCGATCTTGAACACTACAAACGCAAATTCACCACCGGCCGCCAGCACGATGCCGAGGCGAATGGCACTGACCTTGCCCAAGCCACCGGCCAGCCGACCGACAGCAAACAGCAGCGGTAATTTGATTGCGATCAGCAATAAGGTCAGACCCAGCACCGTGATCGGCGCACTCAGTAGCAGACTCAAATTGGCGCCCATGCCGACACTGATGAAAAACAGCCCCAGCAGCAATCCCTTGAACGGTTCGATTTGCGCTTCCAGTTCGTGGCGGTATTCGGAGTCCGCCAGCAGCAACCCGGCAAGAAACGCCCCCAGCGCCATGGACACGCCGACCAGGTCCATCAGCCACGCCGTACCGATCACCACCAGCAACGCGGTGGCGGTGGAGACTTCCGGCAAACCGGTCTTGGCCACCACCCGGAACACTGGGCGCAGCAGATACCGTCCACCGATCACCACCACCGCGATGCTGCCCAGCACGCGCAAGCCGTGATTGAGGCCTTCGCCAGCGCTGCTGGTGTGATCGCCGCCCGCCAGCAACGGCACCATGGCGATCAACGGGATAGCGGCGATGTCCTGGAACAGCAGAATCGCGAACGCCAACCGTCCGTGGGGGCTGGTCAGTTCCTTGCGCTCGGCCAGGCTTTGCAAACCGAACGCCGTGGACGACAGCGCCAGGCCCAAGCCCAGCACGATCGCGCTGTTCAACGGTTGGCCGAACACGAACAACGCCAGTACACCAATCACCGACCCGGTCAGCAGCACCTGCGCCAGGCCGACGCCGAACACCGATTTGCGCATCACCCACAAACGTCGCGGCGACAGCTCAAGACCAATGATGAACAGCAGCAACACCACCCCGAGTTCGGAAATGTGGCTGACGCTTTGCGGATTGCCGATCAAGCCCAGCACCGATGGGCCGATGATCACGCCGGCAAACAGATAACCCAGCACCGCCCCCAGTTGCAGACGCTTGGCCAAGGGAACGGTGAGCACCGCTGCGAACAGAAACACGACAGCGGCTTGCAACAGGTTGCCTTCATGGGGCATGGCTTACTCCAGAACTCGGTACGGCGGGGGCGACAAGAATAAAGGGTGATGCTTCATGCGTCAGCCATGACATACAACGATGTTGCCTGACCCACCGCTATCGCGAGCAAGCTCGCTCCCACATTTGATCAGCGTCGCCCACGAGTTCCATGCTTGCTGGAGATCCATTAATGGGAGCGAGCTTGCTCGCGATAGCTGCCTTGCAGTCGACATAGATTTCGTTACATGTTGCATCAATTGGTTACATTCATAGGATAAGCTGATCAATCTGTCCCGTTCCCGAGTGCGCGCCATGGCCATCAACTTCGACCTTAACGACTTGCAAGCCTTTCGCGCCGTGGTGGAGCAGGGCAGCTTTCGCAAGGCGGCTGACACGGTGCGTATTTCCCAACCGGCGCTGAGCCGGCGCATTGAAAAGCTCGAAGACGCCCTCGGTGTGAGGTTGTTCGAGCGCACCACTCGCAAGGTCAGCCTGACCCAGGCCGGACGCGGTTTTATGCCGAGCGTCGAGCGTCTGTTGGACGACCTGGACGTGGCGCTATTGGGCATCAGCGAAGTCGCCTCGACCCGCCTCGGCCACGTCACCGTCGCCTGCGTACCTTCAGCGGCTTACTACTTCATGCCGCGAGTGATCGCCCACTACCACCGGCAGTTTCCACGGATCAAGGTCAAGGTCCTCGACTCCAGCGCCCACGAAGTGCTGAGTGCGGTGGTCAACGGCGAGGCGGATTTCGGCCTGAGTTTCATGGGCACCCTGGAGGCGGAAGTAGAGTTCGAGCCGCTGGTACAGGAAGGTTATGTGGTGGCGTGCCGGCGCGATCATCCGTTGGCCGGGCGCAGTAGCGTGACGTGGGATGAGTTTTATCAGCAGGACTACATCTCGCTGGATAAGACGTCGGGCAATCGCTTTCTGCTGGATCAGGCGCTCACGGGCATCGTGCCGCAGCGGCCGAGCATCTGCGAAACCCGGCATGTGACGACGATGATTGGTTTGGTCGAAGCGGGGTTGGGCGTGGCAGCGGTGCCGTTGATGGCGATGCCGGCGGCGGATCACCCGATCCTGACACGGGTGCCGCTGACCGATCCGCAGGTGATGCGCAGTGTCGGTTTGATCAAGCGCCGGGGTCGCACATTGACCCCGGCGGCACTGGAACTGGAACGGCTGGTGGTGGAAATGAAAGTCCAGGTCAGCGACTGACCGAGTCCAGCCCCGTGGCTTTGACATCCGGCTGAGCGGCGGTGGAGGCCAGGTAATCCAGCAATGCCTTGGCCTGCGCCGGGTGTTGCGCGCCCACCGGTATACCGGCAGCAAAACGCGTCACCGACTGCACCGACTCTGGAATCTTTGCCACAAAACTCACGCCCGGCAACGGCAGCAACTCGCTGACCTGCTGAAAGCCCAGTTGATAGTCACCGGTGGCAACCACCGATGCCACCGGGATTTTCGGGACCATCGTCGACTTGGGTTTGAGCTGATCTTCGATGCCCAGACGCTTGAACAACTGATCCTCGATGTACACCCCACTGGCGCTGTCGGAATAGGCCACGGACTTCGCGTCGAGCAAGGTCTTTTTCAGGCCGTCGACAGAGCGGATGTCCGGCTTCGGCGCGCCTTCACGTACCACCAGACCGATCCGCGAGTCAGCCAGCTCTACCCGTGAGGCGGGATCGACTTTGCCTTGCTTGATCAGGTCATCGAGGGCGTAGCCGACCATGATCACCACGTCGGCTTTTTCACCGCGAGCCAGGCGATTGGGGATCGCTTCCGGCGCCTTGCCCATCGAGGGGCCGAGGGCTGTGTCCAGTGTGTTGCCCGTGGAGGCGGCGAATTTCGGGCCGAGGATTTTATAGGCGGCGGTGAAACCGCCGGAGGTCATCACGCGGATCTCTTCGGCCTGGGCGACGGTGCTCAGACCCAGGCTGACCAGCAAAGTCAGGGCCGCAAAATTGTATAGCTTTTTCATGGTCATGTGCTCTCAAAGGGTTCGGGACATCGCCGGTTGCAAGCGATCGGTCGAACGGCGATAGAGATACAGCGTCGCGCACAACGCACAGAACGCGGCAAAACTCATCCAGTAGCCGGGCGCAGCCTTGTCGCCGGTGTACTGGATCAGGAAGGTCGATATCGCCGGCGTAAAACCACCGAACACCGCCGTGGCCAGGCTGTAAGCCAGGGAGAACCCGGCGACCCGCACTTCGACCGGCATGATTTCCGTCAGCGCTGCAATCATCGCGCCGTTGTACAACCCGTAAATGAATGACAACCACAGCAGCACCAACAGCATGTTGATGAAGCTCGGCGCCTGCACCAGATACGTCAGCGCCGGATACGCCGTGGCCAAGGTCAGCAGGGCCATGGCAATCAGCACCGGGCGACGGCCGATGCGATCCGACAGTGCACCGCCAATCGGCAGCCAGAAGAAGTTCGAAACGCCCACCAGCAAAGTCACCAGCAGCGCATCAGATGTACTCAGGTGCAGCACGGTTTTGCCAAAGGTCGGTGCGTAAACGGTGATCAGGTAAAACGCGGTGGTGGTCAGGGCGACCATCATCATCCCGGCGAACACGATCACCCAGTTCTGCGCCAACGTGCGGAACACATCGCCCATGCTCGGACGGTGTTTGCGGGCGGCGAATTCTTCGGTTTCCTCAAGGTTGCGACGCAGGAAAAAAATGAACGGCACGATCATGCAGCCAACGAAAAACGGAATCCGCCAGCCCCAGTCGGCAATCATCGCCGGCGCCATCCATTGGTTCAGGCCATAGCCCAACGCTGCCGCGACAATGATCGCCACTTGCTGGCTGGCCGACTGCCAACTGGTGAAGAAGCCTTTGTTGCCGGGCGTGGCGATTTCCGAGAGATACACCGAGACGCCACCCATTTCTGCGCCGGCCGAGAAGCCTTGCAACAAGCGGCCGATCAAGACGATGGCCGGGGCGAACAGCCCGATGGTTTCGTAACCGGGCACCAGCACAATCAAAATCGTGCCGCTGGCCATGATCGACAGGGTGACGATCAACCCTTTGCGCCGGCCCACATCATCGATGTAGGCACCCAGCACCACGGCGCCCAACGGTCGCATCAGGAAGGCTGCGCCGAACACCGCGAAGGTCATCATCAGCGAGGCGAACTCGCTGCTGGCCGGGAAGAACACGGCAGCAATCTGCGTGGCGTAAAAGCCGAAAAGGAAGAAGTCGAATTGTTCGAGGAAGTTGCCCGAGGTGACCCGGAAAATCGCACTGGCCCGGGAGCGACCGGAAGTCGCGGGCCGTTGGGTTGATGCTGTCATAGACGTGTACTCCACCGCTTTTATGACGTGCACCGCCTGGACGCGGCGCACGGTTCTTATTGGGGCGGATAGTGGAGCAGGGTGAACGATAAGTTAATTGCATTGTTGGCATGCATTGATGTTTGAAACGGATCAATGTAGCCCGTAAGGAATGATTCGCTGCATGTGCAGTCGGAGTTCTGGTACCGCGACATCACAGGAGGATCACCCCATGAACAGCAAATCCCTCATCGCCGCCTTGGCCATTGCCGCCGGCGTTGCCGGTATCAGTCCCATTGTTCAAGCGGATGACCCACCGCAAAAAACCGTCCAGCCGGGGGTTAACAATTCCCGCCAACTGGTGAAGGGTGATCGTGCCCCCGACGTTTACCAGCGCAGTGAAAAAGCCCTGACCAACTGGAAGCAGAAAGGCCTGAAAGCCCCGAAAAGCCAGGCGCAGTGGGTGCAGATCAATGACAAGTACATGATGGTGATGATTACCAACGGGACGATTGTGGATATCACGCCAGTGGAGCGTTAAACCGTCGAAGGGCTATTCGCTGTGAGCGCGTACGGGGCTTTCAGTGCCCAACCGATACTGATTATTCCCACTGCGCTTCGCCTCATACATCGCCAGATCCGCAATATGGATCAACCGGTCCATGCTCGGCGCATGGTCCGGGAACACCGCGACCCCCAGGCTGGTGCCGATGTGTCGTTGATCATTACCGATGGTCACCGGTGGCGACAGTTCGACGAAGATTTTCTGGCAGATGCTGCGGGCTTCGTCTTGCAGGCTGTTGCCCTGGGGCAGGCCTTGAAGGATGACCACAAATTCGTCGCCACCGATCCGGGCGACGGTATCGGTTGAACGCAGGATTTTCTTCAGGCGGGTGGCGGTGGTGATCAGTACCCGGTCGCCGGCGGCATGGCCGTAATGGTCGTTGATTGCCTTGAAGCCGTTGAGGTCGACAAACACCAGCGCAACCCTCGTGGCGCTGATGCGCGCCTGTTCCAGCGCCTCGGACAGACGCTCCTCGAGCACCAGACGATTGGGCAGACCGGTCAGCGGGTCGAAGTGGGCCAAGTGTTGCAGGTAGCTGGCGGAGGCTTTTTCCTCGGTGATATCGCGTACCACGCCCATCATCTTGATCGTTGCATCGTGGTCGTTCTTGACCACATTGCCGGTTTCCCGAAGCCAGCGGATCGTGCCGTCGGGCCAGACCACCCGATATTCCTCGTCATGGTTGTCGCCGGTTTCCAGGCAACGCAATTCCCCGGCCCGGACCTTGGCCCGGTCGTCCGGGTGAACACATGAGCAAAACAGTGCGTAGGAGGGCGTTACTTCGTCGATCTTGAAGCCAAACATGCCGTAGATCGCGTCCGACCAGTAGAGCTTGTCGGTGTCGACATCCCAGTCCCACGTGCCGATGCGGGCGAAGTACTGGCTGCGCTTGAAGCGTTCGGCGTCACCGTCCTGACGGATGTTTTGTCCGTCAGTCAGGCTGGTGATCAGCACGCGATACTCGGCCAGCTGCTTTTGCAGCGAGCGTTCGCGGCAGATCAACGCGACGATCAGGGCAAGCATCAGTGAACCGATGGTTGCGCTGGTCCAGACGAAATTCATTCAGGGGTTGCCATCATGGCGTATTGATCCGTGGGGTTAGGTGTTGCATATCTTAGTTCACGGTCAATGCCAGAAACAGATCGAATCGGTTGCCAATTGGGCGCATTTCTGGGAAAACGGCGCCCATTACCCCCATTACGCCTATTTGATAATTGCATTGACTTGACCACCCGATTGCATTCGCACTGACCACAAATAGCTGAGGAGTTATCTCATCGCACTGAGCCTTTTAGAGAGTGCTTTTCTACTCTGCCTATTTTCCCGATATAGACGGAAAAATGATCTGTACCCGCAGTCCCAAGCCATTTGCTCCGATATCGAGTAACACTTGAGCTCCGTGTTGCTCTGCAATCGCTTTAACAATTGAAAGCCCCAGACCGCTACCAGAGCCGCTTTGATTGTTGCCTCGATAGAATCGCTCAAGCACCCGCTCACGCTCCGACGCATTTATTCCTGGGCCGTTGTCGCACACCTCAAGCACGACCCCTTGGTCGGTATCGCGCACTGCCAAGTCAATCTTTGCGTGGGCCCCCGCGTAACGAATGGCGTTGTCGATCAGGTTATTGAGCAGGATACGCAGCGTTTCAGGATCCCCCGAAATGCTGGATGCGGCATGCTCGCTCAGCCCCAGATCGATGCCTGAGGCTTCAGCCCTGCGAACCTGATCAGTGATCACCGACTTGCATAGAGTGGACAGTTCGATGTTCTGCATGACTGGCGACTGCACATCAGGCTCCAGGCGCGCCAAGGTCAATAGCTGTTGTGTCAAGTGAGTAAGGCGCGTGACACCCGCCTGTACCTCAGACAGCGATACCTGTCGGTCTTCTTCCTGAGTGGCCCGCTGTGCCAACTCCACTTGAATGCTGAGTGCTGCCACTGGAGTGCGTAGCTCGTGCGCTGCATCAGCGATGAAGTATTTTTGCATGGTGAAAGCATTTGCCAGCCGTTCCAGCAAATCGTTGAGGGCATCGACCAGAGGTTTGACTTCTCCAGGCAACTCTTTCGAAGCGATAGGCTGCAGGCTATTCACGTTGCGCTCCGACAGTTCTGTCGCCACTGTTCGCAGTGGTTTTAGCCCGTAGCTGATACCAAACCACAAGAACAGAGCTAACAAGGGAATCATTGATACCACTGGCCACAATAGGTGCACGGCTAAACCCGCGAGCTTTTCCCAACGCCTATTTTGAGCTTGAGCCACCCGGAAAACCTTATCACCGCGCTGGCTCACGAACGTGTGCCAAGTTTGATCCCCGACCTGAACATCACTCAGTCCAGTTTGCTGCGGTGGAGGGAGTAAGAGCGCGGAGTCGGTCGTAAAGTTCAAAACCCCTGCGCTCCAAACCTGAAGCAGCACTTCGTCAGCATTATCATCACGCAATGCACTGGGTTTATTGCCTGTATCCGTCAGTACAACACGCTCACCAGGATCCACATTGATGTGTTCTGCGAGGTAACGCATTTGGTCGTTGAGCAGATCATCCAGTTCAAGGACAGCCCCCCAATAGGTGCCGATACTTGCCAGCAGTCCAGCCAGAAAAGTGGCTGGTAGCAGCCATAACAGTAGACGCCGACGGAGCGAACTCATGCGTCCTCTCCAATGTGATATCCGACACCTCGAACAGTACGGATGACCTCGGCCCCGAGTTTTTTGCGAAGATTATGGATGTGAACTTCCACGGCATTGCTGCCCACTTCATCTCCCCAACCGTACAGGCGATCCTCTAACTGCTCGCGGGATATCACCGCATCCGGCTCCTTCATCAGCTCGTGCAGCAACGCATATTCTTTGGCCGACAGGCTGACAGGCTCGTTGCGTAACCACAGCAGGTGTCGTACCGGATCAAGTCGCAACGGGCCACCCCGAAGCTCCGTCTGCACACGCCCGGATTGACGGCGGCTGACGGCGCGAATGCGTGCAACCAATTCCTCGATGGCAAACGGTTTAACCAGGTAATCGTCAGCACCATGATCAAGGCCAGCAATCCGATCTGGTAGCGAGTCGCGGGCGGTGATTATGATTACCGGTAAGCTCTCATCGTGTTGACGCAGAACCGTGAGCACCTCCATGCCATCCTGGCGCGGAAGTCCCAGGTCGAGTAGAAGCAACGCATATGGGTTGGTTTCCAAAGCGAGGACGGCAGCTTTGCCGTCCGTGACCCAATCCACTGTGTACCCTCCCTGGCGCAGCCCTTTTTGCAAGCCGCTGCCGATCATCGGGTCATCTTCTGCAAGTAATATTCGCATCGCCTGATCCCTCTTCTCACATCAGTCAGCGCTTCACTGGAGTACCACACAGTGTGCCGAAGTCTTGACTCCGCGCATATCGCGCCCATGTCATAGATGATTCTGACCCCACTCGGCCTATCAGCATTCTTAACTCAACCCCGCGACCCCTTGGGCCTACACGGACGATAAGACTGCCAGCGTCAACCTTAAGGTGGACTTAAGGAAGCAACCACTATGGTGCGTATCACTCGCACCGTGATCACAACGTGGTGCTTCCTAGTCTCCTGAACGGGTCTCCCCATGGAAGAGCTCAATCGCACTCTGTTCTTGGCTATCAACGCCAGCGTGCACTCCTTGGCGGAAATGCGCCTATGTGCGACTTTTCTGGCGCAGTGGCTCATCACCGGGGTACCGCTATTGCTGATCGGATTGTGGCTGCGAGGTACACGCCAATACCGAGCTGCTGCGGTAACTGCCACGCTGAGCATCGTGTTCGCGCTTGGGTGCAATCTGCTGATCAGTAGCCTTTGGTTCCATCCGCGTCCCTTCATGCTGGGGTTAGGACAAAACTTCCTGGAGCACGCCCCTGAGTCCTCTTTCCCCAGCGATCACGCCACTGTGATGTTCACGTTAGCCATGGCTCTGATGCTGGTATCGCTGCGCAAACTTGGCGTGCTGATTTTGCTACTGGGTACATTAGTCGGCTGGGCACGTATCTATTTAGGCGTGCATTTTCCATTCGATATTGCCGGGTCATTGCTGGTCTCTTTGATAAGCGCGTGGTTGGTACCACAGGTGCTGAGTTGGAGACATCTTAGCGAGCATTTGCTCGACGTTCTTGAGGGCCTATACCAACGAGTTTTTCCACCAGCGGCTCGCCGCAACACTCATCAATAGGGGGAGAGGCAATGCTTGATTCGCGAGTTTCTGTGTACTCCGCCACTTTGGTCTCAAAGAAAATGCGAATGCATAAACTTTGTTTTATCACGGTGGTAATGCTGCTCACCGGCTGTGCGAGTTATCAACCACAACCACTGGCGCCCCTGAAAATGATGGCTGCCTATGAAGAGCGGACACTGACTAACCCAGAGCTTCAGCGCTTTATCACTGCACACCGCCCCAACACTACCCCTCTCTGGAGTCTGAACACCTTAACTCTGGCCGCTTACTACTACAGTCCTGAGCTGGACGCGGTGCGCGCCATGTTTGCCAGCGGTGAGGCGGCGACAGAAACGGCTAATCAACGACCCAATCCGTCCTTGTCGTTGCCACTGCAGTACGCAGATCAGCCGATAAAGCCGTGGACGTATGGATTGGCCCTCGACATTCCGATTGAGACTGCCGGTAAGCGTGGGTATCGAGTGGCGCAAGCGCAACAGCTCTCAGACGCTGCCCGTTTGAATATCGCTCAAATCGCCTGGCAGATCAGAAGTCGTCTTCGCAGCGCGTTGCTCGACTTTTACGCCGCCAGCCAGCACCACGCGATTATCGAGCGCCAGGTCGACATCCAGCAGAACATAGTGACCATGCTGGAGAAGCAACTTTCGTTGGGGTCGGCCTCGACGTTCGAATTGAGCCAGGAGCAGATCATCCTGGAGCGTGATCGTAGCAACTTGGCGAATAGCGAAAAACTGATGCTGGACGCCAAAGCATTGATTGCTCAGACCATTGGGGTTCCTCTCAGGTCTCTTGAGCCCATCAAGATAGATCTGAGCGATTTCGAGAGCCTGACTCCGCAGATCCCTGATAACACCGCCCGCCGTCAAACCATTCTGAATCGCACTGACATCCTGGGCGCCCTGGCCGAGTACGAAGCGAGCCAAGCCGCTCTCCAACTGGAAGTTGCACGGCAATATCCGAACCTGTCACTCGGGCTCGGGTACTCGTTCGACCAAGGGGTGAACAAGTACAGCGTGACACCCGCAGGCATCACGCTCCCCCTATTCAACCGTAATGAAGGGCCTATCGCGGAAGCCGAAGCGCACCGCAAGGAAGCTGCCATCCACGTCGAAGCACTTCAAGACCAAGCGATCAATCAGACAGACAGCGCTCTACAGCACTATCGCCTGGCTACGCAAAACCTGGCGCTCATCGACACCCAGGGGGCGACTCGAACAGCCGCCTTTCAATCTGACCAACGCTCCTTTGATTTAGGCGCGATAGACCGACTGGCGCTATCGCGGTCACGCCGTGCCGTGAATGTCGATGCAATGACCCACGTTGATGCAGTGGTTCAAGTTCAGCAAGCCATCAGTCAACTTGAAAATGCCATTCAGCAACCGCTCGATGGAATCTCACTGCAAGCCCAGTCAACAGAGGCTGTCATTCGAAAATGAACACACCCTTTCGTAGCAAAACCTCGCGGATCGCCCTGGCGGTGATAGCCGCTGCCGGGTTAGGCGCTTTAGGTTTCTTCTCTTATCAAGCCATGCAGGTTGCACCTGTAACTGCGGTAGCGCCCCCTACACGGGTCACAACCGAAGGAGGTTTAACCATCGTCACGCTGGATGAAACGACCCAGACAATCAGTGGTATCCAGAGTGAGCCGATAACTGCATCCAAGAATCAAGTGGAACATCTTGCTTACGGCAGTGTGCTTGATGTGCAGGGGCTTAATGATCTGAGCACTCGTTACTCTATGGCTCAAGCAGACTCAGAGGCGGCACAGTCTGCCGCTTCGGCCTCGGGTCAAGAATATGAGCGCAACCTCGCGCTGTACAAAGCTAACCAGAGCGTGTCCTTGAAGGTGCTGCAAGCCTCGCAAGTCACATGGAATACAGACAAGACCAAGCTACAAGCAACGAGTGCCAACATTCAGTCGGTACGCAATAGTGCGCTCCAACAGTTTGGTGCGCCATTGGCCGGCGTGATCGGAGCGCAAGACGCTCCGCTATTGCGCAGACTGTTGAACCGCGAGGACATGCTTTTGCGCGTTGTCCTCCCCCTCGGTGTTGATTTGGCCGCTCCAGAACTGATTGCGGTAGAGTCCAGCGAACATCGTCGGGAAACGGCTCACCTCATTTCAGTCTCGCCCCAAGTCGACCCTTCGACTGAAGGCCGTGCATACCTTTACCGAGCGGCGGCGACCCTTCCAGTCGGTAGCAAAGTGGTTGCCTATTTGCCATTACCCACGCCAACCAGCACCAGTCTCGTCATACCTGAGGCCGCCATCCTATGGTTTGGTGGGCAGCCGTGGGCGTATGTGCAAATTGCAAACGACCGGTTTACCCGCCGTCCTGTCGCAGACCAAACCCCCTACAACAATGGGTACCTGGTCAGCACCGGGTTTGAGTCCGGTGATCGTGTCGTGGTGCATGGTGCGCAACTGCTGTTATCCGAAGAGCAGCGTCCGCCAATCACCGCATCGGCTTGCAAAGACCCCGAATGTGACGACTAACCAGACGGCAGCGAATACATCATGTTGAATTCAATTATCCGATTCGCTGTGCGCTTCCGAGGGGTCGTTATCGCCCTCGCTTGTCTGCTGGCAGGTTATGGCATCTACACTCTGACTCAGGCCCGGCAAGATGTTTTCCCCGAGTTCGCTCCACCGTTAGCGGTGATTCAAACCGAAGCTCCCGGGTTATCGTCCGAGCAGGTTGAAATGTTGGTCACCCAGCCGGTCGAAAACGCAATGGGTGGCACCCTGGGGCTGGCGAGCATGCGATCCAAATCGTTACCAGGGCTGTCCATGGTGACGCTGACCTTCAAGGATGGAGCTGACATATACCGAGCCAGACAACTGGCTGCGGAGCGACTCAGTACGCTCACCGGTATTCTCCCGCACGGCGTCAAAACGCCCGCGCTATTGCCATTAACGTCATCGACCAGCATCACTCTTGTCGCGGGTATTACCTCCGACACCCGCTCGCTGATGGAGATGCGCACACTCGCGGAGTGGACGATAAAACCGCAATTGTTGCGCGTGCCCGGCGTGGCGGACGTGATCGTATTCGGTGGCGATCTAAAACAGTTTCAGATTCAGGCGGATCCCAAAAAGCTGGTGCAATACGGTTTCTCTCTTCAAGACGTGTTGAGCGCTGCCCAGCGCGCAACGGGGGTTGGAGGCGCGGGTTTTCTGGAAACCGCTAACCAGCGCATCGTCTTGAATACCGAGGGTCAGACCGTAACACCCGAGCAGTTGGCTCAAACGGTGCTCAACTACCAGAGTGGTGTCGCCGTACGCTTGGGCGATGTCGCCACGGTGGCCTATGGGCCTGCTCCCGCAGTCGGCGCTGCGGCAATCGAGGGTAAGCCGGCGGTGTCGCTGATGGTGGAAAGCCAATACGGCGCCGACATGATGAGCGTTTCCAGTCATGTGGAAAGCGCCCTGGACAGTTTGAAACCTGCGCTCGAAGCAGAACAGGTGAGCCTGCATCCAGACATCTTCCGCCCAGCCAGGTTTATCGAAACCGCGATTGGTCACTTGCAAACGGCACTGTTATTGGGAGGCGTGTTAGTTGTCCTGGTGCTGTTTCTGTTCTTGCTCAATATCCGCACTGCAATCATCTCCGCTACGGCGATTCCGCTTTCCTTGTTAACGGCGGTGATCGTGCTCCATCACTTCGGTGTGAGCCTCAACACCATGACCTTGGGCGGCCTGGCCATTGCCTTGGGAGAGGTCGTGGACGATGCGGTGGTCGATGTGGAGAACATCTTCCGTCGGCTGCGCCAAAATCAAGCGCTGAAGAACCCCATATCACCGGCCCTGGTTGTATTGCGCGCCTCATTCGAAGTCCGTAGTGCGGTGGTATATGCCACCTTGGTTGTTGCATTGATTTTCCTGCCCGTTCTGGCGCTGTCAGGGATCGCCGGGAAACTCTTTGCGCCCTTGGGTCTCGCCTACATCCTGGCGATTTTGGCATCCCTTGTGGTGGCCCTAACGGTCACGCCAGCGCTGGCGTTTATGTTGTTGACCACCAGGCCACTTCAATCGGAAGAGCCAAAGTTGGTGCAGCGACTGAAGGCTCGTTATCTGAAGTTACTCGCCAGTATCGAGTCGCACTCTCGATCAATAGTCTGGATGATCGTCATTCTCTGCACGGTGGCGATCACCGCGCTGCCGTTTTTTGGCGGTAACTTCATACCAGAATTGAAGGAGGGGCATTACCTCATCCATATGGCGTTGGCCCCAGGCTCCTCTTTGACCGAATCCATGCGTGTGGGCGACCGTGTAGCGCAGGAGCTGAGTACAGTCCCCGGCGTGCGACTGGTATCGCAGCGCGCAGGGCGAGCCAGTGAAGTGGTCGACCCGACCGGCGTCCACGTCAGTGAGTTCGAAGTGGATTTGAATACCTTGTCTGCTGCTGAAGAAACCCAGGCCGTGGCGCGTATTCAACAAGTATTGGCCAGTTTTCCAGGGCTGACGACGTCGGTGAACACCTTCCTGACTGAGCGGGTGGACGAAAGCATCTCGGGCGTCACCGCGCCGGTCGTTATCAATGTCTTTGGCCCTGACCTGGATGTGCTGGACAGCAAAGCCCAGGAAATCGCCCAGGTGATAGGTCGAATCCCTGGCACCATCGGCCTGAGAGTCGAGTCCGCCCAGCATGTGCCGCAATTGACCATTAGGCTGCGGCCTGAGCAATTGACACATTGGGGGTTCGAGCCGGTTGATGTGATGGACGCGATTCAAGTGGCTTACGACGGAGTGACCGCCAGCCAAATCTATCAGGGGAATCAGACTTATGACGTCGCCGTCTCGTTGACTCCCACGGCCCATCACAGCATCGCGACTGTCGGTTCACTGCTGCTACGTAACAGAGCCGGAACAACGGTGCCTCTCGATCAACTAGCCCTGATCACTCAAACCACCAGCCGTTACCAAATCATGCACAGCGGCGGCCAACGTCTACAAACAGTCTCGACCGCAGTACATGGCCGGGCGGTGAGTGACTTCGTTCAGGAGGCTCAACGGTTAATTAACAAGGAGGTCACCCTACCCAAGGGAACCTATGTCTTGTTTGCTGGAGAAGAGCAAGCACGTGTGCAATCACAACAAGACTTACTGGTTTACACAGCGGTTGCCATCATTGGGATCATGCTGCTTTTGTTCCTCGCCCTCAAAAGCATGCGTGCGTTGGTCTTAGTCCTCGTGAACCTGCCTTTCGCCCTGGTAGGTGGCGTGTTGACCGTGTTGGTGTGCGGTGGAAATTTGTCATTGGGATCGCTTGTCGGGTTTGTCACCCTGTTTGGTATCACGCTGCGAAACTCCATCATGCTCATCTCGCACTACTCACATCTGGTGAATGAAGAAGGTATGACATGGGGGTCGGATGCGGCTCGAAGGGGTGCCGCCGAGCGACTGGTGCCGATCCTGATGACGGCCGTGGTGACCGCTTTGGGACTGCTACCTCTGGCGCTCGCCAGTGGCGCTGCTGGCAATGAAATCGAAGGGCCTATGGCTATAGTTATCCTGGGTGGCTTAGTGACCTCGACAGCACTCAATCTATTGGTGCTACCAACCTTGGCTTTGCACTTTGGACGCTTTGAAAAGCGCACCGAGGAGTTTCCCACTGCCGTGGCACCTGCTTCATAACGGTTGTGCGACCTCTCGGGAAGGTACGCACTTTGATCGCTTCATCACCGGTACTCTATAGGCAGCCCACGAATGATGACGTCCCTGGTCTCATCGGTCATCGAGTTCCTGACGGCGCATCCGCATGTCGCCTATCTGGCGGTGTTTCTTCTGGCGCTTTCCGAGTCAGTCCCGATTATCGGCGCCGTCGTTCCAGGCACAGCCGTGATCCTCGCGCTCAGTGCCCTGGTGCCAAGCGGCGTATTATTGCTCTGGCCGTTGCTGGTCGCCGCCACGTTAGGTGCCATCGCGGGTGATGGTCTTTCGTTCTGGCTCGGGCATCGATACCACCGCGAGATTCTTGGTTTCTGGCCATTGAACCGCCACCCTGAACTGATTCAGCACAGCGAGGCCTTTTTCGAGCGTCACGGCGCCAAGAGTGTGTTTCTCGCGCGCTTCGTACCGGGCGTCCGCGCCTTCATCCCGCTCCTCGCCGGCATGATGGGAATGGCGGTCAGTCGGTTCTATGCCGTCAATGTTGTCTCGGCGCTCGCTTGGGCGCCGTCGCATATCCTGCCCGGTGTGCTCGTCGGCGCAACGTTCAGCTTTCTCGGTGCGGCTGCAAAGCCGCTCGCGATCCTGCTGGTCGTACTAGTCGCGACGGGCTGGGCGGGCCTGCATCTCGTGCGCTGGACGTTGCGTCGAGGCATCCCCTACCTCATCGTCGCAGTGGAGCGGCTGCGGAGCTGGGCCGGCACCCACGACACTTGGCTGAGCCGCAGTCTCACCCGGTTGCTCGATCCTTCACGGCCCGAAGCGTGGCCTCTCACACTGTCGGCCGTGCTTCTCGTCGGTGCCGCCTGGCTTTTCTTCGGTGTTCTTGAAGACGTCGTCAGCGGTGACCCGTTGCTGCTCGCAGACAGCGCGATATACCGCGCCCTCCAGGATCTTCGCACAACGCCAGGCAATGCGGTGATGATCGCCATCACAGAGCTTGGCGACACCAAGGTCGTGGTGGCGGTAACGATTGTTGTCTTGCTGTGGCTCATGTGGAAGCGCGCCTGGCGTACAGCTGTCTATTGGCTGGTGGCGATCGCCGGCGCTTCGGCGCTCAACACGGTCATAAAAGTTGCGCTGCATCGAGCTCGACCCGGCGAGCTTCTCTACTCCGGGTGGAGCGCGTTTTCCTTCCCCAGCGGCCATAGCACGGTCAATGTGGTGCTATACGGTTTCCTCGCCTTCCTCATCGCGCGTGAGATCCGCCCGGCATGGCGTCTCGCGGTCGCTCTTGGCGCAGCAAGCCTGATATTTCTGATTGCATTCTCGCGCCTCTACCTCGGTGCGCATTGGCTTTCCGATGTGCTCGGGGGACTGGCATTCGGGTCGGCGTGGCTAGCGCTGCTCGGACTGGCCTACCTGGGGCGCCAAGCCGGACGCATTGAACCAAAGGGCCTACTCGCCGCCGGATGTTCAGCGCTGATTCTCGCCGGAGGACTCAATATCTATCGTAGCCATGCGACCGACAGCGACCGCTATGCCGTCAAGGTGGGGACGCCGACCATGGCCGCCACCGATTGGTGGGCGTCGGGTTGGCAGCAACTGCCGGCGCGGCGTATTGATCTGACTGGCGAGACGAATGAACCACTGACGTTCCAGTGGGCCGGTGATCTGAAGGACTTGCAAGATGTCCTGCAGAACAACGGGTGGCGCGACTCGGCGGACTGGACACCGTTGAATGCCCTGAACTGGCTTACCGTCCAAACCGATCCTGCAGGCCTTCCGGTTATTCCATTTTTCGCCAGTGGTCGCCTCCCCAGTATGACGCTCGTTCGACCGAATAGTGATGGCGCACTTACCAGCTCGCGCCTCGTGCTTCGAGTGTGGGTCGTCGATTTCGAGCTCACGAACGGGCGTACTTCACCGCTGTGGATGGGTTCAGTTGTGGAGGAGCGTTTCTATCATCCCCTATCCCTCGTCACGTTAACGTCGACACAGCCCGATGTGAATGCACCACGAAGCACGCTAGCTACTGCTTTTGACGATGGGCGGCAGCTATCTCGAACCGAAGGAACGGCAGATGGGGATTGGGATGGAAAAGTCCTGTTAGCTCGCCAGGGTAAGACACAGAAATACTCAGAACTTCAGATCAGCCACTTGCGAGGCCAGAATCATGCTCTCCGCAGCCATTTTTTACACATTTTTGTTTTTGGCACTGGTTGTTGTCCCTGCAGGTTTGATTCTTATTGTGCTGCTCTTTCTGGATCGCCGGCGTCAACTCTGGCAACCCATGGCAGCAATTATTAGCTCTATTGGCGCAAAGTTGGCACAAAGGCCTGTTATTGCTGGTCTTCGGCAGCGCTTCCCTGGCACTGCCGTGTTCCTGGAGCACCGCCTCAATCCGCAGAGTCCTTGGGGCCTGCGGGCAACCACTGCCGGCCTTGGCATGCTTCTAGGTTTGTGGGTCTTCCTTAGCGTGTTGCAGGAAATCGTGGCAAATGACCCCCTTGTGATTCTCGACATCCGCTTGCACAACACGGTCCCGCTCTTCCGCTCAACAGGAATGACTTGGCTCATGCTCGCTCTCACAGAGCTGGGAAGCACTACGGTGTTATCCCTGCTGTGTTCCGGCCTTGCCTTGCTTGCTCTTGCGCGAGATCAGCCGCGACTCGCAGCCACCTTCATGCTCGCTCTCGCCGGCTCGGGCCTCATCTCGACCATTCTGAAAGCGCTCTTCAGCTACGCGCGGCCAATGGATGCCATTGTCCGGGTGCATGAGCCGGGCTTCCCCTCAGGGCATATGCTCTCGGGCACTGTCGTGTATGGGTTGCTCGCCGCGCTGCTGTTGAGCAGCCAAGTACGTCGCGGTGCGCGAGCGCTTGGTATCACGCTGCTGCTCCTGGTCATCGTAGGTATTGGTCTTTCTCGCCTCTATCTTGGCGTGCACTGGCCTTCCGATCTCCTTGGCAGCCTCGGTTTGGCGCTCATCCTTCTCGCATCACTACTGTTTTTCCTCCATTACAACCATTCTATTCGGTGGGTCGACACACTTCACGTGCCCCTCAGCGCCAACGCCCTTTCTATGGGTGGCAAAAGTGTCCTAATTCTTGCAGTGGGGGCCACAGTCCTACTCATGAGTCAGACCGAAACCATCCCGAATAAGCCTCATTCAGCCACGCATTTGCTTGACATCCACGCGCTGCGAACCTTTTTTCCACCCGAACTTCCTCGTTGGTCGGAGGACTTGGTCGGAGGAAAAATGGAGCCTATTTCTCTTGTCTTTGTCGGGGATGAGGAAGAGCATTTTGAATGCCTTTACGCGCGCCGGATGGGCACGTGCCGATTCACCAACCCCACTGCGGGTGGTCAAGGAAGGCCTCGCTGCGCTTCGAAACCTTCCCGATCCAACCGGTCCAGCTACGCCGGCCTTTTTTTCGGACCGCCCACAAGACCTCACATTTGAGAAACCGGATACAGGTTCCCCAAGCATACAACGGCGGCATCACACCCGCCTGTGGCAGACGTCATATTGCCTTGCGCCTAGTTGTCGTCCTGTGTGGGTAGCAACCGCCAGCTTTGACATGGGTATAGAAATCTCGCCGAGCCTCCATCTCCCGACGCACCACATTGACCCCGCTATCGATCATGAGCGCGCGCTCATCGTGACCGATCTCACGCGTGTTGGGGCAAAGCAGGAAGGAAGCGTTCACGTGGCACAGCCGCTACGAGGAATGAATGCTGCGGGAGACCCATTCTGGACGGATGGTCGTGCGATTGTGCTGTCCATGGCCTGTCGTCAAATCCGATGATCGTCTTACCTACCTCCTACCTCCTACCTCCTACCTCCTACCTCGACCAGTGCTTTAGCTTGTTGTACGTAAATGCAATGAAAAGTACCGCTTTATACTCAACGAAAGTAAACCCACCACACACCTGCAACAACAGCGAGCCAGATCAAAACGATGAGCACCGCCGCCACTTTACTCACTGGGCGCTTCACATGGCTTTCCTCCCACTCGCTAGCCTTTAGCTGGCACTCCTCAAGCACAAGCGGTGGCATCAATCGGATAGCGAGCAGAATGCCGAGCGGCAGAATGATTACGTCGTCCAAATAGCCCAATACCGGGATGAAATCTGGAATGAGGTCGATTGGACTCAGTGCGTAAGCCACCACAAAAACTGAGATCCACTTGGGCAGCCATGGGGTTTGTGGATGCTGATAACAAAACCACAGAACCATGGTTTGTCGCTTGAGATTTTTAGCCCAGCGACGTAGGTGTTCAAGGATGCCTTTCATTCGGTGCTCTTGCTTATGGTAGGGAGTGCGGGTCGATTTCTGACGGATCAATCTGTATGCGTGCGGTGTGTCAATTTTGCGGTCGCTGGAAAACTACACAACATCGGGAAGCTGCAAGGTGAAACGGCTGCCGCCATTCGGGTTGGGCTCATGTCGAATTCTCCATCCAAGGTGATCTACAACACGTTTGACGATTGATAAGCCCAAACCCGAACCACCCGTGAAATCATCATCGCCTCGAACAAACCGATCAAAGAGGCGGGCTTGTACCGCATCGGGTAAACCCGTACCGCTGTCCTCCACAACAATTTGAGATGAGTTCAAGTAAATGGTGATGATGCCTTGCTCCGTGTGCTGACAAGCATTACGTAGCAGATTGCTGACCGCGATAGTGACCAGCTCAGGAATGGCTCGTACCGAAACCTCCTCAGTGCAGAAGAGGTTGAGTGTCAGGGCCTTTCCACGGAGCAGTGGCTGGCAACGCTCCAGCTCACGTTCAATCAGGGGACGCAGGTTGATCAAGACGAGGTCGGTAATTTCCGGCACTCGGGCCAGTTGCAGCAGGGCCCCGACCTGCTGCGCGGTTTCCGCGGCATTACGTCGAATACGTTCGGTCATGACCAGAAGGTCCGGGCGATCCTGCAAACGGCTGGTGAGCACTTCCGCTGCGCCGAGCATGATCGTCAGAGGGGTACGAAGCTCGTGGCTGACGTCGGCAGTGAACCAGCGTTCGCGCTGCAAGGCATAGCTCAACTGGTTGGTTCGATCATCGATAGCCCTCGCCAGTACACCAAGCTCGTCAGTGGCATCGAGGCCGGGAAGCCTGCCTGTCGTATGCTTGTCCTGAACCGAAGAAGCCAGCTTGGTCAGCGGCAGGATCACCCGGTTTGCGCTGACTCTACCAATCAAGATGGCTAATCCAATGCCCCCCAGGAACGCAATGCCCAAGGTAATGTAGGAGGAGGATTCGATCGACTCAAAGTCACTTTGGTCATCCACCACGGCATAGCGCTCACCATTGGCCTCACCGATCAGAACGTGCAGTCCCCGTCCGTTCAACTTCATTTCGTGAGTGCCAAGCCCTAACGTTTGCAGAGGTTGCGGAATCAGCGGACCTTTGAAAAAGCTGAGATCGAGGGTTTGTGACTGCACCACATGAAAAGAATCTGCGGCCCAAAGATCGGCTGCGCGCACGAGTCGGTTATCGATAAGCTCCTTCTCGATCTTCGCGACGACAAAGAAAGCGGAGCCCGTGAAAAAGCCAACGATGATGACTGCCAGCAACACATAGGCAGCGACCATGCGACCGCGTAACGAGTCACTTTGAAACATTGTGGTCGACCAGTCGATAACCTACCCCTGACACGGTGAAAAGCATTGGAGGGGATTGAGGGAAGGATTTATCTATTGCCAGCCGTAGGGCGTGGATATGGCTTCGTAAGGCATCGCTGAGTGGCGGATCGTCTTTCCAGAGTTCTTGTTCAAGCTCCTCACGGGTTACCAGACTTGGGGCTGCACGCAACAGTGCCACCAACATCTTGTAACCGAACGGCGTCAGCTCGACCCGCTGTCCTGCGCGGCGCGCTTCAAAGGTTCCGGGGTCAAATTCCAGATCACCAAAACGCAGCACCTGATCGGTTCTTAGTGTACTTGCTCGCCTCACCAACGCATGAAGCCGCGCTTCCAGTTCAATCAGCGAATAGGGCTTGACCAGGTAGTCATCGGCTCCCGCCTGTAATCCTTTCACCTTGTCATGAACCGTGTCTCGTGCCGTGAGCATCAGCACTGGCGTATTGCATTGCTGCTCTTCACGTAACCGTCGGCACACTTCCAACCCATCCAGACCTGGCAGCATGCCATCCAGCACGATCACGTCGAAACGCTGCTCAGCCACCCGAGCCAGTCCACCCTGTCCCGTGCGGGCATTGTCGAGTTCGTGTCCGAGGGGCTCGAAATACTCGTAGAGGTTGGCCACGATGTCCGAGTTGTCTTCAATAATCAAAATTCGCATGGTTTGGCTCAAATAACCTCATTCATACATGGAAATCGGTGAGCCGATGCGGCCGCCACTTGAGCGAAAGCAGCGCCCGTAGCGACAACCTTTTTGCATGACCCGCTCGGGTCGCCATCGAGGACTACTTGGCAGAAGCTTCTTTGCTGCACTTAGGTTCCATGGTGAAGGTATGGGAAACATCCACCAACCCCAGATTTTCTAAGGTACGCCGCCCAATAAGCACGGGATAATTCATCTTGCCTCGATCCTTCAAGGAAAACTGCTCGTTATAAATCTGGTCGCCAATGCATATTGTCATTTGCACCACAGGTCGGTGCTCGGCACCACCGGCCCCCCGGACTTTCACATTACGCTCAACCTTACGCTCGAACGGAGCAGTGACCAGCTTTCCCGTGTTGCTGTCTTTCACTTCAACATTGAAGCGAACCCACTTTTCACCGTCTTTCCGGAAAGGCGCGATGTCCTTGGCATCCATTGAGGAAGTCAATGCCCCTGTGTCGAGCTTGACCTTCACCGAAATGTTTTCGGGCATCAACACACCTTCCTCAACCCAGCCAAAGACCTTCGATGGGCTTTTATTCGCGGAGAATGCCGGCTGTATCAGTAATAGTCCAAGAACGGATGCTGCGAGCCATTTTGCTATTGAGCGTGCCATATGAAGCTCCTCCAGGATTCGAAGCATCAGTCTGCATAAAGTACCGTCAAGAATCCGTTAACACGCACTTCTTGATTGCCAGTGACCAAACCAACGACTTCTTCACGGTCCGTCGGGCAAGCTTTCGACTTAATCAGCCACGCTTTGGATGGGGTCTAGCATTATGTCGTTGTCTTTCACTGGGTTGAATTGGCGCAGCAAAAAAGTGCTTTTGGCCGCGCTCGCCATCGTGCTTTGTATAACAGGAGCCTACTTTCTATTCAGAACGCCTCGACTGCCCAATCTTGCTCACAGTACGTCCTTGGAAATTACCAATCTAAAATCGGCATGGGCCAGTGGAGAAGTTATTGTCCTGATTCGCCACGCGGAGCGCTGCGATCAATCGAGTGCTCCCTGCCTGAATGCCCCAGATGGCATTACCACAAGGGGTAAGGACGTTGCAGTGGAGTTGGGCGAGCAATATCAAAAGCTCGGTCTTGATAAGACAGATATTTTTACCAGCCCCCTGACGAGGACCAAGCAGACAGCCACCTTTATGTTTAACCATGAAATTGAAGATCAGGAGTGGCTTGCGTCCTGCAGAGGTATCATGCTGCAAAAGTCGGTTGAAACTAAGCGTAAAGGACACAACCTGATCCTGGTTACGCACAGCAGTTGCATTCGGCAAATCGAAAAAAATTTGAATGTGCATGCACCTGAAAAACCACCCTATACCTCTTCGCTATTCATGTTATTTGGCGAGAATGATAAAAAACCACATGCGCTTGGTTTTGTGAATACACAAGACTTTAGCGCTGACTTTATGAGTCGGAAATAGTCATGGCAGTCCTGGACCTCAAGATACCGTTGGCTGGCTCAACGTCAGAGTCCTGAACTCCTCAAGTCGATGCAATTAACCAGCCTATCGGGCAAACGAACACACGAGTGCAAGCAATGAATGACGAGCTTCAGGTAATCGATATCCAGGTGGGCGACGGCAAAGCCGCCGTCAAAGGCGCGCTGATCACCACGCAGTACCGTGGCTGGCTGGAAGACGGCACTGAATTCGATTCTTCCTACAGCCGTGGTAAACCTTTTCAGTGCGTAATCGGCACTGGTCGGGTGATCAAAGGTTGGGATCAGGGGATTACGGGGATGCAGGTCGGCGGCAAGCGCAAGCTGGTGGTACCAGCGCATTTGGCCTATGGCGAGCGGACTATGGGTGCGATTAGGCCGAATTCGAACCTGATCTTTGAGATTGAATTGCTGGAAGTGCTGACGCGTGATGATTGATTGGCGGATGAGCTGAAATGACAAAAACCGCCCTATCTGCTCGCAGAAAGGGCGGTTTTTTTGGAACATTGATCAAGTCACCACGCCACGGTGATTCAGGTGAATGCGTCGATGTCGTCAAGGGTGTCCATAACAACTCCTTCCAAGAAGGGGAATTTGTACTTCACACTTTCGAGTGCCGGGAGCACCATTTTCGTATCCTGATCGCCATGCCTGCGGGCTATGTGACCAAGCGCGGTGATGGCGGTTGCTGCAATCGATTCGATCTCACTTGCGAGGTACTTGAGGCAAGTGTTCTGAGCCCAGGTTTTGTCCTGTTCATTCAGGCCTATTGAAACCAATGCTGCAATAACGTTCGTTTCTACATCGCTAGCAAGGAGCCTCGTCGCTTCCTCGTGGCTCATTGATGGATCCTGGTAGAGAAGGCCCACTTTTTACTCCTGGAACGTTGCCCTTGTTATCGATTTTTTTAGCTTTAATCAGAGCATTTTTCATATCTTGGTGAGAACTCAGGATTGCATCCTATGGCTGTAGGACGGGTCTGAAACTCGTCTTGTTGTTACAAATGCACGTGTTTCTCTCAATAGGAAAATCAATCGAGAGAAGTCAATGGCAGGAAGTACTGACCCGCGACGATTAACCGCTATGACTGAAAGGTCTCCCGGTAGGCATAGAGGCCCGGTGTTCCACCGGTCATCACGAACAGCACGTTGTCCCCGGAACGGTAGCGTCCTTGCCTGAGATCGGCCAACAGCCCGGCAAACGCTTTGCCGGAGTACACAGGGTCGATCAACAGGCCTTCGGCGCGAGCCATCAGGCGCACTGCTTCCTGCATGGCTGGCGTCGGCAGACCGTAACCGTCGCCCAACTGACTGCCGTCGATGGCGATCTCTTCAGCCTGCACAATGGCGCTACTGCCCAACAGCGCCAACGCGTCCTGGGTCAATTGCCGGGTTCTGGCCGCTGAAGTGTCTCGATCGGATAAAACCGAATAGGACTTGACGATCGAGGTGCCTCGGCCCAGCAACTGGAAACCCGCCGCGAGCCCGGCGTGGGTGCCGGCGCTGCCGTTGGGCACCACGAGCCCGATTTTCTGGTGTCGGCCGCGTTGGCCAAAGGTGAACTCGTGCGGATCCTGGACGCCTACGCGCCGCCGCCCAAGCCGGTACAGATGGTGTATCCACGCTCGAGAAAATCACTGCCAAAATTGAAAGCCTTTATCAATTTTGTTGCGCAGCGACTGGCGTGAGTGTTGCGTGTTGATCATTCCCACGCTCTGCGTGGGAATGATCGGGCTTACGGCAAATCGCTAAACAGCGGAATACGCCCGTTCAGCGAAGGCCGGTAATGCCAGGTCAGGCGATCCAAAGCAGGCTTTATCGTCAGGATCTCCTTCAACGTAGCGCTGGCAATGCTTAGGGCCAATGTCTGTCCCGGGCATTGATGCCGCCCAGCCCCAAAGGTGAAGCTACGCCGGTCCGGACGATCAAGAAAAAAGACGTCGGGATGGTCATTGACCTGTGGATCGCGATTGGCCGAAGCCAGCAGCACCAGAATCAAGTCGCCCGAATTGAGGCTTACCCCGTCGATTACACACGGCGCAGCGACAAACCGGCGGGTGTTCTGCACCGACGGATCGAAGCGCTGAACTTCAGCGATCAAGTCATCAACGCGTGTCGATTCGCTGTGCAACGAGGGGTTTCGAATCAATGCCAACAGCGCATTGCCGATCAGCCCAGCGGTGGTTTCATAGGTCTGGGAAAACAGCCCGATCAGGTTGGCGATCAACGTTTCAGAGTCGCCAGAGGTTGCCGCGAAGCGCTGGCGGATCCCGGCGAGCAGGGTGCTCTGATTGCCCCGGTCATCCAGTAGCTCAACGAAGTAGCCGCTCAAGTGTTCCGCCGCAACGTGCGCTGCATCCCGTTGCGCCTGATCGCCGAGGGGCGACAGGCACGCGACGAAGTCCCCGGTTAGCTCGCTGATAGTCCGGCCCTGAGCCGGAGAGAACCCCAGCAATGCAGCCACCACGCACACCGGCCCGCGGAACATCGCCTTGTGCAACCCATCGGCGCCCGGAGTGATCAGACGCGCGCCGACCAGCGCATTGACTTCAGCGACATCAATCAACGCCAGCTCCGGTTGAACCGCCGACCTCGGGCAACGCTGCCGTTCGCCCTCATTCATCCGCATCAACTGACCAAAGACCTTGCCGGCCATCCCGCCAACAATCGCCTTGGGCACCGGTTCGTGGGACGGCCGGACATGACAGTCAGGATGCGCCAGCACGGCCGCAACGGCTCGGGCGCTACTCGCCACCCACACTTTCAGTCCTTGGTGAAAAACCAGCCCGCCCTCCAAGCGCAGTTGCGCGTAATAGGGATAAGGATTGGCATGAGTCGCAGCGATAATTGGGTCCATGGGTCGCAGCCTTGTTCGTGGTTGGAAAAGTGTTGCTACTATCTCCAGTCCGAAAGGGCCTTGATTCGTCCGGGAGCGAAATATGAACGTAAAACAGCACGATTTCGGCGTCTCTCAAGTGGCCGCGGCCATCGCGGAACCGGCCCGGACGAAAATCCTCTGTTCGCTGATGGACGGCCACGCCCGCACCAGCACCGAGTTGGCAGCGATTGCCGAAGTCAGCGCCTCCACCGCCAGCGCGCACCTGGCCAAACTCAAGGAACTGGCGTTGGTGCGTTTGCATGTTCAGGGCCGCCATCGCTATTACAGCCTGACGGACAAGCGCGTCGCCCAGGCGCTGGAAGCGTTGATGGTGATCGGCCAGAACGCCGCGCCGACCTTCAGTTCGCGCACCCCGGATCGCCTGCAATTCGCCCGCACGTGCTACGACCACATGGCCGGCACGTTGGCGGTGCTGCTGCATGACCGGATGATCGAAGCGGGGTGGCTGCTGGAAACCGATGAACAGGTCTATCAGCTGAGCGACAGCGGCGAGGCGTTGTTTGAAGGGTTGGGTATCGAGGTCAAGGACTTGAGCACGCTGCGCCGCCGCTTCGCCTGCCCATGCCTGGACTGGAGCATGCGTCGGCCGCATCTGGGCGGTTCGTTAGGGGCGGCGTTGTTGCAAACGGCGATCAAGCGCAAATGGGTGACTCAGGACCTGGACAGCCGCGCGCTGGCGTTGACTGCGACGGGGCGAAAGGAACTCAGCAGGCGGTTCGCTGTTGAACTGCCGGTTCAGGTATCGACAGCACAACCCGCATTCACCGAGCCCCGGCGTCGCGCGAACGCCAGTTCTGTGCCTTAGCGACTGGCCGAGGCCATCAGCACGCCGAAACCGGCGAAGGTTACGCCCGAGACTTTCGCCGCCAGCCAGGAACCCTTCGGGCTCGACAACCAGCCTTTGGCGGCATTGGCGAGCAAGGCATAGCTGCCATGCACGAGGATCACCAGTACGCCATAGGAGGCGACCAGCTTGAAAAACTGGGTGGAGAAGTGCGCTGAAGTGTCGATGAATTGCGGGAACACCGCCAGAAAGAAAAACACGGCCTTGGGGTTCAAAAACTGGATCGAAGCCGCTTCAAGGAAGCGGTAGCCCGGGCTTGAGGGGCGCGTTTCAAGCAGTGTGTTGAAACCAGCCGAGCGCCAGCTTCTGTAACCCAGGTACAACAAATAGGCGGCCCCTGCGGATTTCAACGCGGTAAAGGCGTTGGCGGAGGTGCTGAGGATCAGGCCGACACTGGTGGCGCTGATGGCGGCGACGATAAACGCACCCGACGCGATCCCCAGAATGCCCGGCACGGCCCCCGTCCAGCCGTGGCGCACCGCGTTGGACAGGGTCAGCACCACGCCAGGCCCTGGACTCAAAATGGTCAGGGTGGCGAAAAGTAGAAAGAGTCCATAGCTGTTCATGTCTTGCTCCGTCAGGTGGCGCTGGCTGCGTGCTGGCAGATTGGCGTGGCGACATGAGCGTGACAAACGCTTTAATTGCGGTGCATATGTGACTAAATTAGACGCATGACAAATCCACTACCGCCGCTTAATGCTGTTCGCGCCTTCGCCGTTGCTGCTCGCCATCAAAGTTTCAGCCTGGCGGCCGAAGAGCTGCATGTCAGTCACAGTGCCGTCAGCCGACATATCAAATTGCTTGAGGAACACCTGGGCGTGCTGCTGTTCGAGCGGCGTGTCCGTCAATCGGTGCTGACGCCGGCCGGTCAGCGTTTTTATGAGCAGGTCAGTGCCGGGCTGGCGCAGATCGCCAACGCCGCCGCTGCGCTTAAGCAACATGCCTCGCTGCCGACCGTGAAGATTAATGTCCGTCCGTCCTTTGCGATGCTTTGGCTGATGCCCAGGCTGGAGGATTTCATTGCGCAGCACCCGGACATCAAGCCGCAAGTGATTACCCAAACCCAGGCACCGGATCATGCACGCGACGGGTTCGACATCGTCATTCGCCGTGGTCGTGACGATTGGGCGCCGGCGATTGAGGCGCGAGCGCTTTTCGAAGACGAACTGTTGCTGGTCGCGGCACCCTCGCTGATCCACCGCCTGGCCCTTGAAGACCTCGCCTCCCTGAGCCTGCACACGTTACTGACTGCCAAGGCGCGTCGCGAAGATTGGCACAACTGGGCCCTGCATTTTGGTCAAGGCCAGTCAGCCACTCAGGTCACGCGGCAGTTTGATCACATGCACCTGGTTCTTCAGGCCGCCGTGGAAGGACAGGGCATTGCCTTGTGCCCGACCTCTTTGCTGGGCACCCACCTCTCGAGCGGTCGCCTGATTTGCCCGTTGCCCGAATTGCGGATGCCGTTGCCGCGTTATTACTACGGTGTTTCGCCGGACGTGACGGTGCAGACACGGGTGTTTGTGGAGTGGTTGTTTGCCCGGATCGAAGAGGATGGCGGTCAGGTGGGGCGGTTGATTGCTGGGTGATTTGAAGATCAAAGGATCGCAGCCTTCGGCAGCTCCTACATGGGATTGCATTTCAATGTAGGAGCTGCCGAAGGCTGCGATCTTTTGATTTTTCCCATAAAAAAAACCCACCCTGCGCGCTAACGAGGGGTGGGCTTTTTTAGTGCCTGAAGCGCTGGATCAAACCTTGACGATCCAGCCCGCTGGCGCTTCGATGTCGCCGGTCTGTACGCCCGTCAGCTCTTTGTAGAGCTTCTGGGTGACCGGGCCGACTTCGGTTTCGCTGTGGAACACGTGGAGTTTGTCGTTGTAGCTGATGCCGCCGATCGGTGTGATCACCGCGGCAGTACCGCAAGCACCGGCTTCCTTGAAGTCGGACAACTTGTCGATGAACACGTCGCCTTCGACCACTTCCAGGCCCAGACGCGATTTTGCCAGCTCGATCAACGACAGGCGGGTGATGCCCGGCAGTACCGACGGCGAGTTCGGGGTCACGAACTTGTTGTCGTGGGTGATCCCGAAGAAGTTGGCCGAACCGACTTCTTCGATTTTCGTGTGGGTCATCGGGTCCAGGTAGATGCAGTCGGCGAAGTGGGCTTTCTTGGCCTGGGAACCTGGCATCAGGCTGGCCGCGTAGTTACCACCGACCTTGGCTGCACCGGTGCCTTGTGGGGCGGCGCGGTCGTAGCTGGAGATCAGGAAGTTGTGCGGGGTCAGGCCGCCCTTGAAGTAGGCACCGACCGGAATGGCGAAGATCGAGAAGATGAACTCGGGGGCGGTACGCACGCCGATGTTGTCACCCACGCCGATCACGAACGGACGCAGGTACAGCGCGCCGCCGGTGCCGTAAGGCGGGATGAAACGCTCGTTGGCGCGGACCACTTCCTTGCAGGCTTCGACGAACTGCTCGGTGGATACCTGTGGCATCAGCAGGCGCGCGCAGCTGCGTTGCATGCGTGCGGCGTTCTGGTCCGGGCGGAACAGGTTGATCGAACCGTCCTTGCAACGATAGGCCTTCAGCCCTTCGAAGCATTGCTGGCCATAGTGAAGGGCAGTGGAACCTTCGCTGATGTGCAGCACATTGTCTTCGGTCAGGGTGCCTTTGTCCCACTCGCCATTACGCCAGTGCGACAGATAGCGCTTGTCTGTCTTGATGTAGTCAAAACCCAACTTGTCCCAATTGATGCTTTCGTTACCCATGACACCCTCTATCACTTAACAACCGCCGAAACGGTTCAAGGCTTCTGACGTTTTTCTGGATGGGGACAACAATACTTCATTCCGGGCCCATTTCGCAGCCGGAATTCAATCTCTGCGACCATCGATGCACCCGATGTAGCAGCTGTCGAGCAACGCGAGGCAGCGTTCGGCGACGAAGTCGTCGCAAAACCTGCCACCGAGTGCTTTCAGGCTGACCGAGTCAGTCGAAATACGACGGCTTCGCCGCCGGACGCTGCCTCGCGTTGCTCGACAGCTGCTACAGGGTTTTGTGTGCGTCTTTACAGATGCAACGCGTGACCAAGCGCACGCAACGCCGCTTCCTGCACCGCCTCACCCAACGTCGGATGCGCGTGGATGGTGCCGGCAATGTCTTCCAGCCGTGCGCCCATTTCCAGGCTCTGGCCAAACGCCGTCGACAATTCAGACACGCCCACACCGACCGCCTGCCAGCCGACAATCACATGATTGTCCCGACGAGCGACAACCCGCACGAAGCCGCTTTTCGATTCCAGCGTCATCGCCCGGCCATTGGCCGCAAACGGGAAGCTGGAAACGATGCAGTCCAGACCAGCCGCCTTGACGTCGTCCGGGGTCTTGCCGACCACCACCAGTTCCGGGTCGGTAAAGCACACGGCGGCGATGGCGGTCGGGTTGAATTCGCGGGATTTACCGCTGATCAGCTCGGCAACCATCTCGCCCTGAGCCATGGCCCGGTGCGCGAGCATCGGTTCGCCACTCACGTCGCCGATGGCATACACGTTGCGCATGCTGGTCTGGCAGCGGTTGTCGATCTTGATCGCCGAGCCGTTCATGTCCAGGTTCAAACCTTCGAGGTTCCAACCCTGGGTATTCGGTTTGCGGCCGACGGCCACCAGTACCTGGTCGGTTTCCAGGTTCAGGGTGTCGCCATTCGGGTCAAGCACTTGCAGTGTATTACTTGCAGAATCAAAGCCTTGAACGCTGTGCTTCAAGTAAAGCTTTATGCCGAGTTTTTTCAGTTCGTCATGCACAGGCTGCGTCAGTTCGGCGTCGTAGGCCGGCAGGATGCGATCCTGGGCCTCGACCACGCTGACGTCGGCGCCGAGCTTGCGATAGGCAATCCCCAGCTCCAGACCGATGTAACCGCCACCGACCACAATCAGCCGTTTCGGCACGGAGGTCGGCGCCAGGGCTTCGGTGGAGGAGATGATCGGCCCGCCAATCGGCAGCATTGGCAGGTTCACGCTTTTCGAACCGGTGGCCAGCACCAGATGCTCGCACTGAATACGCGTGTCGCCGACTTCTACGGTTTTACCATCAATGACTTTCGCAAAACCTTGAATAACCTGGATTTTGTTCTTCTTCAGCAGCGCCGAAACGCCCGTGGTCAGGCGATCAACGATGCCGTCCTTCCACTCGACACTCTTGCTGATATCGAGCGTCGGCGCCGACACGCTGATGCCCAGCGCCGAATGCTGGCTGTGGTGTTGCGTCTGGTGAAACTGTTCGGCGACGTGGATCAACGCCTTGGACGGAATGCAGCCGATGTTCAGGCAAGTGCCGCCCAGGGATTCGCCTTCAACCAGAATGGTCGAGATGCCCAGCTGGCCGGCACGGATCGCCGTCACATAGCCGCCAGGGCCGCCGCCGATGATCAGCAGCGTGGTGTTCAAAGTCTGTTGCATGCCTGCTCCACTAATAATTAGTCCACAAACAGGGTGGCGGGTTGTTCCAGCAAGCCACGAATGGCCTGGATGAATTGCGCCGCGTCCATGCCATCGACCACGCGGTGATCGAAGGAACTGGAGAGGTTCATCATCTTGCGAATCACGATCTGGCCTTTGACGACCATCGGGCGTTCGACGATTTTGTTGACGCCCACGATCGCTACTTCCGGCAGGTTCAGCACCGGGGTGCTGACGATACCGCCCAAGGCGCCGAGGCTGGTCAGGGTGATGGTCGAACCGGACAATTCATCGCGGCTGGCCTTGCCATTACGGGCAGCGGTAGCGAGGCGGGAAATTTCCTGAGCGCTGTCCCACAAGCTGCGGGTTTCGGCGTGACGCACTACCGGCACCATCAAACCGATGTCGGCTTGGGTGGCGATGCCCACATGCACCGCGCCGAGGCGGGTGATGACCTGGGCTTCGTCGTCGTAACGGGCGTTGATCTGCGGGAAGTCGCGCAGGGCAACAACCAGAGCGCGGACCAGAAACGGCAGCAAGGTCAGCTTGCCGCGGGTCGCGCCGTGTTTTTCGTTCAGGTGAGCGCGCAGTTCTTCCACGGCGGTGACGTCGATTTCTTCGACGTAACTGAAGTGAGCGGCGCGCTGAGTGGCATCCTGCATGCGCTGGGCAATCTTGCGGCGCATGCCGATGACCGGGATTTGTTCTTCGTCGTTACGCTGGGCGTAAGCGGCGGCAGCGGTGGATTGCGGCTGCTGACCCTGGGCCAGATAGGCGTCGAGGTCTTCGTGCAATACGCGACCGGCAGGGCCGGTGCCACGGACCAGACGCAACTGGATGCCGAGGTCAAGCGCATGTTTGCGTACAGCCGGGGAGGCCAGCGGACGCTCATCAGCTTCGCGAGCGACCATCGGACCTTGGCATACGGCAGCTCGCGGCGCTGCAGCGGGAACCGGTTTGCTTTCAACAGCGGCTGCAACTTTCGGAGCCGCAACCGGCGCTTCTTTAACAAGTGCAGGCTGAGCCGACTCTTTAACGTTGCCCGCGCCTTCGACTTCAATGCTGATCAGGATGCTGCCAACCGCCATGACTTCGCCGGGCACACCGCCCAGCGCAATCACCTTGCCGTTCACCGGCGAAGGGATGTCGACCATCGCCTTGTCGGTCATGACATCGGCCAGTACCTGATCTTCGACGACCATGTCGCCGACTTTGACGTGCCATACCGACAATTCAACTTCTGCAATGCCTTCACCAATGTCCGGCATTTTAATAACGTGCGTGCCCATTCAGACCTCCATAACCCGATGCAAAGCCGCGCCCACTCGGGACGGACCAGGGAAATACGCCCACTCTTGTGCGTGCGGGTAGGGAGTGTCCCAACCGGTGACACGCTCGATAGGCGCTTCCAGGTAGTGGAAGCAGTGCTCTTGCACCAGGGCGACCAGTTCGGCGCCGAAACCGCAGGTGCGGGTTGCTTCATGAACGATCACGCAACGGCCGGTTTTCTTCACCGACTTGACGATGGTCTCCAGGTCCAGCGGCCACAGGCTGCGCAGGTCGATGACTTCAGCGTCGATGCCGGTTTCTTCAGCCGCCACTTGCGATACATAAACGGTGGTGCCATAGGTCAGGATGGTTACGTCCTTGCCGGGACGCGCGATGGCCGCCACGTCCAGCGGCACGGTGTAGTAACCGTCCGGCACTTGCGCGGCCGGGTGTTTCGACCACGGGGTAACCGGGCGTTCGTGGTGACCGTCGAACGGGCCGTTGTACAGGCGTTTTGGCTCGAGGAAGATCACCGGGTCATCGTTTTCGATGGAGGCGATCAGCAAGCCTTTGGCGTCGTAAGGGTTGGACGGCATCACCGTGCGCAAACCGCAGACCTGGGTGAACATCGCTTCGATGCTCTGGCTGTGCGTCTGGCCGCCGTAGATGCCGCCGCCGCAAGGCATGCGCAGGGTCATCGGCGCGGTGAACTCGCCGGCCGAGCGATAACGCAGGCGGGCGGCTTCGGAAATGATCTGGTCCGACGCCGGGTAAACGTAATCGGCGAACTGGATCTCGGCCACTGGCCGCAGACCGTAAGCGCCCATGCCCACGGCGACGCCGACGATCCCACTTTCGGAGATCGGCGCGTCGAACACCCGGGAGGTGCCGTACTTGTTCTGCAGGCCTTCGGTGCAACGGAACACGCCGCCGAAGTAGCCCACGTCCTGGCCGAACACCACGACGTTGTCGTCACGCTCAAGCATCACATCCATGGCCGAGCGCAGGGCCTGGATCATGGTCATGGTGGTCGTGGTCATGGCGGTTTCCAATTCGATTTTGTTGTTGTGATCGTTCATGTCAGATCCCCAACTCTTGACGCTGGCGCTTCAAGTGCTCCGGCATCTCTTTGTAGACGTCTTCGAACATGGTCGCGGCGCTCGGAATCTGGCCGCCGGCGAGGGTGCCGTACTGTTCGGCTTCTTTTTGCGCGGCGATCACTTCGGCTTCGAGTTCGGCGCTGACGGCGACGTGTTCCTCTTCGGACCACTGACCGATTTTCACCAGGTGCTGCTTCAGGCGCGCAATCGGGTCGCCCAACGGGAAGTAGCTCCAGTCGTCGGCAGGACGGTATTTGGACGGATCATCAGAAGTCGAGTGCGGACCGGCGCGGTAGGTGACCCATTCGATCATGGTCGGGCCGAGGTTGCGGCGCGCACGTTCGGCGGCCCAGGCAGAGGCGGCGTATACCGCGACGAAATCGTTGCCATCGACCCGCAGGGAGGCAATGCCGCAACCGACGCCACGACCGGCGAACGTGGTGGCTTCACCACCGGCAATCGCCTGGAACGTCGAGATCGCCCACTGGTTGTTGACCACGTTGAGGATCACTGGCGCACGGTAAACGTGGGCGAAGGTGAGGGCGGTGTGGAAGTCGGATTCAGCGGTAGCGCCATCGCCGATCCACGCCGAGGCGATTTTGGTGTCGCCCTTGATCGCCGAGGCCATGCCCCAGCCCACACCTTGTACGAATTGGGTGGCGAGGTTGCCGGAAATGGTGAAGAAGCCATAGTCCTTGACCGAATACATGATCGGCAGTTGACGTCCCTTGAGCGGATCACGCTCGTTGGACAGCAGTTGGCAGATCAGGTCTACCAGCGGTACATCGCGTGCCATCAGGATGCTTTGCTGGCGGTAGGTCGGGAAGCACATGTCATCGACGTTCAGGGCCAAGGCCTGGCCGCTACCGATGGCTTCTTCGCCAAGGCTCTGCATGTAGAACGACATTTTTTTCTGACGCTGGGCGACCACCATGCGGTTGTCATAGATCCGCGTCTTGAGCATGGCGCGCATGCCTTTACGCAGAATCTCGGCCGGCACGCCTTCAGCCCATGGCCCGAGGGCATTGCCCTGGTCATCGAGCACGCGAATCAGGCCTTTGGCCAGATCAGCCGTGTCGGCCGGTTCAACGTCGATTGGGGGTTTGCGCACCGTGCCGGCGTCGGTCAGACGCAGGTAGGAGAAGTCGGTTTTGCAGCCAGGACGGCCCGATGGTTCGGGAACGTGCAGTTGCAGCGGTTCGTACGCTTGGTTCATGGCTTCTACGCTCGATCTTGTGAATTTCTTGTAGTGAGCTGACCGTCATTCTTCGATAAAAGAAATCTTGTCCTACAACAATCATAGGCCGGGCCAAGAAGAATATTTCTCTCTGTTTCGTTGCGTTGGCGATCATTTGAGGATAAAAAATCTGCATAAGCATAAAAAACAGGTGGTTTTGTCTCATGCGCAAACTGGACCGTACCGATATCGGCATTTTGAACAGCCTTCAGGAGAACGCGCGCATCACCAACGCTGACCTCGCACGCTCGGTCAACCTGTCGCCAACCCCGTGCTTCAACCGGGTCAAGGCGATGGAAGAATTGGGCCTGATCCGTGAGCAAGTGACGCTGCTGGATGCCGAGTTGCTGGGGCTGCACGTGAACGTGTTCATTCACGTCAGCCTGGAAAAACAAGTGGAGGAGGCGTTGCAGCACTTCGAGGAAGCGATCTCGGATCGCCCGGAAGTGATGGAATGCTATTTGATGGCCGGCGACCCGGACTATTTGATCCGGGTGCTGGTGCCGACCATTCAGTCGCTGGAGCGCTTCATGATGGACTTCCTCACCAAAGTCCCCGGCGTCGCCAACATCCGTTCGAGCTTTGCACTCAAGCAGGTGCGCTATAAAACCGCGCTGCCGTTGCCGGCCAACGGATTGACCCTCGGCAGCTAAACGAAACTCCTGTGGGAGCGAGCTTGCTCGCGATGGGGCCGTGCCAGTCGAAATAGATGTTGCCTGACACACCGTCATCGCGAGCAAGCTCGCTCCCACAGGTTTTGCGTTTACAGCTTGTTAATGGGGATTTTCAGGTAGGTCACGCCATTGCCCTCGGCCGGCGGCAAATTCCCCGCCCGCACATTCACTTGAATCGCCGGCAGCAACAGCGTCGGCATACCCAGCCCCGCATCGCGCTGGGTGCGCATGGCGACGAACGCGGCTTCGTCGATACCGTCATGGATATGAATGTTGTTTTTGCGCTGCTCGCCCACCGTGCTCATGCACTGAGGTTCGCGGTCTGCGGGCGGGTAATCGTGGCAGACATAAAGTCTCACGCCGGTAGGGAAAGCCAGCAGTTTGCGAATCGAGGCAAACATCTGGTTGGCATTGCCGCCAGGAAAGTCGCAGCGCGCGGTGCCCACATCCGGCATGAACAGCGTATCGCCCACCAGAATCACATCGCTGTCGATCAGATAGGCCATGTCCGCTGGCGTGTGGCCGGGAACATGCAGGGCCGTGGCCTTGAGGTTGCCGATCCTGAACGATTCGTCCGGCGCGAACAGATGGTCGAACTGTGAACCGTCACTGCGAAATTCCGGCTCAAGGTTGAACAAGGTCTTGAACACGCCCTGAACCTTGCTGATCGACTGACCAATTGCAATCTTCCCGCCCAGTTCCCGACGCAGATACGGTGCGGCGGACAGGTGATCGGCATGGGCGTGGGTTTCCAGCAGCCATTGCACCTGCAACTGATTTTGGCGAACGAAGGCGATGATCTTGTCGGCCTGGGTGGTGCCGGTTCGCCCGGCGGCGGGGTCGTAGTCGAGTACCGGGTCGACGATGGCGCAGTGCCCGCCATCGTGCTCGTAGATGACGTAGCTGAAGGTCGACGAGGCAGGGTCTAAAAAAGCTTCAATTAAGGCGGGCATGGTGGCCGTTTTCTTTTAGGACAAGCCATGAGGGTAGTTTCATTTTCCCTGCGCTGACCAGCCCGCATCAATTCAATTAATGAAAAAAGTTGTGCGGGCTCTATCCTGTCAGTCATCGATACTGGGCGCTCCCGGCTTTTTTTGCAGATCACGAGTGTTTTATGTTCCTGGCGAGTTTTTTTGGCGTGGTGATGGGGTTGGTACTCGGTTTGACCGGCGCCGGTGGCGGCATTCTTGCGGTGCCGGCCTTGGTGCTGGGGCTGGGTTTGACCATGACCCAGGCTGCACCGGTCGCACTGTTCGCGGTGGGCAGTGCTGCGGCTGTCGGCGCCATTGACGGGTTGCGTCATGGTCTGGTGCGCTACCGCGCAGCGTTGCTGATCGCCCTGCTGGGGGCGATTTTTTCGCCGATCGGCATCTACTTCGCCCATCAGTTGCCGGAAAAAATCCTGATGATTCTGTTCAGTCTGCTGATGGTCATGGTGGCCTGGCGGATGCTGCGTCGTGAGCGCCAGGACGAAGGTCCAAGCGACCACGGGCACGCCAACTGGGGCCAGAAGAACTGCATGCTCGATCAGCAGACCGGGCGCTTTTCCTGGACCGCCAAGTGCACCGCGACCCTCGCGGCATTGGGCGCGGTGACCGGTGTGGTCTCCGGGCTGCTCGGGGTGGGCGGCGGCTTCCTGATCGTCCCGGCGTTCAAGCAGCTGACCGATGTGCAGATGCGCGGGATTGTTGCCACGTCGTTGATGGTAATCAGCCTGATTTCCGCCATCGGCGTGATCGGCGCGTTTCAGGCCGGGGTGCGAATCGACGGTTTGGGCGTGGCGTTTATCGTCGCCAGCATCGTCGGTATGATCATTGGCCGAAGACTTTGCGCGCGAGTACCGGCCAGGGGGTTGCAGATCGGCTTCGCCAGCATCTGTGTCGTGGTCGCCGCTTACATGCTGTTTAGAGCGTGCGTCTAGCCAGTACCGGTTCCTGTGGACGCCAGTCCGTTCCACAGGCGTACACCTTAAGTTCCGGGCCTCGCCGACGGACGGTCTTACACCGAACTTGCCGCGTATCACCGGCCACTCCAAAGCACTTCAAAACCGCCTCCAAGGCAGCGTATGACGCCGCCGGTCAGCTTTCGATAATCGCCTCCGACATCCAGTCCCCCGCTGCGGAGCGCGTCATGCACAACAATAAGAACTTCAAGCATCGTTTCTTGCCTGCCTTCATCGCCAGCCTGTCGACCCTCGGTTTGAGCTCAATGGCCCAAGCCGAGATCATGCTGTACGACAAGGACCAGACTACGTTCTCCACCGACGGCTACATCAACGCCTTCTATGTGAACAGCAAAGTGGACCGTACCGGCGACCAGTTCGACCGGCGACAGGCGCGTGTGAAGATGGGGTTTCTGCCCAACTATCTGGGCTTCAACATGAGCAAGCAGGTCGATGACCTCAAGCTCGGCGCCCGATCCTCCTTCTGGGTGACCATTAACGACAGCCAAACCAACGGCACCGACACCGCCATCGATGTGCGGCAGTTCTACGGCACCGTGGCCAACCCGGAGTGGGGCGAAGTGCTGATCGGCAAGGACTTCGGCCTGTTCGCCCGTTCCAACATTCTGCTGGATGAAATGCTCGCCGGTTACGGCCAGGTCAGCGATACCCTGGGGCTGGTGGACGGTGGCGGGGTGTCGTTCGGCAACATCGGCACGGGTTATCCGTATCCGTTCCCGACTTCACAGATCACCTACCGCACGCCGGTGATGGAAGGTTTGAGGGTGGCCGTGGGGATCATGGACCCGGTGGACACCAACGACAGCAGTCCGACAGGCAAGGCTTACCAGGAGAACCCGCGTACCGAGAGCGAGATCACCTATCAGTTCGACCTCGCCGGGGCGAAGATCTACAGCTGGGTCAACGGCAGCTACCAGACGTCGGACAACACCGATTCCAGCGTCCAGTCCGTCACCTCTAAAGGCGTCGGCTATGGCGTGCAGGCGAAAATGGGCGGCTTGTCCCTCACCGGCTCCGGCTTCCAGGCCAAGGGCATCAACCCGTTCTTCACCAACAACGCCGGCGAACCGACCCTGCGCAACGTCGACAGCGACGGTTACCTGCTGCAGGGCTCCTACAAACTGGGCAAGAACCGGCTGGCCTTGTCTTACGGCAAGACCAACGACGACGGCAATGGCGTGGTCGGCAGCGGCGCGGACTACGAAACACGCGGCATTGCGCTGTTCCATGACGTCAATGACAACCTCAAGCTGGTGGCCGAGTACAACCAGTTTGCAATCAACGGCCACGACACCAATGCCCAGGACGAAGACACCGACACCTTTGCGGTGGGGGCGGTGCTGACCTGGTAAGCCTGTCATTGGCATCATGCAGATCCCTGTGGGAGCGGGCTTGCTCGCGAAAGCGCAGTGTCAGGCGACATCAAAGTTGACTGAAAGGCCGCCTTCGCGAGCAAGCCCGCTCCCACAGGGGATGTGTGGTGTTGTAGATCCTGAGCACCGCTCTAATCCCATCGAAGCGGCTACCCGCTACCCAAGTAGCATACGTAGCAGCTCACAGGCTTCGTACACTCGAACCTCATACATTCGCACCTGCGGGAGGCGACGATGCAGCAGGTCCAGAGTGATGAAGGTGTGGTCAGCGCAATGTCCCAGGCCACCGATGCCCAACAGGTGGCCCAGGAGCTGGCGCGACAACTGTTGCACCCGCACTTGGGCTTCGTGCTGTTCTTCTGTTCCGCCGAGTACGACTTGCAGGCGCTGGGCCAGGCCTTGCAACAAAGCTTCGGCGGCATTCGCCTGGTGGGTTGCACCAGCGCCGGGGAAATCACGCCCTTGGGCTACGGCCGCAATTGCGTGACCGCGGTGGGCTTCGACCATCGGCATTTCTCCATCGACGCCGAACTGATCTCCGAAATGGAGCGTTTCAGCCTGATCGACGCCCAGCAAATGGTCGAGCGACTGGTCAGTGGCTGTCGCAGCAACACCCAGGCGCCGATCAAGGGCAACAGCTTTGCGTTGACCCTGCTCGATGGTTTGTCCAGTCGTGAAGAAATGGTCCTCGCGGCCCTCAGTGCAGCGTTGGGCGACATTCCGCATTTCGGCGGTTCGGCCGGCGATGACAATTACCTGACCCACACTCACGTCTATTTCAATGGCGAGTTCCACAGCGGCGCGGCGGTGGTGGTGCTGGTCAATACCTGGCTGGATTTCGAAGTTTTCACCACCCACCACATTCTGCCCCGAGCAGAAAAACTGGTGGTCACCGGGGCCGACAGCGCCTCACGCCGGGTCTTTGAACTCAATGCCGAGCCGGCCGCCGAGGAGTACGCCCGGCACATTGGCGTGCCAGTGGCGGAGCTCGATCATCGGATCTTCGCCGCGCACCCGTTGGCGGTGCGGATCAATGATCAGTATTACGTGCGCGCCATCCAGCAGGTTCATCCGGACCTGAGCCTGAGTTTCTACTGCGCGGTGGAAAACGGCATCGTCCTCACGGTCATGACGCCAGGCCCGATGCTGCCGAACCTGCAAACCCTGTTCGAGGGCTTGCAGGAGCGCCTCGGCGATCTGTTGCTGACCATCGGCTGCGACTGCTTTCTCAGGCGTCTGGAACTGGAAGACGGCGGCAGTCTGGAACAGATCGGAACGTTTTTGCGTGACCAACGGGTGATGGGTTTCAACACCTACGGAGAACAGTTCAATGGCATGCACATCAACCAGACCTTCACCGGGGTTGCCATTGCCCGAGGCCGGTCCCCTGGACACCGTTGAGCTTCAGGCACAGATCGCCAGCCTGCAGCGCGACAACCACAAACTGCAGCGTATCAATGGCGCGCTGATCGAGCGGATCGAGTCCGGCATCACCCGCGGCAACGACCCGTACGCGGCGTTCCAGCATTCGGTGGTGCTGGCCGAGCAGGTGCGTGAGCGCACCGACGCCTTGAACCAGGCCATGGCTGAACTCAAGTCGGGCAATCACTTGCTCAGCGAGGCGCGCCTGCGGGCGGAAACCGCGCATCAGCATTTGATCGATGCCATCGAGAGCATTTCCGATGCGTTTGTGCTCTTCGATGCGGACCAGCGGATCGTGCTGTTCAACAGCCGTTTCAAGGCGTTCTGGGGCAACAGCCGGGTGCGGATCAACGCCGGCATGCGCCTGGCCGAGGTCAAGCGGCTGATGTCCGCCACCGGGCTGTTCACTGAAGAGCCGCGTGGGCATGCCGACGAAAACCTGCTCTATCGCTTGCAGGACGGTCGCTGGTTGCAAGTCAGCGAACGACCGACTCAGGAAGGCGGGCGGGTGATCCTGTTCACCGACATTACCGACGTCAAACTCAGCGAAACCGTGCGCCGCGAGCAGGCGGTCGCGCAGAAATCCCATTTGTTGCAACGGGCGGTCGACAACCTGTCTCAAGGGGTGGCGATGGTCAACGCCGAGGGCATTCTGGAGTTGTGGAACCGGCGTTTCCTCGAACTGAGTGGCTTGGCGCCAGTGGCGGCTCATCGACCGTTTGCCGAAGTGATCGGCGACAGCGAGTTGAACCTGCTGACCCCGGCCAGTCGGGATCTAAACGGGCGGCACGTGCAGGAATGCGAGCAGCGCCTCTACGATGGCCGGGTGCTGGAAATCCGCACCCATCCATTGCCCACCGGCGGTTTCGTCAACACCTTCACCGACATCACCGAACGCTACCAACACGCCGAAGCGCTGAGCGAAAGCGAGCGCTGGATTCGCCTGATCACCGACCATGTGCCGGCACTGATCGCTTATCTGAATGCCGACCTGGTCTACGAGTTCACCAACAAGGTGTATGAAGAATGGTACTGCTGGCCTCGGGGCGTGATGCTTGGTCAGAGCCTGCGCGAAGTCCACAGCGAACAGCATTACCAGCGCCTGGAAGCCTACGTGGCCAGGGCCTTGGCCGGTGAGAGCGTGACGTTCGAGTTCGCCGAAACCAACATCAACAATCAGGAGCGCTACATGCTGCGCTCCTACGTACCCAATCGCCTGGCCACCGGGGAAGTGGTGGGGATTTTCGTGTTGATCCGCGACATCACCGAACGCCGCCGCACCGCCGAGGCGCTGCACCAGGCCTATCAGAATCTTGAGTTGCGGGTGCGTGAACGGACGGCAGAACTGACCACGCTCAATGACCAGTTGCTACGCGAGATCGACGAGCGTCGGCGGGCGGAATCTCGCCTGCGTGAAGCCAAGCTCGAAGCCGAACAGGCCAACCTGTCGAAGACCAAGTTTCTTGCTGCCGTCAGTCATGACCTGCTGCAACCGCTCAACGCCGCGCGGCTGTTTACCAGCGCGTTGCTCGAACGGCGGGAGCCCGTGGCCAATGCGATTTTGGTGCGTAATGTCAGCAACTCCCTGGAAGACGTGGAGAACCTGCTGGGTACGCTGGTGGACATCTCCAAGCTGGATGCCGGGGTGATCAAGGCCGACATTGCGCCGTTTGCCCTGAGCGAATTGCTGGAAAACCTCTCGGCCGAGTACACCCAGGTGGCCCGCAGCGAAGGCCTGGAGCTGCATTTCATCCCTTGTTCCGCGCTGGTGCGCAGCGACATTCAGTTGCTGGCGCGGATTCTTCGAAATCTGCTGAGCAACGCCATTCGCTACACCTACAGCGGTCGTGTGGTGCTCGGTTGTCGGCGTCATCACCAGCGCCTGTCGATCGAGGTCTGGGACAGCGGCATGGGTATCGCCGAAAACCGCCTCGAGGAGATTTTTCAGGAGTTCAAACGCGGTGATGTACAGCGTCCAGATCAGGATCGCGGGTTAGGCCTGGGTCTGGCGATTGTGGAAAAGATTGCCGGGATTCTCGGTCACCGCATTCATGTGCGTTCGTGGCCGGGCAAAGGCTCGATGTTCTCGGTCGAAGTGCCGCTCAGCGCCACGGCACCCAAGACGCTGCCGAGTCTGCTGATGAGTGAACCGATGCTTGAACGTCTGCGTGGGGCGAGGGTGTGGGTGCTGGACAACGACGCGGCCATTTGCGCCGGCATGCGCACGTTGCTCGAAGGGTGGGGGTGTCTGGTGGTCACAGCGCTGTCCGAGGAGGACCTGGCGCGGCAAGTGGACAACTATCACGAAGAAGCAGACTTGCTGATTGCCGACTATCACCTGAATGACGATCAGAACGGCGTCGATGCCGTGGCCCGGATCAACGCCCGTCGCGGTTCGGCGATTCCGGCGATGATGATCACCGCTAATTACAGCAATGAACTCAAGCAGCAGATTCGTGAGCTGGGCCACACCCTGATGCACAAACCGGTGCGGCCGATGAAGCTCAAGACGGCGATGAGTCACTTGCTCGGCAGGCCTTGAGACTTCTGGTGTCTGTACTGGCCTCTTCGCGAGCAAGCCCGCTCCCACATTTGACCGAGTTCACTCAGATCCAATGTGGGAGCGGGCTTGCTCGCGAAGGGGGCGACTCGGTCTCAACGCCGTAAGTAAGACCCGAAATCAATATCCCCGGCACTCAAAATCGCCTGCACCCGATTGTGCACATTGAGTTTGCGCAGGATTGCCGAGACGTGGGCCTTGACCGTGGTTTCGGCGATTTCCAGGGTGTAGGCGATCTGTTTGTTCGACTCGCCCTTGGTCATGCGTTCGAGCACCAGCAACTGCTTGCGGGTCAAGGCCTGGAGCAGTTCAGGTGGGAAGCTCGGGGCATCGTTCATGCGCCTTGTACCGCATTTTTGCGTGCGGATGATGTCCGGCGGCAAGTAGACATTACCGTTAAGGATCTGCTGGATGGCCTCGGTCATCTGCACCCTTGGCGAGGATTTGGTGATGAAACCCACCGCGCCATAAGTGATGGCTTGCAGCACGACTTGTTTGTCCTGTTCGGCCGAGACGATCACCACCGGAATGGTCGGCGCCTCGTTGCGCAGGTTGATCAGGCCGTTGAGGCCGTGCATGCCGGGCATGTTCAGGTCAAGCAGGATCAGGTCCAGGTCGTCGTGTTCCTGTGTCAGCACCAAGGCGCTGTCCAGGTCGGCGGTTTCCATCACCTCGCTGCCCGGAAAGCCATCGCTGATGACGTTATGTATGGCTTCGCGAAACAGCGGGTGATCGTCGGCAATCAGAATTTTGTACATAGCCTTTCACCTCATTATTTTGATTAGGGTGTGGCAACAACTCGCACGCATAAGGTCAGGGGAAGGGCTCGGGCTGGGCGGGCGTTACGGGCAGGTTGGCGGCCTGCCAGGCGTCCAGACCGTCGCGATACCAATACAGAGTCTTATAGCCCATGGCGGCGGCGCGCTTCACGGCGTTCCAGCTCAGCCAACAATCGGAGCGGCAGTAAAAGACCAGCGGTTGCGCGAGATCACCTGCGGTCAATGAGTTCAGCTTACGCGCAAAATAGTCCTGCCAGTCGGGCGTCAGGTCACCGTCGCCGGTATTGGCCAGCCAATGGCTGCCGGGGAGGTTTTCGTGGGGCTGGTCCTCGATGAAACGTCCTTGCAACCACTGGCGGCGGTAGACGTCGATCAGCACCGGACGCGGTGTCTGGGTCAGCAGGGTCTGCAGGGCCGCGGTATCGATGATGCCGGCGCCCTGGACTTGATTCGGGGTCGGGCTGCGGTACAGGCCGATGCGATAGCCGTCGGTGGAGAACAGCGGTGTTTCGGCCTGCGCGGCGCCCAGTAACAGGCTCAGCGACAGCGCAACGAGAGAAGGGCGTAGCAGACGACGTCGGGCACGCGGCATGGGGTTCAATCCTTATAGTTATGAACCTATTACATGCCAGTCTCGGTGCGATTGGAATGCGACGATAGACAGGGAAACCAGTACTAAAGTAGTAATTTCACCTGATCGCTGGTTGCTTTATGTGGGAGCGGGCTTGCTCGCGAAGGCGGTGTGTCAGTCAACGTAAATGTTGAATGTGAAGCCGCATTCGCGAGCAAGCCCGCTCCCACATTGGATCTGTGTTGTCAGTTGGTTTTGCGCAGGGCGGCGTGTTGCGGGTTAAAGGTGAACACGGCGAGCAGGGCGAATACCAGCGTCAGCCCCACGCACACCGCCAGCGCCAACGGATTGAAGCGTTCATACAGGGCAAACCGCACCAGTTCCACCGCATGGGTGAACGGGTTCAACGCGCACAACCAGTACAACCACTCGCTGGACTCGCGCATTTTCCACACCGGATACAGCGCCGACGACAGGAAAAACAGCGGGAAGATCACGAAATTCATCACCCCGGCAAAGTTCTCCAGCTGACGGATCGCGTTCGACAGCAACAGGCCCAACGCGCTGAGCATCAAAGCCACCAGCAGCAATGCCGGTAACGCGATCAACAGCCCCATGGCCGGTGGCTGCACGCCGTACACCCAGGCAATCGCCAGAAAGGCGTAGACCTGCAACAGCGAGATCAACGAGGTGGCCAACAGTTTGCTGCACAGCAGGAAAGTACGGGGCAGAGGGCTGGTCAGCAGCACGCGCATGCTGCCCATTTCCCGGTCGTAGACCATCGACAGCGAACCTTGCATGCCGTTGAACAGCAGGATCATGCAGGCAAGACCAGGGATGATGTAGACCTCGTAGGGAATGTAGGTGTCATAGGGCTCGATGATCGCGATCCCGAGTGCCGCGCGAAAACCGGCGGCGAACACCAGCAGCCACAACAACGGCCGCACCAGCGCACTGAGAAACCGCGTGCGCTGCAACACAAAACGCAGCCATTCGCGTAGCACGATTCCGCTGAAACATTGCCAGTAGGCATTCATTGGGCGGCTCCTGAAGTCGTCAGTCGAGTGAAGGCCGAACCAAGGTCGCCGCCGTGTTCCAGGCTCAGGGCGTCGGCTTGTCCGCTGGCGACCAATCGGCCCTGATGAAGGATCAACAAGTCGTCGCTGGGCTGCACTTCATCCAGCAAATGGGTGGTCCAGAGCACGCTGATGTTCTGCTCGCGGCACAAACTGCGGATGTGCTGATTGAGCGCCAGCCGACTGGCCGGGTCGAGGCCGACGCTGGCCTCGTCGAGCAGCAGCAGGCGCGGTTCATGCAGCAACGCGCGGGCGATTTCCACCCGGCGACGGTGGCCGCCATTGAGTTCGCGAACCCGCTCGCGACGGCGTTCGGTCAAGGCCTGACGTGCCAGTTCGGCGTCGACCTGCAGGCTGGTCTGACGTCGGGACATCCCATGCAGTGCGGCGTGATAGCGCAGGTTCTGCTCGACGCTGAGGTCCAGATCCAATGTGCTTTGCTGAAACACCACACCCAATTGCTTGAGCGCCGGACGCGCCGCGTTGCGCAGTGAACAGCCGCCAACGCGGATGTCACCGCGCTGCACGTCGTAGAGTCGAGTGAGCAGGGCAATCAGCGTCGATTTGCCCGCGCCGTTCGGCCCCAGCAATGCAGCAAAACGGCCGGGTGCCAGGCTGAAACTCACCTGGCGCAACGCCTCTTTCGCACCATAAGCGAAACTCAGCTCGCTGACTTCGAGTGCGTTCATGGGGTCACCACCACGCCCCACGGATAACGCCCGACCTTGATCGATTGGGTGACCTTGAGGCTGTCGACATCGATCACCGACACGTCGCCGCTGACGCCATTGGTGGCCAGCAATTGCTTTTGATCCGGGGTAAACGACATCTGCCAGACCCGTCGCCCGACCAACAGATAATCAAGAATCTCGAATGTCTTGGCGTCGATCACCGCCACATGATTGGCCGGGCCGAGGGCGACGAAACCGTACTTGCCGTCGGCGCTGAGTTTGATGCCCACCGGTTGAACCTTATCCGGGTGCACGCCCTTGATCTGGAAGGTCAGGGTCTTGAGGATCTTGCGGGTGGCGACGTCGAGAATGGTCACCGTGCCGCCGATTTCCGCCGAGGCCCAGAGCTTCGATCCATCCGGCGTGAACTCGACGAAGCGCGGCCGCTGATCCACCAGCGTGCTGTCGGCCAGGGTCTGGGTGCTGGTGTCGATCCAGTGCAGCATGTTGGTGGTTTCGCTGGTGTTCACCGCCCACTTGCCGTCGGGGCTGACGGCCATGCCTTCGGGTTCGACGCCGACGTTGATCTGGCTCAGCACCTTGGAGGTTTCGGTGTCGATCACCGTCACCAGCGCATCGTCTTCGTTGGAAACGTACAGCCAGCGATTGTTGGGGTGCAGGGCGAACTGCTCAGGGTCTTTGCCCGAGGGCAGCTCTTTGATGATTTTGCGCGTGGCAACGTCCATCACCTGGACCCGGTCCGAGTCGCTGGCGCAGATGTACAGCAGCTTATTGTCGTGGGACAGCAGCAGACCGCGGGGGCGCTGGCCGACGGGCAGGGTGTCGGTGACTTGCAGGGTCTGCAGGTCAATCAGGCTGAGGCTGTTGTCCTTTTCGTTGGAGACCCAGGCGGTGCTGGCCGCGGCATGCCCGGCGGCGAGCAGCAGGGCCCAGAAAAATTGGGAGCGGCAGAGCAGGCTGCGGCGCATGGTGGATTCCTTTTTGTTGTCGTTCTTGTGGAAAGTTGGATTAGGGAAAGCGACAGGTCACTTCGGGTTTGTCGTAGCCCAGGCTGTCCATTTCGTTGGACGGGTGCAGGAAACCGTCCTGGGGCGAAGTGCTGACCAACGCCCGGGGTTGCACAATGGGGATCGGCTGACGCAACTGGCCGTTCCACGGTCGATAGCTGAGCTTGCGACCCTTGAAACCGTCCAGCGGCAATTGATCGCTGATTTCAAGCGTACGGATCGCCATCGGATCGACCTGACGCAGTTTGCTCACCGCACTGGCGATGCTGCGCACGGCGATCCACGCGGCGAAATCGCGGTCATTCATCCAGCGCCCGGTCAGCGCTTCAAAGCGCTTCTGCAACTGGGCGGCGCCGTAGGTTTCCACGGTTTTGTGCCAGCCCACCGGGGTCAGCCCCTGCGTGCCGGCGACCGGCCGTGGGTACCAGGTCTGGTAGGGCACGTATTCGCCGAAATCACCGCGTTCATCCGCCACCAGCACCACGTCGTACTCGGCGGTCTGGGTGAACAGCGGCATGTCGGCCTGGGCGCTACGGCGCTGATCGTTGTCGAAACTCCAGGCTTTTTCCGCGACCAGTTTCAGTCCGAAGCGTTTGGCGGCTCGGCGCAGGGCGGCCGCATAGGCTTGATCGTCCGGGGTTGGGCCGACGATCAGCAGCGCCCGCTGCCATTTGCGCACCACCAGAAATTGCGCCAGCGCATCGGCGAGCATCGCCCGACTTGGCAGGCTGTGCAGCACGTTCGACAGGCAGTCGGTGGTGCGCAGGCTGTCGTCGGGGCTGCCGGCGTTGAACAGCAAGCTGTCGGGCAGCACGGCGCTGAGTTGGCGCAGGCTGGCGGCCGGTGCATTGACGACAAACAGGCGCAGACCTTGTTCATGTTGAGCCTTGGCCGCTTCGACCAGGGCATCGGGATTGTCGACGTTGGCGCTGATCAGGCTGTAGCTCTGGTTGAGAAAACGCCCGGTGCTGTTGCTATCAGTGATCGCCAGTTCGGCGCCACGCAGCCCGGCATCGACCGGCTCGGGAATGACGTTCGACAGCAACGGGCCCGGGTCGGGGCGATAGCCCAGGTAGCCGATCTGCACCTGCAACGGCGCGTCGGCGGCCTGGCTCTGGGGCGCCAGCCCGGCGGCGCAGGCAATCGCCAACAGGTAGATCAGGGCGTAAGGGGCAAGCTGGCGCATAGGGCACTCCATTACAGGTAGCGCCAGCATAGGAACGCTGTGAGGCAGAAGGAAATATGCAGAAAGTACCAGTGAGTCAGTACCAAGGTAGTAAAGGCGCCGGAAGCGTACCCGGGTGTGCGCCACAAGCCCTACTACCAAGGGACTAGACGGCGAACACCAAAGCAGCATGGGGCTTGCGCGGAGCCCTTCCTAAGATGGGTGCCATAGCCTCTTCAAAGAGGTTTTGCGTGCAATCAAGAGGGCATAACAATGAAAACAAAACGCAACGCCTTACTCGTTGCCGGACTGCTGGCCGGATTTATCAGCGCAGGTTCCGTCTGGGCCCACGGCAATGTGGTGCCGCAAGCGGTGGAAACCCCGGGCCTGACCCCGATCAAGGACGCAGGCGTCAAGGTCGATGCCGATGGTTGGGCATCGGTGAACCCATACCGCACTTCGCCGGAACACGATAAGGCCCTGGAAATCGGCTCCTCGGCGTACAACCAGAACTGTGCGGCCTGTCATGGCCTGGAAGCCAAATCCGGCGGCATCGCCCCCGATTTGCGCATGCTCGATGTCGCTGATGCCGGAGATGAGTGGTTCGTCGAACGCGTGCGCCACGGCGCCGTGCGTGATGGCCGGGTCTACATGCCGAAGATGGCCGACTACCTGAGCCAGGAAGCCTTGTGGGCGGTACGCACCTATCTGGACAGCGTTCACGTCGAGGAGTAACCCATGCGCCTGCTCGCTGTGTTGATCAGCGCTGTGTTGCTGTGCTGCCAGGCAGTGCAGGCGCAGGTCCGTACCTATGACGAAATGATCGCCGCCGGGGAGCTGAAAGTGGCGGTCTACAAGGACTTCGCCCCCTACAGTTTTGAAGACGCCGGCCAGGCCCGTGGCGTTGATGTCGAACTCGCCCAGGCCTTGGCCAATGCTCTCGGCGTGAGGCTGACGTTGATTTGGGCGCCGGCCGGCGAGAAGCTCGACGACGACCTGCGCGATTACATCTGGCGTGCCAGTCAGTTGCACGATCTGCAACTGGCCGACCTGATGATGCGCGTGCCATACGATCGCGATTACGCGCAGAAGCGCAATGAACTGGGTGAGCTGGAAAACGGCCATGTGGTGATGTTCGGGCCGTACCAGAACGAACAATGGCAGGTCGCCTATGACCGCCGCCGGCTGGAGTCGGTGGGCAGCGTCGCGGTGTTCGAGCACCACCCGATCGGCGTCGAAGTCGACAGCGTGCCGTCGTTCTACCTGACCTCGGTGTTCAGCGGCATGCTCGCCGCCAAAACGCATCACTATTCCGGTGTACCTCAAGCGTTCGCGGCCATGAAGGCCGGTGAAGTCGACGCGGTCATGGCCATGCGCGGCGAGATCGACTGGCAAGTGCATGAAGCGGCGGACCCGCAAGTGGCGCTGGCGGAAAACGCCTACCCGAACATGGGCAAGCAACTTTGGGAGATCGGCATGGCGGTGCATGAAAGCAACCGTCAACTGGCCTATGCCGTGGAAGAGGCGCTGGAAGCCTTGATCCGCGAGGGCTCGGTCAAAACCATTTATGGCCATTACGGCCTGCGCTATGACGTGCCCGAGATGTATCAATAGTGAACTGGCGAGCGGGTTGTCTGTTGGCCTGTTGGTTACCCATCGCCGCGCACGCCGTGGACATCGACCCGGGCAAAGACCCGGTGCCGTCGGTGATGTGGGCCTTCTATCACAAGCAGATGCTTGGCGATGCGCCGTTCGTGTTCGACGAGCGGGTCAAGCTGCTGGCGCCGCCGTTCGCCGAAGACGCCCGGCAAGTGCCGTTGGAAATCGACGCGCGAGCGTTCAAGGGCGAGGTGGTGAAAATCCTCGCCTGGGCTGAACTCAACCCGTTGCCGAAAATTGTCGATTTCCAGCCGCTGGACCGGGTGCTGCCGTGGCTGTCGATCCGCATCCGTATTGAACAGGCCACGCCGTTGCGCGCGGCGGTACTGACCCGCGATGGGGTCTGGCATGTCGGCTCGACCCTGATCGATGCGGCCGGCGGCGGTTGCACGGCGCCGAGTGTGGTGCGCACTCAGCCGGGCTGGGAAGAGCACATTGGCGAAGTGCTGGGCGGTCGTTATCCCCGTGGCGAATTCAGCCGTGTGCGCTTGCAGGTGGCGCATCCGATGGACAACGGCATGGTCAGCGGCATCCCGGAATTCTTCATCAACCATGCCGAACTGCGGGATCAGCACGATCAACTGCTGGCCCGTCTGGAGCTGTTTCCCGCCGTCAGCGAAAACCCCAACCTGGCCTTCGACATCGAAGGGGCAGGGCAGACGCGCCTGATGCTGCGGGACAACAGCGGCAATCAATTCGATGCGGCCATACCCTGACCCAAAGGAGCGCGTGATGCGCTGGATGCTGCTGTTGTTTATGAGCCTGAGCCTGCCGGCCCTGGCCGACCTCGAGTACTCACTCAAACCCCGGCAGATCGCCGAAGACACCTGGCTGCTGGAAGGCAACACCGACAATTTCGCCAAGGCCAATGGCGGCAACATCGTCAATACCGCGTTCATCGTCACCAAGCAGGGTGTGGTGGTGATCGACACCGGGCCGTCGAAACGCTACGGCGAAGCGATGCGCAAGGCCATTGCCGCGACCACCGACAAACCGGTGATTGAGGTGTTGCTGACCCATCATAATCCTGATCATGTGCTCGGCAACCAGGCCTTCACTGACGTGCCGATCGGCGCGCTGGCCGGCACCACCGAGCTGTTGCATCAGCAGGGCGATGCCATGGCCGAGAACATGTATCGACTGGTGGGTGACTGGATGCGCGGCACCGAAGTGGTGTTGCCGACTGAAACGCTGGCGCCCGGCGTGCGAAATTTTGGGGATCACGATCTACGTCTGCTGGGCCTGGGTGGGCACACTGGCGCGGATCTGGCTATTCTCGACCAGAAAACCGGCGTGTTGTTTGCCGGGGATCTGGTGTTTTATCAACGGGCGCTGACCACGCCCAACAGTCCGGGGTTGGCAGTGTGGCTGGCGGACATCGCCACGCTTCAAGGCTTGCCGTGGACGCTGATCGTCCCCGGTCATGGACCGGTGGCCAGCGATCGACAGCCGTTCGAGCAAATGCGTGACTACCTCGGCTGGCTCGACCAGTTGATGCGCGATGGCGCCGCCAATGGCAGTGATATGGCCGAGATGATCCGCAGCCCCATTCCCGAGCGGTTTGCCGGGATCACTCTGAGCCGTTACGAGCTGATCCGCAGCGTCAGCCATCTGTACCCGCGTTACGAGCGCGGCCAAATGACCCGAGTCGATTCCGCCGCAGGAAAGTGACACGCAGAGAACCCATGTGGGAGCGGGCTTGCTCGCGAAGGCGGCGTGTCAGGCAACATCAATGTCAACTGACACACCGCCTTCGCGAGCAAGCCCGCTCCCACAGGGGGTGTGTGTCGATCATGAAATTCGGTGTTCATCTCCTCCGACCCGGTACTAAGGAACTAGCAATCTCAGCACTGCGGGCAATTGTTCCAAGGGCGGCGGCGCCCAAGAATCTGCACCAGACCGGGAAAATTTCCCGGGTATAACAAAAACTGCAGAGGTAGCCGTCATGACCCAACCCGCACGTCGCCAACCCTTCGTCTTGAGCGTGCTGCTCAGTGCCATGCTGTTGTCCGGCACCGCGCTGGCCGGCGTCACCGATCAAGACATTCTCCAGGACCCCAAGAACCCGGAGCAGATCGTCACCAACGGTCTGGGCGTCCAGGGTCAGCGCTACAGCCCGCTGGACACGCTCAACGTCAACAACGTGAAGGACTTGCGGCCGGTCTGGGCGTTCTCCTTCGGCGGTGAAAAACAACGCGGTCAGCAAGCACAGCCGATGATCAAGGACGGCGTGATGTACATGACCGGTTCTTACTCGCGGGTGTTTGCGGTGGATGCGCGTACCGGCAAGAAGCTCTGGCAATACGATGCGCGTCTGCCCGATGACATCCGCCCTTGCTGCGACGTGATCAACCGTGGTGTCGCGCTGTACGGCGACCTGGTGATTTTCGGCACCCTCGACGCCAAGCTCGTGGCCCTGAACAAAGACACCGGCAAGGTCGTCTGGAGCAAGAAAGTTGCCGACCACAAGGAAGGCTATTCGATCAGTGCCGCGCCGTTGGTGATCAACGGCAAACTGATCACCGGTGTCGCCGGTGGCGAGTTCGGGGTGGTCGGCAAAATCGAAGCCTACGACCCGAAAAACGGCGACCTGCTGTGGACCCGTCCCACCGTCGAAGGCCACATGGGCTACACCTACAAGGACGGCAAAGCTGTAGAGAACGGCATCTCCGGCGGTGAAGCCGGCAAAACCTGGCCCGGCGACCTCTGGAAAACCGGCGGCGCCGCCCCTTGGCTAGGCGGCTACTACGACCCTGAAACCAATCTGCTGCTGTTCGGCACCGGCAACCCGGCACCGTGGAACTCGCACCTGCGCCCTGGCGACAACCTCTACTCCTCGTCGCGCCTGGCGCTCAATCCGGATGACGGCACCATCAAATGGCACTTCCAGAGCACACCTCACGACGGCTGGGACTATGACGGCGTGAACGAGCTGGTCTCGTTCAACTACACCGAAGGCGGCAAAGAGATCAAAGCCGCCGCGACCGCTGACCGTAACGGTTTCTTCTACGTGCTGGACCGCACCAACGGCAAATTCATTCGCGGCTTCCCGTTCGTGGACAAGATCACCTGGGCCACCGGCCTGGATAAAGAGGGCCGACCGATCTACAACGAAGCCAGTCGCCCAGGCGCGCCCGGCACCGAAGCCAAAGGCAGTTCGGTGTTCGTAGCTCCAGCGTTCCTCGGCGCGAAAAACTGGATGCCGATGGCCTACAACAAGGACACCGGGCTGTTCTACGTGCCGTCCAACGAATGGGGCATGGACATCTGGAACGAAGGCATCGCCTACAAAAAAGGCGCGGCGTTCCTCGGTGCCGGTTTCACCATCAAACCGTTGAATGAAGACTACATCGGCGTGCTGCGCGCCATCGACCCGAAAACCGGCAAGGAAGTCTGGCGCCACAAGAACTACGCGCCGCTGTGGGGCGGCGTGCTGACCACCAAGGGCAACCTGGTGTTCACCGGCACGCCGGAAGGTTTCCTGCAGGCGTTCAATGCCAAGACCGGCGAGAAAGTCTGGGAATTCCAGACCGGCTCCGGCGTACTCGGCTCGCCTGTGACGTGGGAAATGGACGGCGAACAGTACGTCTCGGTGCTGTCCGGTTGGGGCGGTGCTGTTCCGCTGTGGGGCGGCGAAGTGGCCAAGCGCATCAAGGACTTCAACCAGGGCGGCATGCTCTGGACGTTCAAACTGCCAAAAGACCTTGTAGTGGCCAAGCACTAACTCTGAGTCCACCGCATAACCCCTGTGGGAGCGGGCTTGCTCGCGATAGCGGCGTCACATTCAACACATCGGTTGACTGACACACCGCCTTCGCGAGCAAGCCCGCTCCCACAGGGAGGATTTGCCACATGGAGATGTGGGCAAATCTACTACCAAATAACGAGAGTCCTCCTGCCAACGGCGCATTCGTCTGACGCGCAGGGCTCTCTACTATCGATTCATCGCCTGTTTGCCCGACAGGCATCGACCCAGACAGAGGCCCACCATGATCTACGCACAACCTGGTACACCTGGCGCCGTCGTTACGTTTAAACCGCGCTACGGCAATTTCATCGGCGGCGAGTTCGTCGCCCCGGTCAATGGTGAGTACTTCACCAACTCTTCGCCGGTCACCGGTGAAGTGATCGCCGAATTCCCTCGTTCCAGCGCCGCCGACATCGAAAAAGCCCTCGACGCAGCGCATGCCGCCGCCGATGCCTGGGGCAAGACCTCGGCGCAGGACCGCTCCCTGGTGCTGCTGAAAATCGCTGACCGCATCGAACAGAACCTGGAAATCCTCGCCGTCACCGAAACCTGGGACAACGGCAAAGCCGTGCGCGAGACCCTCAACGCCGACGTGCCACTGGCCGCCGACCATTTCCGTTACTTCGCCGGTTGCATCCGCGCTCAAGAGGGCGGTGCCGCCGAGATCAACGAGCTGACCACCGCCTATCACTTCCACGAGCCGCTGGGCGTGGTCGGGCAGATCATTCCGTGGAACTTCCCGCTGCTGATGGCCGCCTGGAAACTCGCCCCGGCCCTGGCCGCCGGTAACTGCGTGGTACTCAAACCCGCCGAGCAGACGCCGCTGTCGATCATGGTCTTCGCCGAGCTGATCGCCGATTTGCTGCCGGCCGGCGTGCTGAACATCGTTCAGGGCTTCGGTCGCGAAGCGGGTGAGGCGTTGGCCACCAGCAAGCGCATTGCCAAGATCGCCTTCACCGGTTCCACCCCGATTGGCGCGCACATCATGAAATGCGCGGCCGAGAACATCATTCCGAGCACTGTCGAACTGGGCGGCAAGTCGCCGAACATTTTCTTCGAAGACATCATGCAAGCCGAGCCGCAGTTCATCGAGAAGGCCGCCGAAGGTCTGGTGCTGGCGTTCTTCAACCAGGGCGAAGTCTGCACCTGTCCATCGCGAGCGCTGGTGCAGGAGTCGATCTACGACGACTTCATGAAAGTGGTGATGAAGAAGATCGTCAAAATCAAGCGCGGCAACCCGCTGGACACTGAAACCATGGTCGGCGCCCAGGCGTCCGAGCAGCAATACGACAAGATCCTCTCGTACCTGAAAATCGCCCAGGAGGAGGGCGCCGAGCTGCTCACCGGCGGCGCGGCCGAACGTCTTGAGGGCGACTTGTCGACGGGTTATTACATCCAGCCGACCCTGCTCAAGGGCCACAACAAAATGCGCGTGTTCCAGGAAGAAATCTTCGGCCCGGTGGTGGGTATCACCACCTTCAAGGACGAAGCCGAAGCCCTGGCGATTGCCAACGACAGCGAGTTCGGCCTCGGCGCCGGTCTGTGGACCCGCGACATCAACCGTGCCTACCGCATGGGCCGGGCGATCAAGGCCGGGCGTGTCTGGACCAACTGCTACCACCTGTACCCGGCTCATGCCGCGTTCGGTGGCTACAAGAAATCCGGTGTCGGCCGTGAAAACCACAAGATGATGCTCGACCACTATCAGCAGACCAAAAACCTGCTGGTGAGCTACGACATCAATCCGATGGGGTTTTTCTAACCCCGTAAGCACACTGAAGAACCTGTGGGAGCGAGCTTGCTCGCGATAGCGGTCTGACAGTCAACATCAATGTTGAATGTGCTGCCCTCATCGCGAGCAAGCTCGCTCCCACATTGGTTTTGTGTGTACTGAAAAACCGCGCACCACCCCCTACCAATGCACGCCGCCACCTCCTTCGAAAGTAGCATTCGGGTGCCTGGCGCCCCGTGCATTAATGGCTTTACCGGAATCGTCCGGCATAAGAAGAGGATTGACCCATGTGGACTAAACCCGCGTTTACCGATCTGCGCATTGGCTTCGAAGTGACGATGTATTTCGCCAACCGCTGATTGTTCACCCGGCCAGCCGTTACGTTGGCCGGGCCTGCCTTCTGGAGCATTGCCCATGCACATTCGCGTTCTCGGATCCGCCGCTGGCGGTGGTTTTCCGCAATGGAATTGCAACTGCCGCCAGTGCGCCGCGATGCGCAATGGCAGCCTGCGGGCCCAACGGCGCACCCAGTCCTCGATTGCCCTGAGCGACAACGGTGTGGATTGGGTGCTGTGCAATGCTTCACCGGACATTCGCGCGCAACTTGAGAGTTTCGCGCCGCTGCAACCGGCGCGCCGGGTGCGGGATACTGCGATTGCCGGCGTCGTCCTGCTGGACAGCCAGATCGACCACTGCACCGGCCTGTTGAGTCTGCGCGAAGGCTGCCCTCATTCGGTCTGGTGCACCGAACGGGTCCATGAAGACCTGAGCAGCGGCTTCCCGTTGTTCACCATGCTCAAACACTGGAACGGCGGGTTGCAGTGGCAACCGGTCGGGCTCGACCGCGAGCCGTTCAGCATCGCCGCTTGCGCACATCTGCGATTTCGCGCGATCCCCTTGGTCAGCAACGCACCGCCGTATTCGCCCAATCGCGGCAATCCGCAGCCGGGCGACACCATCGGCTTGTTTATCGAAGATCGGCGCAGCGGCGCTTCGCTGTTCTACGCGCCGGGCCTGGGACAGGTCGACGACGAGGTTCTGAGCTGGATGCAACGCGCCGATTGCCTGTTGCTGGACGGCACCTTGTGGCGCGACGACGAGATGCGAGTCTGCGAAGTCGGCCAGAACCTGGGCAGTGAAATGGGTCACCTGTCGCAAAGCGGCCCTGGCGGCATGCTCGAAATCCTTGAAGGCTTCACCCGCCAGCGCAAGGTGCTGATCCACATCAACAACACCAACCCGATCCTCGATGAAGACTCGGCCGAGCGGGCGCTGCTGGAGCGGCGCGGGATTGAAGTGGCGTTTGACGGCATGAGTATTGAGCTATAGCGGAGGGCCCCTTCGCGAGCAAGCCCGCTCCCACAGGGGATCTCCACTGGACACAAAATGTGTGAACAACAGAGAACCAATGTGGGAGCGGGCTTGCTCGCGAAGGCGCCAGAGCAGACACCGCAGATTCCCCGGAGAACCGCAATGACTGACACCCCAATGTCCCCCGCCGAATTCGAAGCGGCCCTGCGCGCCAAAGGCGCCTATTACCACATCCACCATCCATTCCACCAAGCCATGTACGGCGGGCGCTCCAGTCGTGAGCAGATTCAGGGCTGGGTCGCCAATCGCTTCTACTATCAGGTGAGCATCCCCCTGAAGGACGCCGCGATTCTCGCCAACTGCCCGGACCGCGACGTGCGCCGGGAATGGTTACAACGAATCCTCGATCACGACGGCGTGCCCGGCAGCGAAGGCGGGATCGAAGCCTGGCTGCGGCTGGGCGAAGCGGTGGGGCTGGATCGCGAGCAAATCCTCTCACAGGAATTGGTGCTGCCCGGTGTCCGTTTCGCCGTGGACGCCTACGTCAATTTCGCCCGTCGCGCCTGTTGGCAGGAAGCCGCCAGCAGTTCGCTGACCGAACTGTTTGCGCCACAGATCCACCAATCCCGGCTCGATGCCTGGCCGGCCCATTACCCGTGGATCGACGTCGGCGGTTACGACTATTTCCGGACTCGCCTGAGTCAGGCGCGACGGGATGTCGAGCATGGTTTGCGCATCACCCTCGCGCATTACGTCACGGTCGAAGGCCAGCAACGCATGCTGGAAATCCTGCAATTCAAGCTCGACGTGCTGTGGAGCATGCTCGACGCCATGAGCATGGCCTACGAGCTGGAGCGCCCGCCGTATCACACCGTCACCACCGAGAACGTCTGGCACCGGGGGATTGCCCTGTGAGCCTGATCAACCGCGAGCAATCACCGTCGCTGCGTCAGGGTTTTCGCCTGCAATGGGAACCTCGTCAGGACTGTCACGTGCTGCTATACCCCGAAGGCATGATCAAACTTAACGACAGTGCCGGGCAGATCCTCGATCTGGTGGACGGCCAGCGCAGTGTCGCGGCGATCATTGATCGACTGTCTGCGAATTTCCCCGGCGTACCGGGGATCGACGAAGATGTGCTGGCGTTTCTGGAGGTGGCCCATGCTCAATTCTGGATCGAGTGACTCGCCTCCGGGCCCGCCGCTGTGGCTGTTGGCGGAGCTGACCTATCGTTGCCCGCTGCAATGCCCGTATTGCTCCAACCCGCTGGACTTTGCCCAATCAGGCGAAGAGTTGGACACCGAAGAGTGGATCCGGGTGTTCCGCGAAGCCAGGGAGATGGGCGCTGCGCAACTGGGCTTTTCCGGCGGTGAACCGTTGGTTCGTCAGGACTTGGCCGAGCTGATCAAGGCCGCCCGGGACATGGGTTACTACACCAACCTGATCACCTCGGGCATCGGCCTGACCGAGCAGAAAGTCCGCGATTTCAAGGTCGCGGGGCTGGACCATATCCAGATCAGCTTCCAGGCCGCCGACGAAGCGGTGAACAACATGCTCGCCGGCTCGCGCAAGGCCTTCGCCCAGAAACTCGCGATGGCCCGGGCGGTAAAGGCCCAGGGCTACCCGATGGTGCTGAACTTCGTCACCCATCGCCACAACATCGACCAGATCGCGCAGATCATCGACTTGTGCCTGGAACTGGAAGCGGATTTCGTCGAGTTGGCGACGTGCCAGTTCTACGGCTGGGCCGAGCTCAACCGCGTCGGCCTGTTACCCACGCGCGAACAATTGCAGCGTGCCGAGCGCATCACCCACTCATATCGCGAGCGTCTTGAAGCGCAGGGCCACCCGTGCAAGCTGATCTTCGTCACCCCGGATTACTACGAAGAACGCCCCAAGACCTGCATGAACGGCTGGGCCAATCTGTTTCTCGACATCACCCCCGACGGCACGGCGTTGCCTTGCCACAGCGCCCGCCAGTTGCCGGTGCAGTTCCCCAATGTGCGCGAGCACAGCATCGAGCATATCTGGACTGATTCTTTCGGTTTCAATCGCTTTCGTGGCGATGACTGGATGAAAGAGCCGTGCCGCTCCTGCGATGAAAAGCACAAGGACCTGGGCGGCTGCCGCTGCCAGGCATTCATGCTGACCGGCGACGCCGCCAACGCGGACCCGGTGTGCAGCAAATCCCCGCACCACGGTGTGATTCTCAAGGCCCGCGAGGAAGCCGAGGCACCGGGGCTGGGCATGGAACACCTGACGTTGCGTAACGAGAAGGCTTCGCGACTGATCTACCGCGGATGAATCAAACGACACAAATCCCCTGTGGGAGCGGGCTTGCTCGCGAAGGCGGCATTACATTCAACATTGATGTCGATTGACCCACCGCTTTCGCGAGCAAGTCGAATCGTCGCACCGCCGCTCCCACAGTTGATCTGCGGTGGATACAAGATTTGAGTACACCCAGCCTGCTACCCATTGGTCTGATTGCATTCACAGCCGGATGCTTTAGTGTGGACATTACCTTCCAAAACAATAAAAACAGGCTTTCCAATGAGCCAGAGTCTCAGTCAGCTGCGTAAATTCGTTTCGCCTGAAATCATCTTTGGTGCAGGCTGCCGGCACAACGTCGGCAATTGCGCCAAAACCTTTGGTGCCCGCAAGGTGCTGCTGGTCAGCGATCCCGGTGTGATTGCCGCCGGTTGGGTCGCCGATGTCGAGGCCAGCCTGCAAGCCCAGGGCATCGAGTATTTCCTGTACAGCGCGGTCTCGCCCAACCCGCGGGTCGAAGAAGTGATGCTCGGCGCCGATCTGTACCGGGAAAACCATTGCGATGTCATCGTGGCCGTCGGTGGCGGCAGCCCGATGGATTGCGGCAAAGGCATCGGCATTGTCGTCGCCCATGGACGCAGCATCCTCGAATTCGAAGGCGTGGACACCATCCGTATCCCCAGCCCGCCGCTGATCCTGATTCCAACCACCGCCGGCACCTCGGCCGATGTCTCGCAATTCGTGATCATCTCCAACCAGCAAGAACGCATGAAGTTCTCCATCGTCAGTAAGGCGGTGGTCCCGGACGTGTCGTTGATCGACCCGGAAACCACGTTGAGCATGGACCCGTTCCTGTCGGCCTGTACCGGCATCGATGCGTTGGTGCATGCCATCGAAGCGTTTGTGTCAACCGGTCACGGGCCGTTGACCGATCCCCATGCGCTGGAGGCGATGCGCCTGATCAACGGCAACCTGGTGCAGATGATCGCCAATCCGAACGACATCGCCCTGCGCGAGAAAATCATGCTCGGCAGCATGCAGGCCGGGCTGGCGTTCTCCAACGCGATCCTCGGTGCGGTGCACGCCATGTCCCACAGCCTCGGTGGCTTTCTCGACTTGCCTCATGGACTGTGCAACGCGGTGTTGGTGGAACACGTGGTGGCGTTCAACTACAACTCGGCACCGGAACGCTTCAAGGTGATCGCCGAGACCTTTGGCATCGATTGCCGGGGCTTGAATCACCGGCAGATTTGCGGGCGTCTGGTCGAACATCTGATCGCTCTGAAACATGCGATCGGCTTCCACGAAACCCTGGGATTGCACGGGGTCAGCACTGCGGACATTCCGTTCCTGTCACAACACGCCATGCACGACCCGTGCATCTTGACCAACCCGCGCGAGTCCAGTCAGCGTGATGTCGAGGTCGTCTATGGCGAAGCCCTCTGACGAACAGCAACGGGCGCTGGCGGGGTTACTGGGATTAGGCAGCCACTCGGCGCGCAAGAGCCATTACCCGGAACTGGCCGCGCGCCTCGACGAGCTGGAAGCCGAGCGCAATCGTTATAAATGGCTGTTCGAAAATGCGGTCCACGGAATCTTTCAGGCAAGCCTCCTGGAAGGCATGCGTGCCGCCAACCCGGCCCTGGCGCGGATGCTCGGCTATCAGGACCCTCAGGAAGTGCTGTTCTCGCTGGCTGATCTGGCGAGCAACCTGTTTGTCGGCGGCGCTCAAGAACTGGAAAACATCGGTGAACTGCTCAAGCGCGAGCGCAGCCTGCTCGGCTACGAAACCCAATTGCGGCGCAAGGATGGCAGCAGCCTCGACGTGCTGATGAACCTGTTGCTCAAGCCCGATCAGGAAGGGCTGGTGGAGGGTTTTGTCGCCGACATCACCGAACGCAAACTCGCCCAGCAGCGCCTGCAGCAACTCAACGACGAACTGGAGCAGCGCGTCACCGCGCGCACCGACGAGTTGCTGGAAGCCAACCGCAACCTGCAACAGCAGATCACCCAGCGTAAACAGATCGCCCAAGCCTTGCGCGATGCCCGGGACGCCGCCGAGGCCGCCAACCGCAGCAAGGACAAATACCTCGCCGCCGCCAGTCATGACCTGCTGCAACCGCTCAATGCCGCGCGTTTGCTGATCTCCACCTTGCGCGAACGCAAGCTTCCCGACGTCGAACAGCTGCTGGTGGAGCGTACGCATCAAGCGCTGGAAGGGGCGGAGGATTTGCTCACCGATTTGCTGGATATTTCCCGGCTCGATCAGGCGGCGGTCAAACCGGACATTGCGCTGTACCGTCTCGACGAATTGCTCGCGCCGCTGGTGTCGGAGTTCCAGTCAGTGGCCGAAGCCGCAGGGTTGAACTTGCGGGTGCACATGGGCGATTACGCCATCAGCACCGACTTGCGCCTGATGACGCGGATCCTGCGCAACTTCCTCAGCAACGCCTGCCGCTACACCGACGACGGCAGCATCCTGCTGGGTGCCAGACGCCGGGGTGAAATGCTGCGCCTGGAAGTCTGGGACACCGGGCGCGGGATCGCGGCGGACCGACTGGATTCGATCTTCCTCGAGTTCAACCAACTGGACGTCGGACGCGCCGCCGACCGCAAGGGTGTGGGCCTGGGGCTGGCCATCGTTGAACGGATTGCCAAGATCCTCGGCTATAAAGTCGGGGTTCATTCGTTGCCGGGGCGCGGTTCGATGTTCAGCATCGACGTGCCGATTTCCCATGAAATTCCGCTGCCGATCAGTCTGGCGGCACCACAACCAGGCAACGGCAATCCATTGCCGGGCCGACGTTTGCTGGTACTGGACAATGAAGTGAGCATCCTCGAAAGCATGAGCGCGCTGCTTGGGCAGTGGGGCTGCGAGGTGGTCACGGCCACGGATGAATTTTCCGCACTGGCCGCTTTGCAGGGGCGACCGCCGGAACTGATTCTGGCGGACTACCACCTCGATCACGGGGTGGTGGGTTGTGATGTGGTCAGGCATTTGCGCGAGCATTACCGCCAGGTGATTCCGGCGGTCATCATCACCGCAGACCGCACGGACCAGTGTCGGCGCTCATTGCAGAGACTCGATGCACCGCTGCTGAACAAACCGGTGAAACCCGGCAAGTTGCGTGCGGTGCTGAGTCAGTTGCTGGGGTAGCGATAGTGCAGGCTGAAACCGAGCTCGGCTGACTCGCCTTGCTCCAGCAATCGCAACCCCGGTCGACCGGGCAGGTGATGCGCGTTGACCGGGTGGCTCACCGGTTCGATACAGAAAAAATCCAGGCCCACCGGGCAGTAGAGCAGGAAGTAATCGCTGCCGGTGGCGCGGCATTCCAGCTCATAGCCCAGCGCTGGCTGGCGGATCAGGCAGTGGCCGTCCCATTCGCAGAAGCCGTTGTCGACCAATGTGTCGGGCAGCGCCTTGAGCGACTGGAAATCCCATTCGGCCGGCAACGCACTGAGGTGTGTCGGCAGTTTTGTCCCGTCACACAACCAGACGTGCCGGGCTTGCGCCTGCAACTGGGTGCCCGTGGTACGCGGAAAGTAAGGATGCAAGCCGAGCCCATGCCAGGCAGGGCTTTCGGCCAGATGGGTGACCTTAAGATCAATGCTCAGCTTGCCTTCGCGCAGATGGAATCGTTGCCGGGCGCGATAGGCGAATGGCGTGGTGCTGTCGAGTTGCAGGACGACTTCATCGCGCGTCTGCGAAACCACCTGCCACGGCTGTTGCCAGGCGCTGCCGTGAATCGGCAGGGGATCGGTGAGGCTGTTGGGTGTCAGCGCCAGCCAGCCATCGGGGCATTCAAAGCCGCCTTCGGCAATGCGGTTCGACCACGGTGCCAAGGGAAAACACCCGAGTTTTCCCGGCAGACCGGTGTTCAGCGCGTGAGCATCGCTGTGGCGCAACAGCGGCAAACCCGTGCCGCGCACGCTCCAGTTGACGATGCTGCCACCGAGTTCCGGGGCGAGGGTGAGATGGGTGAATTCGTCTTCGAGTTCAAGCAGCGTTGGCGTCATATTACCTTCGGCTCCGGCAAACCTTTCACCCCGGGATTGAGGGCGAACACACCGCCGGCCAGCGACTGTTCGTCATGGTCGTCACCGGGGCGGATCGAGGTCACGAACAATGTGTCCAGGCGACTGCCGCCGAAGGCGCACATGCTCGGTTTTTTCACCGGTACGGCGAGGGAACGGTCCAGTCGGCCGTCGGGAGTGAAGCGGTGAATCAGCCCGGCGTCATTAGCACAAATCCAGTAGCCGCCTTCGGCATCGACCGCTGCGCCATCGGGACGACCAGGGAGTTGATGCATGTCGACAAACAGCCGCCGGTTGGACGGTGTGCCGCTGTCGATGTCGTAGTCAAAGGCCCAGATTTGCTGGACCAGGGGATGAGAGTCAGACAGGTACATCGTCCGCCCGTCGGGGCTGAAACCCAGGCCGTTGGGCACGATAAACCCGCTGAGTTGCGCCTCGAGCGGCCCGCGTTGACCGGCGCTGTAGCGATAAAACGTGCCTTCGGCAGCTTTAGCGCCCATGTTCAGCACCATGCTGCCGGCCCAGAAACGCCCCTGACGATCGCAGCGACCATCGTTCAGGCGCATATCGGTGCGGGCGTGTTCGACCCGAGCCAGGAGGTTGCTGTCGAGGCTGCCATCGTTATGCGGATGCAGATGAAAGAACCCGCTTTGCATCCCGGCAACCCAGCCGCCGTTGCTGTGACGTGCAATGCAGGCGAGCATTTCCGGTGCTGTCCAGGCGTGAACATGGCCGGTTTCGGCGCTCCAGCGCTGAAGTCCGCCGGCCGGAATATCAACCCAATACAGGGCGTTTTCCTCGGGGACCCAGACCGGGCATTCACCGACTGCGTTGCGAGCATCGACAATCAATTCGGCTTGCATGACAACTCATCCCCTCGGGTTTTTGTTGTTGGGATCAAGTGATTTACGCGGGTTCAGTCGCCGAACGGGCCGGACGCGACAAACGCACCCCCCTGGTAGACCCGAGCCGGGTCATCAGCGGCCGGCATCGGTTGGGCTTCGACTTTTTCGCGGAACACTTCGGAGCTGTCCTGAGGTTCATAACCCAGGCAGGTGGCGAAACGGTTGTCCCACCAGACGTTCTTGTTGTCGGACATGCCGTAGACCACGGTGTGGCCGACATTAGGGGCGTACAGCGCACATTCGAGCAATTGAGTCAGGTCGCCGAAGCTCAACCAGGTGCTCATCATTCGGCGGTTGAGCGGTTCCGCGAACGAGGAGCCGATGCGTACGCTGACGGTCTCGATGCCGTAGCGATCGAAGTAGAAACTGGCCATGTCTTCGCCGTAGGACTTGGACAAGCCGTAGTAGCTGTCCGGGCGGCGAGGGGAGTGGGCGTCGATGGCTTCATCCTGTTTATAGAAGCCGATCACGTGGTTGGAACTGGCGAAAATCACGCGCTTCACACAATGGCGGCGAGCGGCTTCATAGATGTGAAAGACGCCGCAGATGTTGGCGCCGAGGATCTCTTCGAACGAGTGCTCCGTCGACACGCCACCAAAGTGCAGGATTGCGTCCACGCCTTCAACCAACTGATGGACTGCTTGCTTGTCTGCCAGGTCGCAGGGCACGACTTCTTCACGGTCATCGATGGCCGGGGCGATGTCGGCGATGTCTGACAGGCGAATCACATTGGCGTAGGGCCGCAGGCTTTCGCGCAGGACTTTGCCGAGGCCACCGGCGGCACCGGTCAGGAGGAGACGATTGAAAGGAGTGCGGGGTATAGGAGTGGTTGTCATGGAGGTCCCTGCATAAGCAGTTATTGTTATTTAGTTCGTTATAGGTTGTCGTACGACTAGTCCGAAGTATTGTTAGGGTCTCGGGTCGTTGTCAACGCGTCATCGGTTGAAATTGACGGAGGGTCATCCCTGCATCCGCTGACACTGCAAAGCACTTTGTGGGAGCGAGCTTGCTCGCGATGGCTTTATGTCAAATACATTGATGTTGGATGTAACGCCGCCATCGCGAGCAAGCTCGCTCCCACAGGGCTCGTGTTGATCCCCCGCCCCTCGGCTTACAGCAACGAGATCGGGTAGTTGATGATAATGCGGTTTTCGTCGAATTCATTGGTGCTGAAGTCCTTGCGGATCGACGCGTTACGCCATTTGACGTTGAGATTCTTCAGCGCGCCGCTCTGCACCGTGTAAGCCAGTTCTGACTCGCGGCCCCATTCCTTGCCGTCGGTGATGGTGCCTGTGTGCACGTTATCGCCGCTGATGTAGCGGTTCATCATTGTCAGGCCGGGAATGCCGAGCGCCACAAAATTGTAGTCGTGGCGCAGCTGCCAGGATTTTTCCTTGGCGTTGTCGTAGCTGGAGTTGTAGCTGTCGTTGGCCAGGGTCCCGCCGCTGGTGCCGTTGACCCGCATCCAGACATCGTCGCCGGTGAGTTTTTGCAGGCCGACAAAGAAGGTGCTGCCGCCGTATTTGGCCGAGAGCATGGCGAACGCGGTTTTGTTGTCGAGGTCGCCGGCCAGGGCGCTGCCGTCTTCCTTGCCGATGAAGTAGCCAAGGTTGGCGCCGAGGGTCCAGTCGCCGATGGGCTGGCTGTGGCTCAGGTTGAAATACTGCTGCTGATAAATGTCGCTGAGTTGCGCGTACCAGACGCCGACCTGGGTGCGCTTCTCGTTGAACGCATATTCACCGCCGCCAAAGTTGAAACGGTCCGAGGTGAAGGCAGCCGATTTGCCGTTCATGAACATGTCTTGCATGCTCGCATCGTTGCGCGGGCTGTTGGCGCGGAACTGGCCGCCGTAGAGCGTCAGGCCACTGATCTCGGTGGATGTCACCTGACCACCACGGAAGGTTTGCGGCAGGGAGCGGCCGTCGTCGGAGCGCAGGATCGGCAACACCGGCATCCATTCGCCGACCTTCAATTCGGTTTTCGAAACTTTCCCTTTCAGCGCCACACCCAGGCGCCCGAAATTGTCGGCCGGGCGACCGTCGTCATGAATCGGCAGCAACGAGGTACCGCGCGTGCCTTTGCCTCCGTCGAGTTTTTCCGAGTACAGGCCCAGCACATCCATGCCGAACCCGACGGGGCCCTGGGTGAATCCGGATTTGGCATCGAGGATGAAGCTTTGCGTCCACTCTTCAGCCTTGCCCTGCGGGTAGGCCGGGTTCGTGAAGTTGCGGTTGATGTAGAAGTTGCGCAGGTTCAGCGTGGCTTTGGCGTCATCGACGAAACCTTCGGCATGACTGGTCATGGGCAGGGCGAGGGCCAGGCTGCTGCAACCGATCAGGCTCAGGGTATGACGGAGTGCGAAGGCTGGGCGAGGGGTGCAAACGGAGGAATTGCGGACGAGCTTGCTCACAGTGACGCTCCCGTGTTTCTTGTTGTTTTTATTTTTTGTTATACGTCGTCGTACAACATCGGGGCGAATTATTTGCAAGTGTTACGGGGAATGTCAATCAGAAGTTGTACGATGACTTTGCGCGATTTTGTAGTATGTCGAATAACCCCTGTGGGAGCGGCGGTGCGGCGATCCGACTTGCTCGCGAAGGCGGCGTCACATTCAACACATTGGCTGACTGACACATCGCCTTCGCGAGCAAGTCGGATCGCCGCACCGCCGCTCCCACAGGGTTTTGTGTTTTAGCTCACGATCATCGGCGGCATCGTGCCGAGTAAAGAAACGGCAGCCACCGCTCCCATCCCCAGAAACCATTCCATGATCACGCTGGTTTTCAGCGTTGGCAGTCGTTGCTCGCAATGCTTGATCCGCAACCGATTGAACAACGCCAACCCCAGCATCCCGGCGACCAGCACAACCTTGATCAACAGAATCAGCGCAAACCCGGACAGCAGCGGCGTCGGCCAGAACTGCCCGGTGAGTACCCGTACGTTGATCAAACCGGTCATCACCAACCCCGCCACCAATACGTAACCAACGCCGCTGAAGCGTTGCAAGGTCGCTTTGATGGAATGCTCTGCCGGCTGCCGCAGGATCATTACCAACAACATCAAGCCGCCGAGCCAGGCGCCGACGCAGGTCAGGTGAATGATTTGATTGAGGATCAGCAATTGGCCATTGAGGCCGTCGAGCATGGCACCGTGGCCGACCGGGGCGAGGGTGGCCAGCAGCAGGCTGGCGAAGCCGATTCGCAGGGGCAGATTTGCACGCAAGGGCGTCATCAGCAGCGCGACCAACAACGCATTGAGCAGCAAGTGCCAGCGCCAGACCTGGCCGAAAAATGTATTGCCGAGCACCAGTTGCAGGGTTGACGGATCGAATGCCGCGTCCCACGAACCGGCCATGCTGGCCGTGATCAGCAGCAACCAGCTAACGCCAGTGACCAACGCCACCGCCGCCAGCCAGCGGCTTGTCTTCGTCAGTCGCTGATCCAGATTTCCAGCGTCGCCATTGACCAAAAGAGGCCTGAAGACCCACGCCCCGAACAGCATCAGCACAACGGTGAAATGCAGAAAGCGGCAAAGCACCATCGCGCTCGACATGAATTACTGGCCAACCTTGAAGCTGTAAGCACCTTCGCTTTTGTGGGTATCGACCGACACCGCGTGCCATTCGACTTTGTAGGCACCGGCTGCCAACGGAGCGGCCGGGGTGACAATCAGGGTTTTCTTGTCGCTGCCTTCGGTGGCGAGGCTTTTCACCGGTACGGGGACGCCGTCCTTGCTGATCGTGACCTTGGAAAAGGTCGCTTCAACGCCTTCGGAAAACACCAGGCGCAGTTCTGACGGCGCGGTCACTGTGCTGTCGGCGGCCGGGATCTGGTTTTTCAGATGGGCATGGGCAAACACCGATGAAGCGGCGAACAACGAGCCGAGCAGGGCGACGGTGGTCAGGGTTTTCTTGAGCAGCATCGTGGAATACCTCTGAGGCGAGTTCGAAAAGGCGGTCAGTTTACCTGCGAGAAGCTGGGTGTACGAAGTTTCGTTTTCCCTTGTCGCCGCGAGGTAGAGCGGATGCTAGTCTTGAGCAACGCTGTTGTCAGGGAGCCCTCATGGGCAATCACAAGATCGAGATTCGTCGCAGTAACGTCGAGAAAATTCTGTTGGGGGCCGAAAAGGTTTTCGCCGAAAAAGGGTTCGGCAGCACGGCCATGGCCGACATCGCCGCCGAAGTGCAACTGCCGCGCTCCAACCTGCATTACTACTTCAGCACCAAGAGTGAGCTGTACAGCGCGGTGCTGTTGGGTTTACTGGAAGTGTGGAAACAGGACGCGCTGTGCTTCGAGATGTTCGACGACCCGCGCGTGGTGCTCAGCAGCTACATCCGCGCCAAGATGAACCACTCCCGCAGCCGGCCTTATGGTTCCAAAGTCTGGGCCAACGAAATCATCCACGGCGCGCCGACCTTGGGTGAGAAGCTGGACGTCAGCCTGTACGACTGGGCCAAGATGAAAGAAGCGAAAATTCGCCAGTGGGTGGACGACAAACGCATCCTGCCGGTGGAACCTTCGAGCCTGCTGTACATGATCTGGGCGTCGACCCAGCACTACGCCGACTTTGATCATCAGGTGAATATTCTGAATGACCATCAGCCGTTGTCGGACATGCAGTTCGAGCGGGCGGTGCAGACGGTGACGAGTGTGATCTTGCGGGGGATTGGGTTGGAGCCGTGAATCAAAAGATCGCAGCCTCGTTTCACTCGACAGCTCCTACAGGGTTACGCAATCCCTTGTAGGAGCTGTCGAGTGAAACGAGGCTGCGATCTTTTGATCTTCAACGATTAAACAGCGACGTGATACGGATTCCTCGGATCATGATTCCAATCCAGAAACGGCTTCCCGTTCTCCATCGGCACCATCTCGATACAATCCTGCACCGGGCACGTGATCTGACACAGATTGCACCCCACGCACTCATCATCAATCACTTCATATTTATGCGTCCCGTCCGCCTGCTTAAGGCTGGCAACCGCCTGGTGCGAGGTGTCTTCGCAAGCAATGTGGCAACGACCGCAGCCAATGCAGGCCTCCTGGTCAATCTTGGCAATCACTTGATAGTTGATGTCCAGGTACTTCCAGTCCGTGGTATTGCCCACCGCACGCCCGGAAAACTCTGACACGCTGGCGTAGCCCTGACTGTCCATCCAGCGTGATAAACCGTCCTTCATCTCCTCGACAATCCGGAAGCCATGCAGCATCGCCGCCGTGCACACCTGCACCGAGCCGCTGCCCAGCGCGATGAATTCCGCCGCGTCGCGCCAGTTGCCAATGCCACCAATGCCGGAGATCGGCAGGCCTTGGGTCTGTGGATCGCGGGCGATTTCAGCGACCATGTTCAGCGCAATCGGCTTCACCGCCGAACCGCAATAACCGCCGTGGGTGCTTTGGTTGCCCACCGCGGGATTGGCGACCATGCGCTCCAGGTTGACGCTGGTGATCGAGTTGATCGTGTTGATCAGCGACACCGCATCCGCGCCGCCACGATGAGCTGCGCGGGCGGCGACGCGAATGTCGGTGATGTTCGGCGTGAGCTTGACGATCACCGGCAGCGAGCAATAGGTCTTGCACCAGCGGGTGACCTGCTCGACATACTCCGGCACCTGGCCGACCGCCGCGCCCATGCCGCGCTCCGGCATACCGTGCGGGCAACCGAAGTTCAGCTCGATGCCATCGGCGCCGGTGGCTTCCACCAGCGGCAGGATGAATTTCCAGGATTCTTCGACGCAGGGCACCATCAGCGACACAATCAGTGCACGGTCCGGCCAGTCCTTTTTGACCTGAGTGATTTCCCGCAGGTTGATCTCCAGCGAGCGATCAGTGATCAGCTCGATGTTGTTGAAGCCCACCACTTCGCGGTTGGCACCAAAGTGCGCCGAGTAACGCGACGACACGTTGACCGCCGCCGGGTCTTCACCCAGGGTTTTCCAGACCACGCCACCCCAGCCGGCCTCGAAGGCGCGGACCACGTTGTAGGCCTTGTCGGTCGGTGGCGCGGAGGCCAGCCAGAATGGATTGGGGGCTTTGATGCCGGCGAAGACAATCGAGAGATCGGCCATTTACGCAGCCTCCACGTTGAGCATGAGTTGGGCGTTGATGGCCTCGGCGGCCCGTTTGCCGTGCTGCACCGCCTGCACGGTGAGGTCCTGATCGAGGCTGGTGCAGTCGCCGCCGGCGTACACGCCGGGGATGCTGGTGCGCAGGTTTTCGTCCACTTGAATCCGCTCACCCTGGCGCTTGAGTTCACGGGCCAGCGGATCGGCGAGGGCGCTGGCGTCGAAGGCCTGGCCGATGGCTTTGAAGATGGCGTCAGCGGCCAGTTCGAACGTTTCGCCGGTGGTTTGCAGGCGACCGTCGACTAACCAGGTCCGGGCGAAGCGCATGCCGCGTACTTGGCCTTGAGCATCGAGCAGGACTTCTTCGGGTTGTGCCCAAGTCAGCAAACGCACTTGATTGGCTTTGGCGATGTCCTGTTCGTGGCCGGTGGCGCCCATTTCCTCGACACCGCGGCGGTACACCAGGTTGACGTCGCGTGCCCCGAGGCGAGCCATTTGCACCGCCATGTCGATGGCGGTGTTGCCGGCACCCAAAACGATACAACGGTCAGCGAGGGGGAGTTGGGTCAGGTCATCGGCCTGACGCAGTTCGCGGATGTAATCGGTGGCGGCCAGCAGGCCGGGTGCATCTTCATGAGCAAGCCCCAGCTGTTTGCTGGCGGCCAGACCGAGGCCGAGGAACACCGCGTCGAATTGCTGATGCAGCTCGCTTAAGGTCAGGTTCTCTCCAAGTTTTTGCCCGTGGCGGATTTCGATGCCGCCGATTTCCAATAGGAACTCAAGCTCCTTCTGCGCGTAGTCGTCCACCAGTTTGTACTTGGCGATCCCGTATTCGTTGAGACCACCAGCCTTTTCCCGTGCCTCGAAAATCACCACGTCATGACCGTGCATGGCACTGCGGTGAGCGCAGGACAACCCGGCCGGACCGGCGCCGACCACGGCGATGCGCTTGCCGGTTGATGCAGCACGTTGGAAGGGGTGTTCGTTGAAGTGTGCGTTGTCGACGGCGTAACGCTGTAACAGGCCGATCAGCACCGGTGCGCATTCATGGTCGTTGTTGCGCACGCAGGCTTGCTGGCAAAGGACTTCCGTCGGGCACACCCGTGCGCAACTGCCGCCGAGGATGTTCGCCGAGAGGATTTTCTGCGCGGCGCCCTGAACGTTTTCCTGATGGATGTTGCGGATGAACGACGGAATATCGATTTCGCTCGGACAGGCATTCACGCAGGGCGCGTCGTAGCAGTACAGGCAACGCGAGGCTTCCAGATGGGCCTGGCGATCGTTGAGCGGCGGTGCCAGATCGGTGAAATGGCCGGCGAGGGCGGCCGCATTCTCGTGCGGATGCGGGAGGTGGTTCAGGGTCTTGATCACGGTGTTGGCCTCACGGTTATTGAGGTAATGCCTCTGATGGGCATTGGTTTTGTGTTGTCGCTGCCGGCCTCTTCGCGAGCAAGTCGAATCGTCGCACCGCCGCTCCCACATTTGGAATGCATTCACCCTGTGGGAGCGGGCTTGCTCGCGAAGGCCGAAGGCCTCGATATCAGCGTTTCACAGCTGTCGGCTTGTTCAACTCAGCCCGCTTGCTCAGCAAATCAAACACCGCCGGATACGCCGGCCGTTCGACATACCGTCCCGCACCACGCTCGGCGCGCAAATCACCATCGGCCCACACCACCCGGCCCTGACTGACGGTATGACTCGGAACACCGCGTACGGTCTTGCCTTCGAAGATGTTGAAGTCCACTTGCTGGTGGTGAGTCTTCGCCGAAATCGTCCGCGTACCTTCCGGATCCCACAACACCAGATCCGCGTCCGCACCGACGCGAATCGCGCCTTTGCGCGGGTAGAGGTTGAAGATCTTCGCGGTATTGGTGGAGGTGAGCGCCACGAAGTGCTGCATCGACAAACGCCCGGTGTTTACCCCTTCATCCCAGAGCACCGCCATGCGGTCTTCGATACCGGCCGTGCCATTGGGGATCTTGCTGAAATCGTCACGGCCGGCGGCTTTTTGCTCGGCGCAGAAGCAGCAATGGTCGGTGGCGGTGGTGTGCAGGTTGCCCGATTGCAGACCGTGCCAAAGCGCCTCTTGATGGCCGCGCGGACGGAAGGGCGGGCTCATCACGTAACCGGCGGCGGTCTGCCAGTCCGGGTGTTGATAGACGCTGTCGTCCAGCAGCAAATGCCCGGCCAGGACCTCGCCGTAGACTTGTTGGCCCTTGCTGCGGGCGTAGGTGATTTCGTCGAGGGCTTCCTTGGTCGAGACATGCACCAGGTACAGCGGCGTGCCCAGGGTTTCGGCGATGCGGATCGCCCGACTGGCCGCTTCACCTTCCACCTGCGAAGGGCGCGACAACGGATGCGCTTCAGGACCGGTCATGCCCTGGGCCATCAACTTGCGTTGCAGGTGATAGACCAGCTCACCGTTTTCCGCATGCACGGTCGGCACTGCGCCCAACTCCAGGCAGCGCTCGAAACTCGCCACCAGCGTGTCGTCGGCGGCCATGATCGCGTTCTTGTAGGCCATGAAGTGCTTGAAGCTGTTAACCCCGTGCTGGCTGACCAGCTCGGCCATTTCCTCGCGGACCTGTTCGCTCCACCAGGTGATCGCGACATGGAAACCGTAATCCGACGCCGACTTCTCGGCCCAGCCGCGCCACTGATGGAAGGCTTCCATCAAGGATTGCTGCGGATTGGGAATCACAAAGTCGATGATCGACGTCGTGCCACCGGCAAGTCCCGCCGCAGTACCGCTGAAGAAGTCTTCACTGGCCACCGTGCCCATGAAGGGCAGTTGCATGTGCGTGTGCGGATCGATGCCGCCGGGCATCAGGTATTGGCCGCTGCCGTCGAGCACTTCGGCACCTGCCGGAACATCAAGATTTTCGCCGATGGCTTTGATCACGCCGTCGGCGCAATAGACGTCGGCGCGATAACTTTCATCATGGGTAATAACGGTGGCGCCACGGATCAACAGAGACATTCCGAGTTCCTCGCAGGCAATGACCGACTTGTGCCGGTTCTAAATGTTTTATATGAAGCCGACGCAAACAGGTGTATTCCTGTCAGCGCTGTCAGGAATAGACGCTAGCCTGAGTTTGAGGATTGAGCAAGAATATTTTTTATAAGCTTATATCTGTTTTAACTTATTGATAAGTAACTAATAAATTTGTAAATCACCAAAATGGTGAGGCCTCTCACCATTTTGACGCACTTGACAGGTTGTAAAAATAGACGAGATTTCTTATGTGAAATCAGCCGCTTGAGGATGGTCTATGGTTGATGCGCAACGTTGAAAAAAAGTGGTATGCACCAGATTGAGTCCTGACTGTTTGGACAACTTGCCTGGCATTTGGCCTGAGTGAACAAGCAAGTAACCGGTGACTCATCGGCTATATAAATAAAACTGATAAACATCAGTTGGTTACAAAGTTTTTATGGAACTGCCCGATGCGCAAACGGGGTAACCGGCACGTTAATTGATGCCGTCAGCCCCTGATGAGCAACAATAATCAAAAGAACAGTGGAGCGGCCATGCAACAGATCAGATCGCAAGTGACCGAGCGCGACGGCTTGTTCGAGCTCGAAGCCGGCAGTGACGTCCTCGACAGCCCTCGTTACAACCACGACATGGCACCGACCAAGGTGCACGAACGAACCTGGAACAAATGGCACATCACCGCCTTGTGGGTCGGCATGGCGATCTGCGTGCCGACCTACACCCTCGGCGGCGTGCTCACCGCGTATTTCGGCCTGAGCGTCGGCGAAGCGTTGCTGGCGATTCTGTTCGCCAACATCATCGTACTGATCCCGCTGACCCTGAACGCCTTCCCCGGCACCAAGTACGGCATTCCGTTTCCCGTGTTGTTGCGTTCGTCCTTCGGCATCCTCGGCTCCAACATTCCGTGCCTGATCCGGGCGCTGGTGGCGTGCGGCTGGTTCGGCATTCAGACGATGTTCGGCGGCCTGGCCATTCACCTGTTTCTCGGCTCCGTGTTCGAAGGGTGGAAATCCCTCGGCGGTACCGGTGAAGTGATCGGGTTCATGGTGTTCTGGGCCTTGAACCTGTGGGTGGTGATTCGCGGCGCGGACTCGATCAAATGGCTCGAAACCCTCTCGGCGCCATTGTTGGTGCTGGTGGGCGTGGGGCTGCTGGTGTGGGCCATGCCGAATGTTTCGATGACCGAATTGATGGCGATCCCGGCTAAACGTCCGGAAGGTGCCAGCGTGGTCAGTTACTTTGCCGCCGGGCTGACCGCCATGGTCGGGTTCTGGGCCACCTTGTCCCTGAACATTCCGGATTTCAGCCGCTATGCGAAAAGCCAGAAGGATCAGATCGTCGGGCAGATTATCGGCTTGCCCCTGACGATGTTTCTGTTCGCCTCCCTCGGCGTGGTGATGACGGCCGCCTCGGTAAAACTGGTGGGTGTCACCGTCTCCGATCCGGTCACCCTGATCGGCCATATCCAGAGCCCGGTCTGGGTCGCACTGGCCATGGCGCTGATCATCATCGCCACGCTGTCGACCAACACAGCGGCCAATATCGTTTCGCCGACCAACGACTTCCAGAACGTCGCACCCAAGTTCATCAACCGCACCAAAGCGGTGATGCTCACCGGCCTGGTCGGTTTGGCACTGATGGCCCATGAGCTATTGAAGAAGCTCGGTTTGATCGTCTCGGATTTAAGCCTAGAGACGGTGTATTCCAACTGGTTGCTGGGCTATTCGAGCCTGTTGGGCCCGATCGCCGGGATCATGGTGGTGGACTATTTCCTGATCAAGAAACAGCAACTGGATCTGGCCGGTCTTTACCGCGACGACGTTTATCCAGCGTGGAACTGGTTCGGGTTTATTGCGTTTGGTGTGCCGGTGGCGCTGACGCTGCTGTCGCTCGGTAGCAATGCATTCAGCTGGTTCTACGACTATGGCTGGTTTACCGGCTCAGCGCTTGGCGGGCTGATTTATTACGGGTTGTGCTCGATGCGCCCCAGCCCGTCTGTTGCGAAATCTGCGGTGTGATTGATGGCCTCTTCGCGAGCAAGCCCGCTCCCACACTTGAAATGCATTCCCCTGTGGGAGCGGGCTTGCTCGCGAAGACGGCCTCATAAACGACAACGATCAGCCTGAAGAAACCTACAACAACTGCCTGAGGAGATCATCATGAACGCTGCCGTAGACGTTCTGCAGTCCACCCATCAGCACATCAACCGCGACCGCTTGTGGCAGTCGCTCATGGACTTGGCCAAGCTCGGCGCCACGGTCAAGGGCGGCGTCTGTCGCCTGGCCCTGACCGACCTCGACCGCCAGGCCCGGGACATTTTCGTCAACTGGTGCGAGGAGGCCGGTTGCACCGTCAGCATCGACGCCGTCGGCAACATCTTCGCCCGCCGCCCCGGCCGCAACCCCAACCTGCCACCGGTGATGACCGGCAGCCACATCGACACCCAACCCACCGGCGGCAAGTTCGACGGCTGCTTCGGCGTACTGGCCGGCGTCGAAGTCCTGCGAACCCTCAATGACCTTGGCGTGGAAACCGAAGCGCCGCTTGAAGTGGTGGTCTGGACCAACGAAGAAGGCTCACGCTTCGCTCCGTGCATGATGGGCTCCGGTGTGTTCGCAGAAAAATTCACCCTCGAAGAAACCCTGGCCAAGGTCGATGCCGAAGGCGTCACCGTCGGCGAAGCGTTGAACGCCATCGGCTACGCCGGCCCACGCGAGGTCAGCGGCCATGCCGTCGGCGCCTATTTCGAGGCCCATATCGAGCAAGGCCCGATCCTTGAAGACGAACGCAAAACCATCGGCGTGGTGATGGGCGCCCTCGGGCAGAAATGGTTCGACCTGAAACTGCGCGGCGTCGAAGCTCACGCCGGCCCGACGCCGATGCACCTGCGCAAGGATGCTCTGGTCGGCGCTTCGGTGATCGTCGGAGCGGTCAACCGCGCCGCCCTCGGCCATCAACCCCACGCCTGCGGCACCGTTGGCTGCCTGCAAGCCTATCCCGGTTCACGCAACGTCATCCCCGGCGAAGTGCGCATGACCCTGGATTTCCGGCATCTGGAACCGGCGCGCCTGGACTCGATGATCGCCGAAGTCCGCGAAGTCATCGAAACCACCTGCGAGGAACACGGCCTGACTTTTGAACTGACACCCACTGCGGATTTCCCGCCGCTGTACTTCGACAAAGGTTGCGTCGAAGCAGTACGCGGCGCCGCCCAAGGCTTGGGCCTGTCGCACATGGACATCGTCAGCGGAGCAGGGCACGACGCAATCTTCCTCGCCGAACTCGGCCCGGCGGGAATGATCTTCGTACCGTGCGAAGGCGGCATCAGCCACAACGAAATCGAAAATGCCGCGCCGGATGATCTGGCGGCCGGGTGTGCGGTGTTGTTGCGGGCGATGCTGGTGGCTTCGGCGGCGATTGCCAGCGGAGAATTGGCGGCCTGAAACGCAAAAAATCGTAGCCTTCGGCAATGACTGCGCCGCCGAAGGCTACGACCTCTAGACATTGACCTGGCGAGGCGACTTAACGACGCGCTTGCAACATGCTGAATACCCTCATCCCCGCCAGCATCGCGATTGCAAACACCCAAGCCTGCCAATGCCCCGTCGGCAACAGCACCAGCGCCGGCCCGGGGCAGATGCCCGCAATGCCCCAACCGACCCCGAACAGCAGGCTGCCACCGATCAAGCGTCGATCCAGTTCACGACTGACCGGCAACTGCATCGGCGCCCCCAGCAACGACTTGGATTGTTTCATGGCCCAGTGAAACGGCACCCAGGCCACGGTAATCGCCCCGATCATGACCAGCGCCAGAGAGGGGTCCCACACACCGGTTATATCGAGAAATCCCAGCACTTTGGCCGGGTTGGCCATGCCGGCCAACAGCAGGCCGATGCCGAACAACAGGCCGGCAAGGAAAGCCGTGAGTTTTTTCATGTTCAAAACCCCAACAGATGGCGTAGGACAAACACAGTCACAAAGCCCGCGCACATGAAGCTCAACGTCGCGACGATGGAACGTGGTGAAAGCCGCGAGATACCGCACACCCCGTGGCCACTGGTGCAGCCAGAGCCATAACGGGTGCCGATCCCGACACACAATCCGGCAATGATCAGCCCCACGGTACCGGTCTTGAATTCAATGGTCGGCCACACCTGAAACAGCGCCCACAACAGGGGGGCCGCCAGCAGTCCGAGGATGAATAAGGCTTTTTCGCCTCGCCCCGAATCACCTGGCGCTAGCAGGCTGCCGAGTAATCCGCTAATCCCGGCGACCCGTCCATTGGCCACGACCATCACGCTCGCCGCCAAGCCGATCAACGCACCGCCTGCCAACGCGGACCAAGGCGTGAAGTGCAGCGTATCCAGCATCATGGCAACTCTCCAGGCAGTAAAGGGACAGCATAAATCACTCTTCGACTTGAGCTTAGGGCAGCCGCCGCGAGAAGGTGCTACGACCAAAAGATCTAAGCCGTTGTCGGCGCGTCACAGACCACCTGCGCGCCTCACAGATCAACCAATGTGGTTTCTGCGTGAAGATGCACACCCGCGAGGCCCGTGAAGCCAATGAAACCAACGAACGGCTGGACCGCTTGATCGTCTGGCGTCACGTCAGTGATTTCAGCGCATCCGAACGCGCCGCTCTGGCCTGGACCGAGGCCCTGACCGTACTCGACGAAAAGACCGATTACGCCAGCTTGCGCGGTGACTTGCGCGAGCACTTCAACGACGCGCAAATCGGTGCCTTGACGGCCGAGATCGGCATGATCAACCTGTGGAACCGTTTGCAGGTGTCGAGGCACTGATTGATGAACTCCGCTGAAAACGCCGCCGCTGTGTTCGAGCAGCGGCGGCCCTTTTTGCTCGGTCTGGCGTATCGCATCCGCGGCTCCCGCGCCGAAGCCGAGGATGTCGTGCAAGAGCTGTTCATCAAATGGCTGGAGGCCGACCGTGCCGCCATTGCCATTGCCATTGCCATTGCCATTGCCACGCCGGCCGCCTGGCTGACCACGGGTGAAGACCTGAGCTGAGCTTGCTCGCGAAGGCGGCGGATCAGTCAATAGAGATGTTGAAGATGATGGCCTCTTCGCGAGCAAGCTCAGCTCAAGGGGGGCGTGATGTAGGTGATGTTTGCTGCACTATCCCACCCCCCCGCGGTCGTAATCTTCACAGGGCGGCGCATGAATGCGCCGCCGTACGCGTGGAGATCCAATGAGCCAGGACGTCCTGACCACTGAAACCAATCGCCGTCAGTTGCAGCAGATCATCGCCGGCCTGTCCGATGGGGTCATTCTGCTGGAGCTCGACCAGACCCTTCTCTGGGCCAATGACGCCGCGTTGGCCATGCACGGCGTCGGGCAACTCAGCGAACTGGGGGCGAATGCCAAGGAGTACGCCAAGCGCTTCGCCTTGCGTTATCGCAATAATCATCCGGTTCAGGCCGACAATTATCCGATCAGCCGCGTTGCCCGAGGCGAGTCCTTCAGTGATGTGTTGGTTGAGGTGACACCGGCGGACGACGAAGAGCGCACCTGGGTCCACAGTGTGCGCAGCATGGTATTGGCCGACAGCGCTGGCGAGCCGGAGTCGTTGGTGTTGATCATGAACGACGTCACGGAGTGGGCCAGCGCCGAACAGCGTTTTGAAAAAACTTTCAATGCCAACCCAGCCCCGGCGGTGATCTGTCGCCTCAGCGATTTGCGCTACATCAAAGTCAATCCGGGCTTCCTGGAGATGACCGGCCATGCCCGTGATCAGGTGATCGGCCGTTCGACGTATGAACTGGACGTGCTGGAGGGCGCCGAAAACAAAGACCTGGCCAAGCAGCGGTTGCGCGAAGGGGCAACCATTCCGCAAATGCAGGCTCAGTTGCAGTTACGCGAAGGTGGGAGCAAACAGGTGATCGTCGCCGGCCAGCCCCTTGAGCTGAACGACGAAGCCTGCATGCTGTTTTCCTTTGTGGACATCGAGCCTCGGCATAAGGCCGAAGTCGCCCTGCGCCAGAGCGAGGAACGTTTCGCCAAGGCTTTTCGACTGACCCCGGTGCCGATCCTGGTGTGCAACGCCGGCGATCAGGTGGTGATGGACGTCAATGAAGCCTTCCTCGATACGCTCGCGTATTCCAGTGAAGAAGTGCTCGGCAAATCGGTGACGCAGATCGATTTTATCGATGACACAGGCGCCTGCGCGCGACTGTTTGCGGCACTGGAAAAAACCGGAAGCGTGGATCGTGTCGATGTTCGGGTACGCAAGAAAGGCGCGGGGCTGATCGATTGCGCGGTCTCGGCCGACACCGTGAACATTCAAGACAGTCCCTGCTATCTGCTGGTGTTTATGGACATCACCGAACGTAAACGGACGGAACTGGAGTTGGTGTCAGCGATTGAAGAGGTGATGAAAGACGCCTCCTGGTTCAGCCGCACGCTCATCGAGAAGCTCGCTAACGTGAAAAACGTCAACTCGCCGCAGTTGCCTAGCGTGTCTTTCACCGACCTGACCGCCCGCGAGCGCGATGTGCTCGGCCTGATCTGCGAAGGCTTGGCCGACAAGGAAATCGCCGCGCGGCTCAAACTCGCGCCGAACACGGTGCGCAACCATGTCTCGACGGTGTATTCCAAGCTCGATGTTCACAGTCGTAGCGAGGCGATTGTCTGGGCTCGCGAGCGCGGTTTGTTCTCCAGCGAGTGGCGGCCCAAGGCCCAGCGTTAGGTGCAAATGCACTAATCGAGGGGGTGCAAATTCATGTTCTGGCCTGGCGCGGCAGTTCTTAGGCTGTAAGGGTGCGATACAGGTCTTCGGGTATCGCGTCCCTTTCAAAACAGCGACAGGAACTGCCGGATGATTTATGTGGCGCAATTGCGTATGCAACTGGAGCGGAGCTTTTCGCCGTTGGCCTGTGACTGCAATGTTACGGGTGATCATTCACTGACGGTGAAGCTCTATCATCCGGTGTCGGGTCAGGTGGATCTGGTGGTCACTGGGTTGAGCGTGGCCAACCTCAGAACGCGGGAGGCGGTGGCAGCGTTGATCGAAGAACTGCGTTATGAGCTTGAGAGCAACACGTTGCATCGTCGCGAGACGTCCTAGGAACTGTCGGGATTTGCCGGCGGTCGTATAAAGAATACGAGAGTATTTTTTCTGTGACCGGTCCGCGGGTGCGCGGTGAAGCAGTTGGGTCGCGGAAATATGTCGATCACTTACCGCGGGTCAACCTATGAAAAGTCTTGGGAAACGCATTTTTGCAACACTGTCGTTCGCACTCTGGATAGCGATTCTGGGTGGTTGTGCGAGTCCTCCACCGCCACCTCCCGCTGCGCCGCCTCCACCCCCTGTGCGCACCTGCCAGACCACTGAAAACACTGATGTGCAAGGCGATATGAGGGCTGAAGGGCAGGTGACCCGGGAAACGACGCTCACTCGTTGCGTCACTCAGTAAGCGTCCATCTGCTCACGTTGAACCGCCAGCGGCGCTGTGCTGCTGGCGGGTATCTGTGCGTTTCGCTCAGACTTCCTCGATCTTGACCCACCGCGATTCTTGCGCTGCCAGTCGAATGGCCGTCGCCAGGCGTTCGACTTCCCACGCCTGTTCGAAATCTGTTCCACCCTGAGACAAGCCTGCCAGCGCCATCACCAGATCATGGACTTCCAGTGTCTTGAGTTCGTTGTAGCCGAGTTGATGCCCTGCCGCCGGACTGAACGCCGCATAGCCCGGCAGATTCGGCCCTGCCAGCAAGCGCTGGAAACCGTCCTGACCGGCACGAAACAGTCGCAGTTCATTCAGGCGTTCCTGATCGAATGCCAAAGTCCCTCGGGTGCCGCTGATTTCAAAACTCAGGTGATTCTTGTAGCCGTGCTTGAGCCAGCTGCTGCTGAACGTGCCCCGGGCGCCATTCGCAAACCGCAACAAGGCGTGGACCTGATCGTCGACGGCGATACTGCGTTGTTCCGGGCTGCCAGCCGTGGCGGGTCGTTGCCGGTGGACGGTCTGGGTGTCGGCGCTCACTGCCTCGACATCGCCCACCAGATAGCGGGCCATGGCCAACAAGTGACTGCCCAGATCGGCCAGTGCACCGCCGGCATGATCGGCATCGCAACGCCACGACCAGGGTGACGCGGGATCGGCCATGAAGTCTTCGCTGAATTCACCCTGGAAACTGATGATCTGACCCAAGTCGCCGTTTTCAATCAGCTGCCGGGCGAGCACGATCATCGGGTTGTGTTGATAGTTGTAACCCACCCGCGTCACCACACCCGCCGCTTTCGCCGCCAGACGCATGGCGTCGGCCTGTTCCAGATTCACCGCCAACGGCTTTTCGCAATACACCGGTTTGCCGGCGGCGAGGGCGGCCATGGCCATGGGGTAGTGCAGGTGATTGGGCGTGGTGATGGCGATCAAATTGACCTGGGGGGCATCGATCAGTTGTTGCCAGTCGCTATGAGCGGTGCCGAAACCCCAGGCATCGGCGCAGTGGCGGGCACGCTGCGGATCGGCGTCGGCCAGGGCGGCGAGTTTGAGCTTGAGGGGCAGTTCGAAAACCGCACTGACGTTGCGAAACGCCAAGGCATGGGCGCGGCCCATGAAACCTGTGCCGATGAGTCCGATACCGAGTTCACGCATAGCCGGGGTCCTTTTGGGATTTTGTTTTCAGGAGGGGCTATTAATGGAATAAATATTCCCTGTTTGCAAATGTTGGAATTAAAATTCTTTTTCGTGGGCAAAAAAAGAAAGCAGCCCTAAGGCTAATGCCAGTCAGTTAAGCAGTAATGCAATCCGTAGCAGCTGGCGAAGCCTGCGTTCGGCTGCGAAGCAGTCGTGAATCTGGCTAACGCGGTCCGCCTGACGCACCGCAGTTGCTGATTTTACGACTGCTACGCAGTCGAACGCAGGCTTCGCCAGCTGCTACGGATCGCGGCTTAACTGACCGGCATTAGCCCTAAGGCTGCCTTTTGTTCATCCGGTAAATCGGATCAGGACAAGAACCCACCATCCACATTCAACGAAACCCCGGTGGTGTAACTCGACGCATCACTGGCCAGATACAACACCGCTCCCGCCATTTCACTCGGATCCGCCACACGCTTGAGCGGAATCTGTTGCAACGCGGTGTTCAAAATAGCCTCATTTTTCACCAGCGCCGAAGCAAATTTGGTGTCGGTCAAGCCCGGCAGCAGGGCGTTGCAGCGGATGCCGAACTGCGCGCATTCCTTGGCGAACACTTTGGTCATGTTGATGACCGCCGCCTTGGTCACGGAGTAGATGCCCTGGAAGATCCCCGGCGAGATGCCGTTGATCGAGGCGACGTTGATGATGCTGCCGCCGCCGCCGTTTTCGCGCATCAGCTTGCCGGCTTCCACCGACATGAAGAAGTAGCCGCGGATGTTCACGTCGACGGTTTTCTGGAAAGCGCTGAGGTCGGTGTCCAGTACGTTGCAGAACTGTGGGTTGGTCGCCGCGTTGTTGACCAGGATGTCCAGGCGCCCGAACTGTTCGCGGATACCGGCGAAGACCTGGCTGATCTGTTCCATTTCACCGATGTGACAAGCAACGGCAGTGGCTTTGCCGCCGGCGGCGATGATCGCGTCAGCCACGTGCTGGCAGCCGTCGAGTTTGCGGCTCGAGACGATGACATGGGCGCCTTGCTGGGCCAGCAGTTTGGCGATAGCTTCACCGATACCACGGCTGGCGCCAGACACGAATGCGATTTTACCGTCGAGGTCGAACAACTGAGTCTTGGACATGGTTTTTCCTTGTTATTGGGGCCAGTGGCGTGATCAGAGGCTGGATTTCGAAATGACTTGCAGGCTCATCTGCTCCAGCAGTTTGTTCATGTGAATGAACTGCGCGAAGCGTTTGTCCTGGGTCTGACCATGGAAGAAGCGGTAGTAGATCTGCTGCACGATGCCGGCCAGGCGGAACAGGCCGTAGGTGTAGTAGAAGTCGAAGTTGTCGATCTGAATGCCTGAGCGCTCGGCGTAGTAGTCGACGAACTCGCGGCGGGTCAGCATGCCCGGCGCGTGGCTCGGTTGGCGGCGCATCAGTTGCACCGGAGCCGGGTCGTCGGCTTCGATCCAGTAGGCGAGGGTGTTGCCCAGGTCCATCAGCGGGTCGCCGAGGGTGGTCAGTTCCCAGTCGAGCACGCCGATGATGTCCATCGGGTTGTTCGGGTCGAGGATCACGTTGTCGAAGCGGTAATCGTTGTGGACGATGCTGGAGGTCGGGTGATCGGCCGGCATCTTGTCGTTGAGCCAGGCTTTGACCGCCTCCCACTTCGGCGCGTCCGGGGTCAGTGCTTTCTCGTAGCGATCGCTCCAGCCTTTGATCTGCCGCGCGACATAGCCTTCGGGTTTGCCGAGGTCGCCCAAACCATAGGCGTTGTAGTCGACCCGGTGCAGCTCAACGAATTTGTCGATGAAGCTCTTGCACAGCGCTTCGGTTTTCGCCGAATCCAGACCCAGTTCCGGCGGCAGTTCGGAGCGCAGGATGATCCCCTTGACCCGCTCCATCACATAGAACTCGGCGCCGATCACTGATTCGTCGGTGCAGATCACGTAGGCTTTGGGGCAGTACGGAAAACCGTCACGGAGCTGATTGAGGATGCGAAATTCGCGGCCCATGTCGTGGGCGGACTTGGCTTTATGGCCAAAGGGCGGGCGACGCAGGACGAACTCCTGTTCGGGGTATTCCAGCAAGTAGGTGAGGTTCGACGCACCGCCCGGAAACTGGCTGATCTGCGGCAAACCACTCAGGCCCGGAATGTGGGCCTTGAGGTACGGATCGATCAGGCTGGCATCGAGTTCTTCGCCGGTGCGGATACGGGTGGACTGGTCAGTAAGCGTCATGCTTATCCCTTCTGCTTATTCTGGAGGCCTGAGACTATTGGCTAATCTAATGCGCACACCCGACACCCACAACCACGAAACGCCCTTATAGGTGAGCGTGTTGCCGGGCAATCATTGTTTTTGATACACCTGTTTGAATGGTGGTCAGATCATGCTCGTCGTCGATGGCAGGGCAATCGGGGTCAATACCGGATTACCGGTGAAGAACGCCACCAGATTGCGACCTACCAGCTCCACGGTGCCTTGAGTGGCTTCCGGGGACAAACCGGCGACATGCGGGGTGAGGACCACATTGGCCAACGCCTTGAAGGCATTGGGTACTTGGGGTTCTGTGTCGAAGACATCCAGCGCAGCGCCGGCAATCCTGCGCTGCTCAAGCGCGCTGATCAGGTCTGCGGTGACAATCACGCTGGCTCGGGCGATGTTGACGATGAACCCCTGAGGGCCCAAGGCGTCGAGTACTTGTCGGTTGATCAGGTGTTTGGTGCCCAGTCCGCCAGGGGTGGCGACGATCAAAAAGTCTGATTTCCGTGCCAGCTCCGTCGGCGTCGAGCAGAAGCTGTACGGCACATCGCTGCGATGCTGGCGGTTGTGGTAACTGACCGTCATGTCGAAGCCGTGGGCGGCGCGTTTGGCGATGGCCATGCCGACCGCACCGAGGCCCAGGATGCCCAGGCGCTTGCCGGCCAGGGACGGGCGCATGATTTTCGGCCACTCACCCCGGCGCACGGCGGCGTCGCAACGGGGAATGTCACGCACCAGAGACAGCAGCATCGCCATGGCATGGTCGGCGACTGAAGAGGCATTGACTCCGGCGCCATTGGTAACCGTTATGCCCCGGTTGGCGGCGGCTTGCAGGTCGACGTGTTCGTAGCCGGCGCCGATCACGCAGATGATCTTGAGATTGTGCAGGGCGGCGATTTCGTCGGCGTACAGGCCCAATGGGCCGCGGGTCAGCACCGCATCGATCTGCGCGCCATGGCGTTTAATGGCATCGGCGCGCTCGGCAGGCGTGGGCGCCAGAATCAGGTGAAAACCCTGATGTTCGAGAATCGGCAGGTAATCATTGATGGTTTCAACCAGTACCAGAACGGTTGCGGGCATGCTGGGCTCCTGTGCGCATCGGAAAGTCGGGGCTCGAAAGTTGCTTCAAAACGTTGCTTCAAATTGCTGATTGCGCAACGGTTTGGCATTTACCAAAGATAGCAGGCTTATGGCCTGCGACCTCAGTGTAGGAGCGTTCCGTAGCGCTTACACATCCACGGTGTTCAACACCTTTGCGAAGGCACCGTTCAACGTCGCGTTATGGTGTTCGATGATCGACCGGGCCGGCAGCGCCGGTGTGTCCATGCAGGTATGCGCATCGGCCACGAGTATGGGTTTGAACCCCAACTCGGCCGCCGCCCGGCAGGTGCTGTCGATGCAATATTGGGTTTTCATGCCGGCGATGAACACCTCATTGATGCCGCTAGCCCGCAGTTGCTCCGCCAGCGCGGTGGCGTAAAAGGCATTGGGTCGGGTTTTGTCGAACAGGGTGTCGGTGCTGGCATCCAGATCCAGTGCGGGCAATAGCTGCCAGAAGGGGCTACCGACTTCGATGGGCGAACCTTGAGGGCCGGTATGGCGCACCGCGAAGATCGGCACGTTACGCTCCCTGGCCTGACGAATGAGTTGCTGGATGTTCGCCAGTATCCGTTCACCGTCGTAGGGTTTTTCCGGGCCGTGGAACAGGCCGACCTGCATATCGATGATCAACAGCGCTGATGACATGGGTGTTTCTCCTTGGGTGTCGTACGAAAAGTGCCGAACGGACGGGAGAAACGACAAGGCCCCGTCCATTGCTGGCGGGGCCTTGGGTTCACTGCGCTGTGTTTATCTCAGCCAGCCACCGCACGACCCGCCGGAAGCGGTCGTGGTGGTGCGGGTGAGGTTCAGCGCAGGAATATTCATGAGGCCGATCATGCTGTCGGCGTCGTGGGTGTGTCAACGGCCGTGTCCGAGGTGAGAAATGTCCGGGCTGCGTCGAGAATTTCATCGGACAAGGCGTCACCCCGGGTTGCACGGGCCAGGGTCAGGGCGCCGACCATCAGCGAATAGTCCACCAACGCTTTTTGCCGATTGGTTTCGGGCTGATCCGCGCCCATCAGCGGTGCCAGCATCTGCAGCAATGCCTCCAGCCCTTGGGTGTAGGTCTGGTGCAAACCGCTTTCTGCGGTTTCATGACACATGTCGCCGGCAAACGCGGTCACCGGGCAGCTTTCGCCCGGATTATCGCGATTGGCCGCGGAGAGGTAGGGCGTGATGATGCTCTCGCGGGCCGAGAGGCTGTCGTCGTTATCCTCTATTTTCTGCTTCCAGCGTTCCATCGATTGGGTGAACGCCCGGCTGCACGCCTCTTGCGCCAGCGCTTCCCTGGATTCGAAGTGACCATAGAACCCGCCATGGGTGAGGCCGGCGGCGCCCATCACGTCGACGACACTGATCCCGTGCAGGCCGCGTTCGCGAAACAGACGCGTGGCGGCCTCAACGATGATCTCGCGGTTGAGTTCGGCTTGTTTGCGGGAGACTCGAGGCATTGGCGGCTCACAGGTATATAAAAGGTAGAAATCAGCTGGCGTATTGAGCAATGCCGTTGCCAAACGACCAGTTCTCTTTCTTGACCTCCACCAGATTGATGAATACATCTTCCAGGCGCACCGCCAGTTCTGCGTTAAGGCTCTCGGCAATGGTTTTGTAGAGGAGTTTTTTCTGCTCGATGGTGCGGCCTTCGCTCAGAGTGATCTGAATCACCACCAGATTGTCGGTGCGATTGATGCCTAGGTAGCCGGGATCAAAGATGAAATGCTGTTCATCGTGCTCGGCAAGAATCTGGAAGTTATCGTTCTCCGGCACGCCAATGGCGCTGTGCATGGCGGCGTAGATCAATTGCCCGACACGTTTGGCGTGAGTAGGGTCTTGATGCTTTTTTATGTCGACGCGAACGAGTGGCATGAGAGGGCTCCGCAAGTAAGGACTGCCGGTCAGCAGTCAGGATCGAAATTACATGACGGTAATCCTTTATTAAATAGATTTTTTAAAACATCCATAGGGTTCCATTATTTGTTGGCACGAACTCTCCGAAATTAGGGACTTAGAGGGCGATGCCTGTCATTCACTTTGGCTTTTCTTTTCAGGAAAACTGGTACAAGCCTTTGATTTAGCATTTTTGTCTGGTGCGCCGGAGCAGGCCACCGTGTCGATGCGAATTTCTCGCGAGTTCTGGGCCGACCTTAGCTGCCCATCGCTATCGCGAATGACAAAAAAATGCAAGGCGGCTACCCAGACAGTCGCGATTCGATGAGGGGTATCGCAAATGCTTAACTCTGATGGCAAGTTTGTGAGGAAGGATGTGAGGTATCAAATTTTTGAGCAGCGTTGAGAGGGAATGATTTCAAGGCGGTTCTCCATGTCTTCAAATCAAGCTACGCCACACACAGCAATAATAAAAATTCATTAATTTTATGTGCTGCATTCCTATAAGGAATGTATGGCTCAACAATCTCTCGTCTGCTTAAAACTGATTCAGCCTTGTCGCGACAGTCAGCTGTGGGTCGAAGGCGTTCGCCCATACTTTTTGAGAGGACTGAAGGGGTAGCTGAACCTAAGTATATTGAATTGCTGGAACGAGCCGAGGCCGCTGGGCGCATGTCTCCTGTCTAGCGTGGGCCGGGACCGATCACGGTCTGTTCTTAGCGACAGACCGCTAACGGCCCAGAGTGTGTAAAAAGCCCCTAATCTCGAGAGCCCTGTGTAAAACTCTTATCTCGATGGACGTTGAGGTCACGAGCGACCCTGCGCTTATAGCACTCATTTCCGTGACGATCACCGTCCACAGGACTCGCGAGGAAGCACATGATCGATGGTTCCGCCGTTTTGACAGTTTTTTTGGTCTACCTGGCCGGTGTCGTTATCCCTGGGCCAAATTTCGTCGCAGTGGTCCATAAAGCGGTGGCTGCTACACGGTCAGAAGCTCTGGCCTTGGTAGCGGGTATCGTACTGGTCAACTTGTTCTGGTCCACCTGTGCAATTGCAGGTCTCGGGGTTGTATTTGCTGCGCTCCCTTGGGCTGCGCTTGTTGTAAAGGTTCTGGGGGCCGCCTACCTGATGTGGTTCGGATTCCGACTGCTGATCAACGCGGGGAAGAATGCGCTTGGCCCGCTAAATGATGCCGTCGCCGGTAGTTGCAGGCAGTCCTTTATTCAGGGGGTGGTTACCAACATTGGCAACCCCAAGTCCATGGCCTTCTATGCCGCTGTTTTTTCAGCCGCAGCCCCCGCCCACGTTTCGCTAGGCACGTTTTCGTCGATGCTGGCAGTTGTAGTGGTGGTTTCAATGACCTGGTATGGAATGGTCGCAATCGCTCTTTCGCAGCCTAAGATTGCTTCCGCGTATCAAGGGAGGAAAAAAGCAATCGATCGACTGTGCGGTGGTTTGATTTTGTCTCTGGGGATCCGCCAGCTGGTTTAGCAATCCCACGATTGAGTATCTATCTAGATCGAAAGCCTTGCTATGATTTCTGAGGATTTCAGCGCAAGGATCGCCCATGAAACGCTTCATCCAAGGTGAACATCGAGGCCAAAACACCTTACTTCCCGAAAGTCTCTACGACTACGTCAGCGATACTAATCCGGTGCGCGTAGTCGATGTCTTCGTCGACGAACTCGACCTGGTCAATCTGGGTTTTGACGGTGCTATTCCAGCTGACATAGGCCGGCCTACTTACCACCCTGCGATCCTGGCATCTGCCGTTACCTGGCCGTGCTTGATGCTGCCAGGCTCAGGCTGAGCGCGTGTCGAAGTGTCGCAGGTCGGTACGCAGGGTGCCGGGGCCGACCTACCAATCGTATTTGAGACCCAAAAAGTTCTGTTTGTAAAAGTCCTGCAGATTGCCGTAGTAGTACTGCAAGGTCAGGTCTTTGGTCGCTCTGTAATTCACGCACTGCGCGATTGCCTGTAAAGGGATCAGCTATCGGTGGTGAATGCTGTGCCTATAAAAAAGCAGAAATCTGAATCATCGGATTTCTGCTGTAAACGGCTGCTATTCAAGGTATGTAGACTGTCGCCAGTGCCCACAGCGTTGGTCGTTGCGGGTCAGTCTTCCGGCAGGTTATTGAATATTTTTTCCAGTGTTCCGTTCAGTTTGGTGATCTGGGCCTCGGTCAGGCCTTTGAAACTTGTGCGGAAGATATCGCTGGTGCCGTGCTGGATTTCTTCGATGGTATGGCGGCCGACATCGGTGAGTGAGACCTGAGTCACGCGCCCGTCGCTGGCGCTGGTGTTGGTCTCTACCAGGCCGTCGGCTTTCATGCGATAGACAATTTTGGTGATGGTCGAGAGCTTCGCGATGGCATGGATGGAGATTTCCGAAATGCTCGACTCGCCATTTTCCTTGAGGATGAACAGAATCCGCCAGCGCGGTATGTCCATATCGATTTTTTTCAGCGCTTTCTCCATGGCCATGGAGTAGCGGCCGTGCAGGCGAGCCAGCCAGTAGAAGGGGAACTCTTCCTTCTTGAAGTCTTCGCTGGCGGGGTTGTATCGGCTCAGGCGCTTTTTCGGGGTGGTCATAAAGGTTGGCGTAGTCTTTCAGGTGAGCGGGTTTGATAGCGGGCGCCATTGTCGCGCCGCCCGCGGCAAAAAACCAGCAGACACGCCGTAGCGTGCCTCAGGTAAGGACGTCAGGCCAGGCCTTCGTGTTTGAGACTCTCACGGAAGTGCCGGCAACCTTTGGTCAGCAAGAGCAGGGTGAATGCGACTGCAAAGGCATTGAGCAGGGAAATCGATGACCCGACCATGGCCGGATTTTGGAATAGCCGGTCGGTGAGCAGCGCGACCAGTGTGGTACCAAGACCCAGGCCGATCAGATTGGAAATCAGCAGGAACAGCGCGCTGATCTGCGCTCGCATCTGATTGGGTGGCAGGATCTGCATGGCTGCGGTTGACGCCGGCATTGGGAACGAAGCAAAGAACATCGCCGGTGCCAGCAACGCCACGGACATCCACAGTTCGCTGACCTGGGTGAACGCGATGGCGGGTACGGCCATGCCAATTGCCCCGATGACTCCCGCGCGGATCGGCGCATCGCTGTAGCCTTTTTTCGCCAGCCAGTCGATCAGCCAACCGCCACAAAACACGCCGCTGGTATTGGCTAGCAGCACCACGATGCCAAGCATGTAGCCGGTATCGCTGGGGGCGAGGCCGAATTTGCGCATATAGAAGGCCGGGGTCCAGCTAAGCATGCAGAACAGCGTCATCGCGTAAAACGAAAACCCCAGGTAGTGGCAGAAAAAGGTCTTTCGGTGCACTGCCAGGAACTTGAACGCCTGTTTCATGCTGGGCGCATGGACCTTACCTGCCGCATCCAGCTTCAGGCCCTTGCGAGCCGGGTCGCGAATGGTCAGGGCAATCAGCAGGGCAACGAGAATGCCCGGCAGTCCCACCAGAAAAAACGTCACCTGCCATGGCCGCATTTCGCCTAGCAGCGGTACGGCGACACTGTCGAGGTTCTTCAGCAAATCGATGACGTAGCCGCCAATCAGAAAGGCCACGCCGCCACCGATGAACGAGCCGATCGAGTAGATCGCCACGGCGCGCCCGAGTTTTTCCCGGGGGAACATATCGCTGAGCATCGAGTAGGTGGCCGGCGACAGCGCCGCTTCACCAATCCCGACACCGATGCGGGCCATAAACATCTGCAGGAAGTTTTTGCTCACCCCGCACAGGGCCGTCGCCAGGCTCCAGAACGCAATGCCGATGGCGATGATTTTCGGGCGGGAAAATTTGTCCGCCAGCAGCGCGATGGGCATGCCCATGAAGGCATAGAACAGGGAGAAAGCCAGGCCGTGCAGCAAGCTGAATTGGGTGTCGGATAACTGCATGTCGTGTTTGATCGGTTCGATCATCAACGCCAGGATTTGACGATCGATGAACGAAAAAATATAGGCCAGCATGCAAACGGCAACGACATACCATTCGTAGGCATAGCTTTTACGGGTGACCTCGGTCGGTGTTTTGCTGGTCATGCTGTTTGGCCCCTTCAGGGTTGGCAATCAGTCAGTCGGCGGCAGCGGTTCGCAGTTGGGTGTATTGGTGACGCCGTCGTTACCCGAGCGCCTTGCCCTGGTGCGTTTATTGGTTTTGTTGTGCGGTTCCAGGTTGCCAATGGCTTGGCATGTGTGTGCTGCAGGACCTTTTTAAGCCCTTGTTTGCCTTGACTCTATGCACCAGGCGCAGAGGCTGTTCCGGGCGCGCAGAAAGCGTTTGCGTGGCGTGAAAATTGCTTTCCATTTCCACTAAATTATCGACGTGCCTGCGGGCAACGGTGTCATTTTCTGGAGGTGCTTCAGCATGTTCGATCAACGCTCTTCGCTCCGTCATCATTGCCTTCTGAGTTCCGGCGGGTTTGGCGAGGTCAAGGATCGGGTCAGTCATTACCTGTGGCCCCACCAGATGAAAATGCAGCAGGGCGGCGCCCTGCAATCGCAGCTGTACGGCGTGTTTTTCGGCAGCTCGGCGTTGTTCGATCTGCACTACGGCGCACCGGTGGAAATCGACGCCGGCGATATCAGTGACTACTACTTGATTCGGGTCACCCTGGAAGGCAGCGGCATGGTCAGCCTGGGCAAGCAGAGCGCGATTTTGCGCAAGGGCGGGCTGACCATTTCTTCGCCTTCTGAGCGCAGTTTTATCCGTATCGACAAGGACTGCCGCAACCTGATTTTGCGCGTCGATCGCCAAGCCCTCGAGCGTCAGCTGCAAGTGTTGCTCAACCGGCGTTTGCGTCAGCCGTTGGTGTTCGACATTCAGGTCGACGCCGAGCATCAGGGCATGGCGACGGTAAGGACCACCCTGGATTACATCTGCCAGCTCTATGGCGACGCCAGCCAGATGCTGCTGACCTCGACCATGGGCGGGAGCCTGTCGGACTATTTGCTGTCGGTGCTGCTGACCCAGTTGCCGCACAATTATTCGGTCGATCTGCTGCAAGACCAGCGCCAACCAATGCCTCACCACGTCAAGAAGGCCCGTGACTACATCGAACAGCACCTGGCCGAACCGATTGCGCTGGCGAGCCTGGCGCAGTTCTGCGACGTGTCGATCCGCACCTTGCAAAATGGCTTCACTCGCTTTCTTCAGCAAACCCCCAGTGACTATGTCCGCACTCGTCGGCTGGCCTTGGTTCACGTAGCCCTGCAGCAGGCCGGGCCGACCGACAGCGTGACGGATATCCTGTTGCGTCACGGGGTCGCCAGCTTCGGTCATTTCGCCATGCAGTACCGCAAACAGTACGGCTGCCTGCCTTCCGAGACCCTGCGACGTCAGGCCTGATGCATGAGGATGAATCGCTCAGCCCTGTAGAAAACGCTGTGCCAGGTCGAGTTGGGAGTTGGCCAGTTGATGCAGCTCCTCGCCGATCTGGGTACTGCGTCGGGACTGATCGCTGCTGGTTTGCGCCAGGTTCACGATTTGGGAAATCTGCCCATTGATCTCTTGGGCGACTTGACCTTGCTGTTCGATGGCCGAAGCCATTTGCAAACTCATGCCGGAGATCTGTCCGACTTCCTCGCAGATGCGCCGCAGCGCGGTTTGTACCTGCGCCACGTCTTCGCGTGATTCCCGCGCGGCCGACTCGCCGCGTTGTGCCGTGGCGAGCGCCAGGGCACTGCCGTCACGCAACTGCTCGATCGAGCGCTGGATTTGTTCAGTGGATTCGCGGGTGCGGGTCGCGAGGCTGCGTACCTCATCGGCGACCACCGCGAAGCCGCGTCCGGTCTCGCCGGCGCGGGCCGCTTCGATGGCCGCGTTCAGCGCCAGCAAATTGGTCTGTTCGGCGATGCTGCGAATCACATGCGCGACGCCGCTGATTGATTCGATCGATTCCGCCAGGCGGCTGACGGCCTGGCCAATTTCCTCGACCGAGGTGCACAGGCCGGTCATCGAACGCTGGCTTTGCCCGGACATCCGGTCACCATCGCGAGCCAGACGGTCGACGGCTTGGGTGGCTTCGGCCGCGTGTTGCAGGTTGCGCGACAGTTCCTGGATCGTGGCACTCATTTGATGGACGGCCGCGGCGGACTGCTCGGCTTCTTCAAGTTGCCGTTGCAGGTGCCCGGATTGGGTCTGCACCAGTGTCGACGATTCTTGCGCGCGTTGACGCACGGTCTCGCCGTTGATCCGGATACGCGCCATGACCGTGCGCATCCGCGTGTTCTGGCTGTTAAGGGCCATGTCAAAACGGTTGGCAACGCTGGCGCTGCCTTCCTGAAGCGGGGCCAGCAACGCGTCGCTGTAGACCTGATCGTGCCGGGCCATGATCCGGCGGACGTCCGCATGTTGTCTGGCTTGCCATTGCCAGCTCGCGGCGAGTACTCCGCCGAGCATCAGCAGGCCGGGTGCCAGGTCGATCTGCCCGACAACCATGGCGCCTGTGACACCAAGTCCCACTAACCAGGCGATACCCTGAGTGCTGGCATGTTCCTGTATGCGGCGGGCAAAAGTCAGCGGGCCGTGGCCATCATTCAAGCGTCGATAGAGTTTTTCCGCTCGCAGGCTTTGGGCGGCGTCCATCGGGTGATACGCCGTGCCCAGCGCATTCAACTGACCGCCCTCCAGCAGTGGCACCACATAGAGATTGCACCAGAACGTCGTGCCCTGTTTATCGCGACCCATCATGGGCGCTGTCCAGGGCACACCGCTGCGCAAGGTCTCCCACATACGATCAATGACTCGCTTGGGCATCAGCGGATGATTGATCAGTTCGTGCGGCTGGTTCAGCAGCTCCTCTCGGGCGTAACCGCTGAGCGCCACATAGGCATCGTTGCAGGCCATCAGATGGCCGCGAGTATCCAGGCGCGAGATCGGGATTTCTAGCTGCGCCGCAACGATGACCGGCGGCGTGTATTCCTTTGACTTAGCCACTGAGTGCTCCCGCGATTACCAGCACTGGCCGCGTTCGGCGCGCATTTTGCGAACCATGGCGTCGAAGAATTTCACAGCGAAGCCGCTGTCCCGAATGAGCATGGCTGTGAGTTCGGCACACTTCTGGCTGATCGCCTCAGGCAGCGGATTATCCTCACCACCCAGAGCGCCGGCCTGGCACTGGATTTCGGCGGCGCGCTGCACCGTCCACAGCAGGAAGAACGCCTTGGCAATGCTGCTTTCGCCGACGGCAATGCCGTGGTTGCGCAGCACCAGGATGTGCTTGTCGCCAAGGCTCTCGATCATCCGCGCTTTTTCGTCATCGAACAGCGTGATGCCTTCGAAGGTGTGGTAGCCGATCCGTCCGTAGAGTTGTGCACCGTAAAAGTCGTTATGGGCAAAACCGGCCTTCTTCATGACGATGGCCGAAATCGGCGTGGTGTGTGTATGGATCAGGCACTGAATGTCCGAACGGGCACCGTGCACCGCGCTGTGCAGGGCGAAACCGGCGGGGTTGCCGTCGTAGGGCGAGTCCTCGAGCTTCTTGCCGTGCAGGTCGACCTTGAGCAGGTTGGCCGGGGTCACCTCGGTGTAGTTCAGGCCGAACGGGTTGACCAGATAATGGTGCGCCGGGCCGGGTAGACGTGCGGAAATATGGTTGAAGATGGTCTCGGTCCAGCCGAAGAAGTCCACCAGGTGGTAGCAATGGGCAAGCTGCACGCGCAGCGCCCATTCTTCGTCGCTGTACTGTTCGGGTTTTTCCAGTGGGCTGTGGTTCATATCGTAGTCCTTATCGTAGGGGTCAGTGACAAGCCTGTTCGCCGCGAAAGCGCGCCAGGGCAATGAGGTGTCGTGTGACGGGCATCGGAATCTCCATGCAATCAGCCAGCTCCAGCACCGCGTCACCGATGGCGGCGAGCTCCAGGGGGCGGCCTTTTTCATAGTCCTGCAGCATCGAGGTGCGCACGGCGCCCATGCCGGCACCGAGTTCGAGAAAGGTCTGCGGATCGATGCTCACGCGGGCGCCATGGGCGGCGGTGAGCAGGGTTTCGTGCAGGCAGGTGCTGACCAGGTCCCGCAGTTCCGGCAGGCTGTAAAGCTGCTCAAGGGTGGCGCCGGTGATCACCGAGAGCGGGTTGGAGGTGATATTGGCGATGATCTTGGTCCAAAGGTTGTCGCGGATGCGTTCGGTGGCCCGCGCCTCGATCCCGGCGCTTTCGATCAGCGCGCGCACGCGCTCTAGGCGCGGGCTGAGGCTGTTGTCGGGCTCGCCGAAAATCATCAAATGCGGGTTGCGCGATTCGACCACGGCGCTGGCCGGGCAATGGGCGGTAATGAACACCACGCAGCCGATCACATGGCACAGGTCCAGGGCCTGGCTGAGGATCGACTGAGGGTCAACCGCGTTCACCCGTTGCCCGTCGTAGCGTCCGCCTTCGCCGTGGAAATACCACCACGGCACGCCGTTGACCACCGGGATCACCACCGTCTCGGCGCCGATCATCGGTTGCAGTTGCGGCAGCAGGCTGGCCAGGGCTTGTGCCTTGGTGCAGAGAAAAATCAGGTCTTGCTCGCCAAGGCTGGCAGCGTCGTCGCTGGCCTCGACTCGCACATGATGATGACCGTCCAGATCGGACAAGTGGATGCCGTCACGGCGGATGGCGGTCAGGGTTTCACCTCGGGCCAGTACGTTGACCTTATGGCCGTTGCCCGCAAGACGGGCCGCCAGGGTGCAGCCGATGGCACCGGCACCGGCGATGCCGATGCGCAAGGGGGAAGCGTTCATCGTGACTCCGGATGATCAGAAAGGTCTGGGAAAGCCGGACCCGACGCCGTTTCGAGCGCCGGGGCAGGGCGGCGGTCAGTTGGCGAGCATTTCCTGATGCTTGCTGGCAAGGCCGAGATAGGCTTCGATCACGCGTGGGTCGTCAGCCAGTTGCTGCGCCGGGCCCTGCATGGCGATCTGGCCGGTTTCCAGCACATAGGCGTAATCGGCCACCCGCAGGGCGGCACGCGCGTTCTGCTCGACCAGCAGAATCGATACCCCTTGCTCACGCAGCGCGGTGATGATGCGGAAGATCTCCCGGGTAATCAGCGGCGCCAGGCCCAGGCTTGGCTCGTCGAGCATCAGCAACTTGGGCTTGGCCATCAGCGCCCGGCCCACGGCGAGCATCTGCCGTTCACCACCGGACAACGTCGCCGCCAATTGCTCGCGGCGTTCCCACAGGCGCGGGAACAGCTCGTAGATTTCGCCAAGCGTCTCGCTGTAGCGATGGTCGCCCCGGCGATGGCGTTGAAACGCGCCGAGCAGCAAGTTGTCGGCCACGCTCATGCTGGTGAACAATTCGCGTTTTTCCGGCACCAGGCCCAGCCCCCGCGAGACCATCACTTCCACTTCCGGCAAGGTTTCCAGGCTGCCGTCGAAATGCACCTGACCCCGGGAGCCAAGCACGCCCATGATGGCTGAAAGCAGCGTGGTCTTGCCGGCGCCGTTGGGGCCGATCACCGTCACGATCTGGCCCTTGCCGACGGTCAGGCTGGCGTCGCTCAGCGCTTCGACCTTACCGTAAGCCACGCTCAGGCCCTTGATCTCCAGTACGGCGTCGTCGACCTGGTTGCGGGGTGCGAGGTGCGGTTCCACTTGCATGTTCATCATTCAACTCCTCCCAGATAGGCTTCCAGCACGGCCGGATCCTTCTGTACGTCTTCGGGCAGGCCCTGGGCGATCCGCTGACCGAACTCCATGACCACCACTCGATCGACCAGGCCCATGACGAAGTCCATGTCGTGCTCGACCAGCAGAATCGCCATGCCTTCGCTGCGCAGGCGGCTGAGCAGGATGCCAAGGGCTTCCTTTTCTTTCAGGCGCAGGCCGGCGGCGGGTTCGTCAAGCAGCAGCAGGCACGGATCGGCGCACAAGGCGCGGGCGATTTCCAGAATCCGCTGTTGGCCGAGTGCCAGGCTCCCGGCCTCTTCATACAAGTAGTCGCCCAGGCCTACGCGCTCCAGCTGACGCCTGGCTTCGCCGAGCAGCTCGGCTTCCTCGCGGCGATCAAGGTGCAGAGCCGCCGACAGCACGCCTTGCTGGCCACGCAAATGCGCGCCAATGGCGACGTTCTCCAGCACGCTCATGTTGCCCAGCAGTTTCACGTGCTGAAAGGTGCGGCTCATGCCCATGCGCGCGACTTGCCGCGAGTTCAGGCCGTTGATCTTTTGACCCATGAACAGCACATCGCCGCTGCTCGGTGTATCGACGCCGGAGAGCTGGTTGAACATGGTGCTTTTGCCTGCACCGTTGGGGCCGATCAGCGCGAGGATTTCACCCGAGCGGATTTCCAGACTCATGTCGTTGTTGGCCACCAGTCCGCCGAAGCGCTTGGTCACATTCCGCGCTTCAAGGATCAGTTCGCCATGTTTGGGCAGTTGCCGGCGGGGCAGGGGCGCAGCCTTGGCGTCGACATTCCGAACCTTGGCGCGAACCCTGAAGCGAGCCGGTATCAGGCGCGCCAACAAGGGCCACAGACCGCCAGGTGCGCGCTGCATAAGCACTACAATCAGGATGCCGAATACGATGATTTCGTAGTTGCCAGTGTTACCCAGCAGGTGCGGCAACCAGTCCTGCAACCATTGCTTGAGCATGGTCAGGATGCCCGCGCCGAGCAGGGCGCCCCACACGCTGCCGACACCGCCGATCAGGGCCATGAACAGGTAGTCGATGCCCATGTTCAAACCGAACGGCGTCGGGTTGACGAAGCGTTGGGTGTGCGCATAGAGCCAGCCGGAAATGGCCGCGAACACCGCAGAGATGACGAAAATCACCATCTTCGAGCGGAAGGTGTTGACCCCCATCGACTCGGCCATTACCTGGCCTCCCTTGAGTGCGCGAATGGCGCGGCCTTCGCGAGAATTCAGGAGGTTCTGCGTGATGACGATTGCCAGCAACAGCAGGGCCCAGATCAGGTAGAAAATATTCTCGCCCTTATCCAGCTTCAGACCGAACAATGAAATCGATGGCAAGCCGCCGACGCCGGTATGGCCGCCCAGGGATTCCAGGGTGCCGAACAAGTAGTACAGCGAAAGGCCCCAGGCAATGGTTCCCAGCGGCAGGTAATGCCCCGACAACTTGAGTGTCAGGGCGCCGAGAATCAGTGCCACTGAGGCGGTCAGCACCACGCCCACCAGCAGCGTCAGCCACGGTGACGTCCCGGCCCACGCCAGCCAGGCCGGCAATTGCTCGGTGGTGGTCAGGTAGGCAGAGGTGTAGGCGCCCAGCCCGACGAACGCGGCCTGACCGAAACTGGTCATGCCGCCGACACCCGTGAGCAGCACCAGCCCCAATACGACCATGGCGTACATGCCGATGTAATTGAGCAGGGTGACGTAGTACGGCGGCAACAGCAGCGGCGCGACGCCCACCACCAGCAACAGGGCAAGTAACAGATAGCGCGAATTCATTCTTCTTCCTCCACATGACGACTGGTGAACGAACGCCAAAGCAGGAACGGAATAATCAGCGTGAACACGATGATCTCTTTGTAGGTACTGGCCCAGAACATCGAGAATGCTTCGATCAGGCCCACCGCCAGGGCGCCGAGTGCGGCGACCGGATAGCTCACCAGTCCGCCGATGATCGCGCCGACAAAGCCTTTGAGGCTGATGACAAAACCAGAGTCGAAATACAGCGTGGTGATCGGGGCGATCAGAATCCCCGACAGCGTGCCGATCAGCGCCGCGAGCAGAAAGGTCGACTTGCCCGCGAGGGTCGGCGAGATGCCCATCAGCCGGGCTCCCATGCGGTTGACCGCGGTGGCACGTAAGGCCTTGCCATAGAGCGTGCGCTCGAAGAACAGGTACAGCCCGACGATCAGCCCCAGGGACACGGCCAGCACCCAGAGCGTCTGGCTGTTGAAGGTGACCGGGCCCAGTTCCAGGCCGGCTTCGGAGAACGGTCGGGTGCGGGCGCCTTCAGGACCGAACAGCAACAGGGCGATACCGACCATGCTGACGTGCACGGCGATCGACACAATCAGCAAGACCAATGAGCTGGCCGAGGCGATCGGCTGGAACACCAGGCGGTAGATTTGCGGCCCCAGCGGAACCACCAGCGCCAGCGTCAACAAGGCCTGGACCGCCATCGGCAATTCGGCTAACGGCAAGGTGTTGATCAACACCGCCAGCAGGCCTGCATAGCCGAGCTTGAAGAGAATGCGCACGGGGAACCGAAAGGCCTGGCTTGAACGTGCCGCGCCCCAAACATCGAGTGCGCAGTCGATCAGCGTCAGGCCGAGCAGCAGCCAGACCAGAGCAGTCGGGTGACCGCTCTGCAACGTGGCCATGGTCAAGGCGCCGTAGGTCACGAATTCACCCTGGGGAATCAACAGGATCCGGGTCACGGTGAACACCAGGAGGATCGACAAGGCCAACAGCGCATAGATCGCGCCGTTGGTCATGCCGTCCTGGCCCAGCAGCATGGCTATCTGGAAATTCATAATGAGAGCTCTTTTCTACAGATTGAATATCAGGCCCGTTTGCCGGCGCGGGTTGACTCGGCGGCAATCGGGCAGGGCGCGCAGTGGGCTGTGCGCCCGGGTTTCGATCAGTTGTCGTGCAACAACATCCAGTTGCCGTTCTTCACCACGATCAATTCGCGACCGCGCTCGTCGAAGCCGCTGTGGTCCTGCGGCGTCATGTTGTAAACGCCTTGGGTGCCGGCCAGTTCGTGGCTTTGCTCAAGCGCATCACGCAGGGCTGCACGAAATTCGGGAGTGCCCGGTGCCGCTTTTTTGGCTGCAATCGGGATCGCCTGCTGTAGTAGCAGACCGGCATCGAAGGTGTTCCCGCCGAAGGTCGCGGGCTTGCTGCCGTTGAGCTTTTCGTAGGCCGTGGTGTAGTCGCTGGCGATTTTCTTCGAAGGATGGCTGTCCGGGATTTCATCCAGTACCAGCATCAGGCTGGCCGCCAGAATGGTGCCCTCGACCTTCTTGCCGCCCAGCTTGAGGAAGTCTTGCAGCGCCGCGCCGTGGGTCTGGTAGACCTGGCCGCGATAGCCCTGATCGAACAGGGTGGTCTGCGGCATCACCGCCGAGCTGCCCGGCGCTGCGACCAGCACTGCATCGGGGCGGGTGGCGAGAATTTTCAGGCTCTGCCCGGTGACCGAGGTGTCCTGGCGCTGGAAGCGCTCGTTGGCCACGACCTTGATGTTCTGCTGCGCTGCCAGGCCGGCCATGACCTTGGCCCAGTTCTCGCCATAAGGGTCGCCGGTGCCGATGAAGCCGAGGGTCTTCACGTCTTTTTTGGCCATGTGTTCGAACAGCGCCTTGGCGATCAGGTCATCGTTCTGCGTGGTCTTGAATACCCATTTCTTCTGCTCGGTCATCGGCAGCACCACCGCAGCGGTGCCGACTGGTGCCAGCAATGGCACGCCTGCCTCGGCGACGAACTGGATCACGCCCATGGCGTTGGGCGAGCCGCTCGGGCCGATGATGGCATCGACATTTTCTTCGTCGATCAGCTTCTTCAGCGCCTTCACCGTAGCGGTCGGGTCGCTCGCATCATCCAGAGAAATGTACTTCACCACCTGGTCGCCGGCCTGGGTCGGCAGCAACGGCACGGTGTTTTTCTGTGGTAGCCCGACCAGTGCGATCGGTCCGGTGGAGGAGGTAATGACACCGACTTTCACATCCGCCTGCGCAGCGGCGGCGCAGGCGGCACTCAACAACAACGTGGACACGGCTTTTCTGAAAAGCATGACTTTCTCCGAAGAGTTGCAACGCTGCAAAAGGCTAATGGCCAGCCGCCTCGACCACGATGTGGTGCGAGTTCGGCCCAAGGTACGGCCCTGTTTTAGTTATCGAACTGCGGCGACACCCATGCTCGGTTACCGAGTCATCAGGGTGCCGCTCGACCATGAGCGATCGGTCGAAGGCGAAAAGGGCAAAAGCAGATTGCATGCCAGAAATTTTTTGGTGCATGGCAGAAAGCCGTTACTGCGATGCCTGATGCGAACGCTTCGAGGCGGTTCAGCCGAGGTGATCCGAAGGACTCGAGGAAGGGGGTGTGAAGGGTGGGAAAAACCCGCAGCACGCCATGCCCAACAAGGCTTTGATCTGGATCAAGGAATCCCTCAAATGACCAAAAACAAGCTTATAAAAAACTAAAAAAAGCGATTTTTTTAAGCTTTTTTAGGTTGCCATTTTTGGGCTGATTGATTTTTTCCTGTTTGGTTTTTCAGAGAGGTCCATGCTCAACATTTTTCTAAATGGTTGGATGGTTTTCGCTCGTTAAAACTATGTAAATAACTGATTTATAAAGTAAAAATACAAAATATTAAGAATTTTATGTTTTTGCAGTGGCGTTACCAAACTGCACGTCGCTGGTGCGAAAAGGGAAAATCTGCACCGAAAATACACACCGTTTTAATTGGTAAAATTCAATTGACATTTCACGTAAATATTACGATTTTGGATTTAAGCGTTTTCCCCGGCCCTCGTGCCGAGGTCATCCGTTCTGGTGACACATAACGAGCAGGTAAAGAGCATGTCGATCGTTGTTGAGGATTTAGCCTTAGGAGGGGATGGTCTTTCGGTCATGGTGAAAGACACCATCGATATCGCCGGCTATCCGACCCGCGCTTCAAGCAGCGCACTGGCCGATGCGCCGGCGGCCGGCGTACATGCACACGTGGTTCAGTCTGTTCTGGATGCGGGCTGCCGGATCACCGGTAAAACCAGCCTGCATGAATTGGCATTCGGCACCACTGGCCTCAACGCATGGACCGGCACGGCGTCCAATCCGCGCTATCCGGGATATATACCGGGCGGCTCTTCCAGTGGTTCGGCAGCTGCGGTCGCGGCAGGCCTTTGCGACTTCGCGCTGGGCACCGATACCGGCGGTTCGGTACGGATTCCAGCAGCGTGCTGTGGTGTATTCGGTCTCAAGCCAACCTTCGGTCGTGTTAGCCGTCAGGGTGTGATGCCTGCGCGCAGTACCCTCGATTGCGTAGGCCCTCTGGCACTGGATATGGATCGCTTGACTGAAGCGATGCACATCATTGATCCCACGTTTTCTTCCGTTCCGGTGCCTGAGCATCTTGCTATCGGCGTTGTCGCGGTAGAGGCCAACGAACAGATTCACTCGGTGGTGAACCAGGCACTGGGCCGTTCGCGCTTCAAGTTGCTTGAGCAAACGCTGCCTGGCATGGCCGCAGCGTATGGCGCCGGAATGGTGATCATCAACGCCGAAACCTGGGCAGCGTGTGGTCATCTTCTGCAAACCGGTCGGGTTGGCAGCGATGTCGCCGACCGTCTGCGCGCCGCCAGTCTGACCTCGGCCGAATCCGTTGAAGAAGCCGAAATCATCCGTCGCGCGTTTATCGCAGAAGTGGACGCAGCCTTGGCCATCACCCCAATTCTGGCCATGCCGACCATGCCCGACTTCCCGTTGCTGGTCGCCGATGCGGCCGACACCCGCGCCGCCCTGGGCATGACCTCCCTGGTGCGCGCTTTCAACCTTTCCGGTCATCCGGCTCTGAGCATTCCTCTGGAAAGCGCCTCGGGACTTCCGGTCGGCCTTCAACTCATTGCCGCCCATGGCGCGGACGAACTGCTGTGTGCAGTCGCCCGCGAACTGGTCCGGCGTCTGGAAGAGTAATCGTCATGCTTACTATGGAGAAACCCATGACTGCGCCAAGCGAGCTGAATCATCAGCGCTGCGTGCCGATCACGGCAAATGAAGCGTTTCAGAAACTGCTGGTCGAGATTCGTGCGCGTGCTCGAAGCGAAGAATTCGACGAACAAAAATTCATCTCGCAGGACGTTATCGAGCAGTTCCGCAAGCTCGGCGTCTATCGGGCCCTAGTGCCCAAGCGCTTCGGCGGCGACGAGCGTTCGCCGGCCGAGTTTTGCCAGATGGTGGAAGACATATCCATCGCCGACGGGTCCGCTGGTTGGGTCGCCAGCTTCGGCATGAGCCCGGTTTACCTGGCTGCGCTGCCGCTGGAAACCATCAAGAAAATCTACGCCGACTCGCCTGACGTGGTGTTCGCCGGCGGGATCTTCCCACCGCAACCTGCGTCTTTTGTTGAAGGTGGTCTGGAAGTCAACGGGCGTTGGAAGTTCTCCAGCGGTTGCATGGGGGCCTCGCTGATCGGCGTGGGCATCAGCCCGAAAAACGGCGAGATGCTCGGCCTGCCACGACTGGCGGTAATGCCTCGGGAAAAGGTGCAGATCGAGGAAACATGGAACGTCGTCGGCCTGGTTGGCACCGGCAGCCATGACGTCGTCGTCGAAGGCGTAGTGGTGCCGGAAGAGTGGACCTTCGTGCGCGGTGGTCCGTCGAATCTTGACGAGCCGTTCTTCCGCTATCCGTCACTGTCGTTTGCCACGCAGGTGTTGTCAGTGGTTGGCCTGGGCGTTGCTCGCGCGGCACTCGATGAGTTGAGTGGCATGGCCAGTGGACGAATCTCCGTGACCGGTGCGCCGTCGTTGTCCGACCGGCCTCTGGCCCAAGTCGAGATGGCCAAGGCCGAAGCGTCGCTGCGCGCCGCGCGTTCGTGGTTCTACCAGTCCATCGACGATGCCTGGAGCAGCGTACTGACCGGCGATCCGGTGAGTGTCGAACAGACCAATATGCTGCGCTTGTCCTCGACTCACGCCACCCGCGTCGCGGCCGATGTTGCGCGCACCGCGCAAATGCTGTCGGGCATGAGCGGGGTGTATCGCACCAGTCCTCTGTCGCGTTTCGTCAACGACACCCAAGTCATTACACAGCACGCCTTCATGGGCGATATGACCTACCAGAACGCTGGCGCGATCTTCTTCGGCAACAAGCCGTTGCCTGGCTACCTGTAATTTTTACCTACTGATTGGTGAACCCCATGACCGATAAAAAAGCCCTGCGAGTTTTGTTCTGCATCGGCATCAACCAAAACTTTTTCGATGCTCCGCGTCCTGAAGCGCTGGAAGTCTGGGCCGCGTTCGGCGCCATGTGGAACGGCATCGCCGACCTGCCAGGCGTCACCGTGCTAGGCAACATGGACGACGATCAGAGCATGGTCGGCCCGTCTGCCGGCTGGCCCTGGACGACTTACCTGCTGGCCGATGTACCTGACATCGAAACCGTCCACGCCGCCTGCAATCTGTTTCGCACCACGGATGTCGGCAATGGCCCTTACAAACTCTGGAAGTATTGCAAGGTCGAGGCCCGTACCGGTCGCGAACTGATCATCCAGCGCTGAGTCGAGAGAGGTCGCCATGTCATCACAAGAGCATTTGCGCGCACTGGAACAGCGGCTCGAGCAGCTGGAAAGCGAGAACGCGATCCGCGCCTGCATGAATCGCTACATGTTTTTGTGCGACGAGCTGGGCGTGGGTTCCCCGCTCGAGGAACTGGCCGGGTTGTTCACCGAGCAGGCGGTCTGGGAAGGCAAGGGTGCCAAGTACCAGAACAGCTTCGGCGGTTACCACGGGCGTGAGGCGATCAAAGCTATGTTCGCAACCTACATGGTCGAACCGGCGCACTTTTCGCTGAACGTGCACTTCCTGACCTCGGAACTGATCCGGGTCAGCGGTGAGACCGCAGATGCCAGTTGGGTGATGTTGCAGACCTCGACCTTTGCCTCGGGTGCCTCGCACCTCAATAGCGCCCGCCTGACCGTGCGGTTCGCCCAGGAACAGGGGCAGTGGCGCATGGCGCATTTTCAGACCGAGAACCTGTTCAGCCGACCGGTAGACACCTGGAACAGTACCGCGTACCTGCCCGTACCCGGTCATTCCGGCCAGTCCTGAAAGTAACACCCAGAATTCTTAGAGTCGGCGAGCAATGCCGACGAGGAGTGATCGTGAGTAACCTGATAAACACCGTAACGCTCGACACCAGTCTTTCCGACCTGGTCCTGCATGACCGTGTTCACACGTCGCTGTACACCGACGGCAAGATCTTCGATCAGGAGCTGGACAAGATTTTCTACAGCACCTGGATCTGGGTCGCTCACGCCAGCGAGATCCCGGAGTCCGGCAGCTACAAGAGCACCTATATCGGCAAGCAGCCGGTGATCGTCGTGCGCGACCGCAAGAAAGAAGTGCATGTGTTGCTCAACCGCTGCCGCCATCGTGGCGCAACGGTGTGCGAACACAAGAAGGGCAAGACCAACAGTTTTGTCTGCCCTTATCACGGCTGGAGCTACGCCCTGGATGGCAGCCTGCGCGGTGTGCCGCACCCGGAAAGCTACGCCGATTGCCTGGACAAGGGCGAACTGCCTTTGGTCAGCCTGCGTGTCGAGCAATACAACGGCATGATCTTCGCCACCTTCAAGGATGACATCGAGCCCCTCGCCGATTTCCTCGGCCCGGCCAAAAAGTGGATCGACCTGTTCATGAAGCAGGGCGCCGGCTACCCGGTCAAAGTGGGGGGCGAGCATCGCTTCCGCTTCCCCGGTAACTGGAAGATCCAGCTGGAAAACACCACCGACGCCTATCACTTCCCGCTGGTGCACAAGTCGTTCCTGTCGTCCGTGGATGAGCAGACTCTGGAGCTGTTCGACTTCGTCGAAGGGCCGGGCTATGTCGAAGACCTCGGCAACGGCCACAGCGTGATGGTGATGATCCCGGACCTGGTCGACCTGGAAGCTAACCTTGAATTGCCGATTCCCGAGCGTTTCGAGGACCTGGCCGCGCAGTTGCGCGCCGAAGGCCAGGACGAAGCATCGGTCCGTCGCATCGTGCGTGCGGTCGGCGGTTCGGGCTTCAACCTCAACCTGTTCCCGAACATCGCCTGTTCCATGGCGTTCTTCCGGGTGCTGCAACCGATCGCGGTGAACGAAACCGAAATCCATCATGCCGTCATCACCATGGACGGTGGCCCGGCCGTGGCCAACCGTTATCGTCTGCGCCTGCATGAGCACTTCCAGGGTCCGATGGGTTTTGGTACTCCGGACGATTCCGAAGCCTGGGAGCGCGTACAGCGCGGCGCCAGTGCCGGCACCGATCTGTGGATCATGCTCAACCGCGGCTTGCCGGGTGAAAAGGAATCCGAAGACGGGCTGGTGAGCGATGTGAGCGCCGAGACCGGCATGCGCGCTGGTTACCAGCAGTGGAAAAAGATGATGTCGGCCTGAGTGACGGAGAACACCATGAACAACCTGCAATTGCTCAACCAAGTCAGCGCTTTCATCTGGCAGGAAGCGGACATGCTCGACCACGGCGATTTCGTCGAATGGCTCGATCTGTGGACCGAGAAAGCGACCTACATCATCCCGATCGATCCACTGGAAACCGACTTCGAGAACACCCTGAACTACGCCTACGACGACCACCATATGCGTCAGTTGCGTGTCACCCGTTTGACCAGCGGCGAGTCGATCTCGACCACCCCGCGGGCGCGCACCGTGCGCAGTCAGTCGCGCTTTCGCGTGCTGTCGGATGAAGACGGAATTGTCACCGTGCGCTGTGCGCAGAACCTGCGCGAGTTCCGCAAGGATGTGCTCAAGCAGTACACCGCCGATGTCACGTTTGAACTGGTGCGCAGCGGTGACAGTTTCAAGATTCAGCGCAAGCTGATTCAGCTGATCAACTCCACCGATACCCTCGCCGGTATCGGCTACATCCTTTGAGGACGCTGCCATGACACAGGTTGCATTGGTCACCGGCGCGGCCCAGGGGCTGGGCAAAAGCATTGCCGAGCAACTGCTGAACGCCGGCTATCGGGTCGTGATCAGCGACCGTTCGCTGGAATCGGTACAGGCCACCGCCACTGAACTCGATGCCACGGGCGAACGGGTCCTGGCGCTCAAGCTCGATGTATCGAGCAAGGCCGATTTCGAAGACGCGCTGGCGGCCGTCGTGGCGCATTGGGGTGAATTGCAGGTGGTGGTGAACAACGCCGCGATGACCATGACCACACCGGTGATGCAGATCAGCCCGGAAGAGTTCGACCGTGTTGTGAGCGTCAATCAGCGCGGCACTTTTGTCGGTTGCCAGGTGTTCGGCAGCTATCTGGCGGCGCGGGGTTACGGGAGGATCATCAACATGGCTTCCCTGGCCGGGCAGAATGGCGGCACCGCGACCGGCGCGCATTACGCCGCGTCCAAGGGCGCCATCATTACCTTGACCAAGATCTTTGCCAAAGAGCTGGCGGCGTCCGGTGTCACGGTCAACGCCATCGCACCGGGCCCCATTGAGTCGCCGGCGGTGCGTGCCGCCGTGCCGCCCGAGCGCCTGGAAAAACTGATAGAGGCGATCCCGGTCAAGCAATTGGGGAGCGCCGCGTTCATCGGCAAGCTGATCGTGCAACTGGCCAGCGAAGACGCCTACTTCACCACCGGGGCGACCTGGGATGTGAACGGCGGGATCTTCATGCGCTGAGGCCACGGTTACACGGTTTGAAAAAGCAGTCGGGGGTGCCCAGATGCGCCCCCTTACAACGAAATCGGGATGGTCCTGTATGAGCGATCAATTATTGAAAGTCGTCGTGCGCAAACGCGAAGAGCAGGGCGAAGGTGTTGTCGTACTGGATCTGAGTGATCCGACGGGACAGCCTTTGCCCGCCTTCGAGGCGGGCGCGCATGTCGATATCCACCTCAAGACCGGTCTGGTTCGCCAGTATTCGCTGTGCGGTGATCCGGCCAACGCCGGCGCCTATCGCTTGGGCGTACTCAAGGATCCCGCCTCGCGGGGCGGTTCGGTGGCAGTACATGAACTGCTGCAGGAAGGTCGAGAAATCGAGATCAGCCTGCCGCGCAATCACTTTCCGCTGGCCAGCGATGCAAGGCGCTCGATCCTGATCGGCGGGGGTATCGGCATCACCCCGATGGTCGCCATGGCCTACGCGCTGAATGCCCGCGACAGCGATTTCGAACTGCATTATTGCGGTCGTTCGCGCAGCCGCAGCGCCTTTCTCGAGGAGCTGGGTAACGCTGCGTTTGCGTCGCGGCTGAACACCCATTTTGACGACGAAGTCGCCGAACAGAAACTCGACCTGCCAAAAGTGCTGGGCACTCCACAAGCCGGCGTACACGTGTATGTCTGCGGACCGGCCGGTTTCATGGACTGGGTCATTGCCCAGGCCCTGGAAGCGGGGTACGCCGACGATCATGTGCACCGCGAATACTTCCAGGTCGAGGTCGACGCTTCGGGCGCCGGTTTCGAAGTGGTTGCTCAGCGTAGCGGCAAGACCGTACAGGTTGCCGAAGGCCAGAGCATCGTCGATGCGCTGACTGCCGTGGGCATCAAGATTGAAGTGTCGTGTGAGCAAGGTGTTTGCGGCACGTGCTTGTGCGACGTCATCGAAGGCGAACCGGATCATCGCGACGTCTATCTCACGGATGACGAAAAATCTGCCAATGACCAGATTCTGGTGTGCTGTTCCCGGGCCAAGTCCAAGAAACTGGTGCTGGATATCTGATAGACCGGAGGGTAAGACCATGGTCGATACAACTGGATTTCGTAACTCAATGGCAATGCTTGGTGGCGCGGTTTCGGTCATCACCACCGATGGTCCTGCGGGGCGTTTCGGCTTTACCGCTTCGGCGGTGTGCAGCGTGACCGACCAGCCACCGACGCTGTTGGTGTGCATGAATCGCTCGTCGTTTTCCAACGTACATTTCAAGAGCAACGGTGTGCTGAGCGTGAACGTGCTGACCCCTGGGCACCAGGAGGTATCGGGGGCGTTCTCCAACCGCAACCTCGATACCGAACAGCGTTTTTCCTGCGCATCCTGGAGCACGCTGGAAAGCGGTGCGCCGCTGCTTGATGAGTCACTGGTCAGTTTCGACTGCCGTATTGCCCAGGCTCATGAAGTGGGATCGCACACGATTTTCTATTGCGAGGTGTTGGGTATTCGTAATGGCGAAAGCCAGGAAGGCCTGGTGTATTTCAATCGTGCATATCACCGTTTGGGAGATGCCTCTAAAGCAACTTCCTGATGTTGGTTTGCCCAAAAAAGCGATAAGACGTTTCCTGATCGTTGAGTGTTTAAAATAACTATAAAGCGGTTTTCGCTGTTCTGGCGAACGGCTGCGTTACGACTTTTTTGCAGTAAGTGGTTATAAAAACAATACTGCGGATTGACTGCCAAAGTTGCACTTTTGCTGAATTGATCTGCTCCCACTAGTCGTGCCTTCGTGCATGTAAAAAAGAAGGAAAGCTTGATGTTCCAGAAGAGCTGGGTAAGCCGTGGCGTCACCATTACGGCCGTGATGGGGATCTTCACACCTGTGGTTGCGCAGGCTGACTTCGTAGACGACAGTCAAGTCAGTCTGGGAATGCGTAACTTCTATATCGACCGCGATTTCAAACAGCATGACGCGCCACAATCGCGGATCGGCAGTTGGACCCAAGGCTTCGATTTTCGCGCGATCTCGGGTTACACCGAAGGCACGCTGCAGTTTGGCCTGGACCTCTCGGCGCAGTACGCCTATCGCCTGGATGGCGGCGGTGGCCGTGGTCCGGACAGCATCATTCCGTACGACACCAGTAAGGGCGAACAAGTCCGGGACTATGGCCGTGCGGCGCTGACCGGGAAGGTTCGTTACAACAAAACCGAACTCAAGATAGGTGAACTTCGCCCGACGTTGCCGGTGGCTTACATCGACGACTCGCGGCAGTTAATCACCACCTATCACGGTGTGCAGCTTGAATCGAAAGAAGTGGACAACCTGACACTGACCGGTGGCCGTTTTACCGAAATCAGTTCCCGGGAGTCTTCCAATACCGAGAAAATGTACTTGTTCAATGGGCCCAACGTTAAACGTCGCAGTGACGGTTTGAACTTTGGGGGCGCCACGTATGCGTTTACGCCGAACTTGTCCGGTACTTACTTCTTCGGTCAGTTGGAAGATATCTACAAACAACACTACCTGGGCTTGACCTATAACCACGATCTGGGAGCCGGTTACGGCTTAAAGACCGACCTCCGTTACTTCAATAACAGCGAAGACGGCAAGGCACTGTACGGCGACATTGACAATAAGTCCTATGGGGTCATGACGACCCTGAAAAAGGGTGCCCATGCGTTCGGTGTCGGCTATCAGCGCATGCTTGGCGAGTCGACATTCCCGACGCTCAACGGCTATGCGCCGCAGCCTTACCTGGTGAACTGGTCGACAGTGGCGTTCGTCAAGCCGAACGAAAGCTCCTGGCAACTGCGTTATGACTACAACTTCGCGGGCATCGGTTTACCGGGGTTGAAATTGATGACGCGTTACATGCGCGGCACCGGCATCGATCGGGGCAACAATGCCCTCGACCAAAACGTCGAAAGCGAACGCAACATCGTGCTCGGCTATGTGGTGCAAAGCGGTCCGCTCAAAGATGTGGGTTTCGAATGGCGCCGCATTGACGTCAAGACGCGCTATGGCAATGGCGGTGCGTCGGGTGCGGACTATCAGGAAAACCGCCTGATCACCACCTACACCTGGAAGTTCTGAAATCCCCCGGGAACTGTTCGCGGCTTCCGGGTTTGCCCGCGCATCGGGCAAAGGTTTTCAACACTGGTTTTCCTTCGCCCGGATCGCTCCTTCCGGGCTTTTTTTCGCAGCGGTTTTATCCGCCCTACGAGGATGACCTATGCGTCGTTTCTATACCGGTTCCGACCTGAATCGTGTGCACAGCATTGCCGAACTGGCCGACATGGCCCGGCGACGCGTGCCTTACTTCGTCTGGGAATACCTTAGCGGCGGCGCGGAAGCCGAACTGACGCTCAAGGATAACCTCGACGCGTTCAGTGCTTATGGCCTGCACGCCAGAGCCATGGTGCCCTGCCATGCTCCCGACACGTCTCGCGCGTTGTTCGGTAAGGTGCTGCCAATGCCGATGCTGATCGGGCCGACGGGCTACAACGGCCTACTGCATCGCGATGCCGATATTCACTTGGCCAGGGCTGCAACGGCACGTGGTTTGCCGTTCAGCCTGAGTACCGCGTCCAACACTTCACTTGAAGACCTCGTCGCGGCGGCGCCCGGCGTCGACCTGTGGTTCCAGCTTTACGCCATGCGCGATCCGGTGGTGCAAAAAAGCCTGTTGCGGCGCGCCGCCGCTGTCGGTTGTCGGACTCTGGTGTTGACCTGTGATGCAATGGTGCTAGGCAATCGCGAGTGGGACCGACGCAGTTTTGCCCGGCCGCGACAGCTGACATGGCGCAACAAGTTTGACGTGGTCCGTCACCCGCGTTGGCTCAAGCAAGTGATGTGGCCATCGGGGCTGCCTGGCATGGGCAACCTTGAACCTTACTTGCCGCCGAGCGAGCGTAATCCCTTGGGATCGATGGCGTTTATCGGCAAGCAGATGGACACCTTGCTCGACTGGGACATGCTGGCGCGTTTGCGTGATCAATGGGGCGAGCGGCTGTTGCTCAAGGGCGTGTTGCATCCGGCCGATGTGGAACGAGCCATCGCCCTCGGGCTCGACGGTGTGGTGGTGTCCAATCACGGCGGCCGCCAACTGGACGGTGCCCTCTGCAGCCTTGACGCATTGGCGGCCATTGCGCCCCAGGCGAAAGGCAAGCTCAGTCTGCTGCTGGATGGCGGGATCCGGCGTGGCAGCGACATCGTCAAAGCGCTCGCGCTTGGGGCCGATGCCGTGCTGCTAGGGCGCTCCACCCTTTACGGCGTGGTGGTGGCAGGTGAAGACGGTGCTGGCCGGGCGCTGGACGTATTGACGGAAGAGCTGGCGCGGACCATGAACCTGATGGGCTGCACCCACCTAAACCACCTTGACGGCGACAGCGTGTTCGAGCGACGACGCGCTTGAGCATTTGTGGGAGCGAGCTTACTTGCGATGGCGGCGTGTCAGACGAAATCAATGTTGAATGCACCGGCCCCTTCGCGAGCAAGCCCGCTCCCACACTGATTGTGGTCGCGCTCGACCAGTTTATTGCGTTGCAGAATCGGAATGACGCTTGCGCGTTTCGGGCAGTGGCTCGCCGGGGCCGTTGCTAGGATCGAGGCTCTTCTACAGGAGTGCTTTCATGAATATCAGTGTTATCGGCGGTGGTCACGGTTGCTACGCGGCAGCGATAGAGTTGGCGGAGAAAGGCCATTCGGTGCGGTTGTGGCGCCGAGACAGTGCCGCGCTGGAAAAACTGCAAGGCCTCGGCCATCTGCTCGTGCGCGACTTTCGCGGCGAACGACGCTTGAGTCTGGGGCAGGTCGGGGATGCCTTGACCTTGACGGCCGATCTGGCACAGGCCGTGGCCGATGCTCAGTTGTTGGTCATTGCCTTGCCGTCGACCTCCCACCAAGCCCTTGCCAACGAACTGGCTCCCTTGTTGCGCGACGGGCAAGTGGTGTTCCTGCCGCCGGGGACGTTCGGCAGCATGGTGTTCGCCCAAGCAATGGCGAAGGTAGGGAATCACAGCGAGGTGGCGTTTGCGGAGACCGGCACCTTGCCCTATCTGGCGCGCAAGCATGGCGATAACCAGGTGGTGATCAGCGGTTACGCGACCCGTCTGCCGACCGGGGTTTTTCCGAGTCGTTTGAGCGAGTCGGCGTTCGCCGTATTGCGCGAGGCTTACCCCAGCGTCGAACCGATCGAAGATGCACTCAGTGGCGCGCTGATGAACGCCGGGCCGATCATTCATCCGCCGTTGATCCTTATGAACGCGGGTCCACTTGAGCATTTCGAGACGTGGGACATTCACAACGAAGGGACCGTGCCTTCGATTCGTCGCGTGACCAATGCCCTCGACGCCGAGCGTATCGCCGTTCGTGAAGTACTGGGCTATGGCGCACCGCATTTCCCGCTGGCCGATCATTACGCCACCGATGGCGATGAGTGGATGTACGGTCGCGGCGCTCACGGCAAACTGACCGATAGCGGCGATTGGCGTGAAGACATCGACTTGCAAAAGCACCGCTACATGCTTGAAGACACACGACTGGGCTTGTCGTTTCTGGTGTCGGTCGGGCGCTGGGCCGGCGTGCCGACGCCGGTCGCCCAGGGCCTATTGAGCCTGGCCACGGTGGTCAGTGGCATCGACCTGTACGCCGAGGGTCGAACCCTGGAAAACCTCGGGCTGGATCAACTGAGCCGCAGCGAAATGGCGCAGTGCCTGAACCAGGGATTGCAGGCATGAGCGCCGATCCGCAACGCATCTGTATCGTCGGCGCGGGGCGCATGGGCGAGGGCATTGCCTTGGCGTTCATGTTCGCCGGACTGCCGGTGACCCTGATCGATATCAAGCAACGCGAGCCCGTGGCGCAGGACCGCTACTTCCGCCAGATCGAGGGCCACTTGCGCGGCGAACTGGCGACGCTTGCACGCCTGGGAACACTCGATCCGGCACAAGTCGAACAGGCGATGAGCCATTTACGCTTGAGTGATCGCGAGGGCAGTGGCGACGATTTGCACAGTGCCGCCGTCGTGTTCGAAGCAGTGCCTGAAGTGCTTGAACTCAAGGCCCTGACGTTCGCTTGGCTGAGTGCGGCATGTGGCGATGAAACAGTGATTGCATCGACAACGTCGACCTTTCTGGTGACGCAGTTGGCGGCACTGGTTACGCACCCGCAACGCTTCGTCAATGCCCATTGGCTGAACCCGGCGTTCCTGATGCCGCTAGTCGAAGTCAGCCGCAGCGAGGACACCTGCCCGCAGGTGGTGCAACGCCTGATGGCATTGCTCAAGCGAATTGGCAAAGTTCCCGTGCAATGCTCCCCGGCAGCCGGTTACATCGTGCCGAGAATCCAGGCACTGGCGATGAATGAAGCGGCGCGAATGGTCGAGGAGGGAGTGGCCAGCGCCGAGGATATCGATACCGCGATTCGCGTCGGTTTCGGTCTGCGTTTCTCTGTGCTGGGGATGCTTGAGTTCATCGACTGGGGCGGCGGCGACATTCTGTTTTATGCCTCCCATTATCTGGCTGAAGCCATCGATCCGCGTTTCCTGCCACCCAAAGTCATTGCCGAGAACATGGCGCAAGGGCGGAACGGGCTGCGTGAAGGTCAGGGTTTTTATGATTACCAGGACGTTGACCTGGAGGCCTACAAACTGCAGAGGCTGGGTGAGTTCACCCGCAAGCTTGAGTTGATGGGGCTGTCGCCGGTGTTCAACGGTGGCGTGGCAACGTCCTGAGCGCGGAGCTGACGTGTGATCGCGACAGCTTCACGACTGGGTTGCGCAACCGACGCGCCGTTATGGCTGCGTCGGTTTTATCGTGGTGGATGCAGGTCATCCATGCATTTGTCTGGTCCTGAATCGAGGTTGTCATGAAGCTGTACGAATTGATCACGTTCACCTTGCGGGTGCGCACTGTCGCCACTGCCATGGCTTGTCTGGAGCAGCGCCTGGCCGTCGATGACGCCGCAGTGAAACTGGTCGGCTGCTGGGCGTCGGAAATCGGCCCGCTGAATCAGATCGCGGTGTTGCGTGGTTTTACCGACGAGACGTCTCGCCAGGCTGAGCGCGAACGTTATCTGTCGAGTGCCGACGCGTTTGGCATAGAGGCGTATCTGACGGACATGCGCGTGGAAAACTACACGTTGTTTCCCTTTATCCAGCCGCTGCCTGCTGGGCGCCACGGGCCGTTCTACGAACTTCGCGTATACGACCTCGTGCCATCGGGCCTGGCACCCACGCTCAAGGGCTGGGAAAAAGCGGTAGGGCCGCGAACCAGCGCGCACTACTCCCCGATGTATGCAGCCTTCTACGCCACCGACGGTCAGTTGCCGCGATACCTGCACATCTGGCCTTACGACTCGCTCGAACAACGCCTGGACGTGCGCACCCGTGCCGTACAGGACGGCGTCTGGCCGCCGGAAAATTCAGGCCCGCAACTGCGCGACATGCACTCGACGATCTACCTGCCGGCGAGCTTTTCACCGCTGCAATGAGCCCCGTTAACGGACACTCACGCGTTCCCCTGTAGGAGCCAGCAAGCCGGCTCCTACAGATCGATGTGGTGATCAGATATCGGGCCTGCTGAAGTTGTGTTCAAACACCCAGGTAACGCTGGGACAACTCAGGTGTTGCCGCCAGTTGCACCGGGGTACCCTGCCAAACCTGTCGACCCTTTTCGATGATGTGGTGACAGTCGACCACCCGCGCCATTTCCTTGAGGTTTTTGTCGATCACGAGAATCGTCTCACCCTCGGCTTTCAAACTCGCCAGACAGCTCCAGATGGTTTCGCGAATGATCGGCGCCAGGCCTTCGGTGGCCTCGTCGAGAATCAACAGTTGCGGGTTGGTCAGCAGGGCGCGGGCGACCACCATCATCTGCTGTTCGCCGCCCGATAGCGTTTTCGACAGCTGACCCTGGCGCTCCTGTAGTCGTGGAAACAACTGGTAGATGCGCGCCAGGTCCCACTTGCCACGGGTCGCCGTGGCCAACAGGTTTTCGCGCACGCTCAGGCTGCCAAAACCGCGCCGGCCTTCGGGCACCAGTCCCAGTCCGGCCTGGGCGATGCGGTAGGGCGGGGCGCCGCGCATCTCCCGACCGTGAATCAGGACGCTGCCGGCGGTAGGCTTGAGCAGACCCATGATCGACTTGACCGTGGTGGTCTTGCCCATGCCATTGCGCCCGATCAGCGAGACGACCTGGCCCTGTTCGATCTTCAAGTGCATGTCGAACAGCACTTGGCTCAGGCCATAGCCCGCCTGCAATCCCGTCACTTCAAGCATGTTCTTCTCCCAGGTAGGCGGCACGTACTTGCGGGTCGTTGCGAATCTGTTCGACGCTGCCGGTCAGGATGGTCTGGCCATAGACCAGCACGGTAATGCGATCCGCCAGGGCGAACACGGCGTCCATGTCGTGTTCGACCAGCAGGATCGCGTAGCGACCCTTGAGTTCGAGCAACAATTGCGTCATGCGAGCCGATTCCTCTGCCCCCATTCCTGCCATCGGTTCGTCGAGCAACAACACCGAAGCTTCCTGGGCCAGCGCCAGGGCGATTTCCAGTTGCCGCCGTTCGCCGTGGGACAACTCGCGGACCAGTGCCTGGCCACGTGCCGCGAGGCCGACGCGTTGCAGATAGTCCGCTGCTGGGCCCAGCAGGTGGCGGTCACTGCTCAGAGGTTTCCACATGCCGAAGGTCTTGCCATCGCGGGCGGCGATCGCGACCGCGACGTTTTCCAGCAGGGTGAATTCCGGATACAGCTGGCTGACCTGAAAGGCGCGCGCCAGGCCGAGGCGGGGGCGTTGATGGGCGGGCACAGCGGTGATGTCCTGACCGTTGAGGAAAATCCGTCCCTTGTCCGGGCGTATCTCCCCGGCGATCTGCGAAATCAGCGTCGACTTGCCGGCGCCATTGGGGCCGATGATGGCGTGCAATTCCCCAGGGGCGATATCGAAGCTCGCACCGTTGGTGGCCTTGACCGCGCCAAAGGTTTTTTCCAGATCCTGGATCGACAGTTGCGGGATCATGAGCGTACCTCTCTGTTGGCAATGGCGGGCGGAGCGTGTGGCACCGGAGGCTTGCGCCATTGCGGCCACGGACTGAGCAGCAGGCCGTACAGACCTTTTTTGCCGAACAGCACCACGACCAGCAACAACGGACCGAAGATCAGCAGCCAGTGCTCGGTCCAGAGGCTCAATACCTGCTCCAGTCCCAGATACACCGCAGCGCCGAGCACCGGTCCGAGCAGGGTGCCCACGCCGCCAAGAATGACCATCGCCATCAATTCGCCGGACTTGTGCCAGGCGCCCATGTCCGGGCTGACGAACATCGCGTAATTGGCCCACAAGATCCCGGCCAGACCACCCCCGACGCCGGCGATGACGAAGGCGCTCAGCCGGTAGCGCAACGGGTGCAAACCCAGGCTGATGCTGCGCCGTTCGCTTTGCTTCAGGCCCCGCAGTACATAGCCGAAGCGCGAGTTGACCAGCCGCCGACAGAACAGCAGCCAGGCCACCAGAAGCCCCAGGCACAGGTAGTAGAACTGCACCGGATTTTCCAGATCCACTCCCGGTAGCGTATTGCGCTGGTTGAGCAGGATGCCGTCGTCGCCGCCGTATAACGACAGCGAACTGAGGAGGAAATACAGCATCTGGCCGAACGCCAACGTAATCATGATGAACTGCACACCGCTGGTACGCAGCGACAGATAGCCGACCACCAGGGCAAACAGCGCGCAGACCAGCAGCGACAGCGGCCAGACGATCAGCGCACTGTCAGAGCCGTCCCAGCCCCACAGCGGCATGGCCTGGGACGTGTGGAAACCGATGACGCCGACCACGTAGCCGCCCAGACCAAAGAACGCCGCATGACCGAAGCTGATCATCGCGCCATAGCCGATCAACAGGTCCAGGCTGGCGGCGGCCATGCCGTAGATCGCCAGACGCGTGAACAGGCTGACCAGAAAGGGTTCGTGCAACAACGACGCAAGCAGCGGCAGGAGGGCGAACGTCGCCAGGCAGAGCAGATCGATAAGGACTCGACGGGACATGTAGTTCTCCTCAGGCGCGGGCGGGCAACAGGCCGCGTGGACGGACCAGCAGGACGACGGCCATGACGATGTAGGCACTGGCGGAAATAAGCCCGCCACTCAAGGTGCCGCTGACTTCGGCAGGCAACAGTTGGTCGAGCAATTGCGGGATATACGCTCGCCCGAGGCCGTCGACCATGCCGATCAGCAAGGCACCGGCGAGCGCGCCGCGCACTGAGCCGACACCGCCGACGACGATCACGACAAACGTGGTGATCAGGACTTTTTCGCCCATGCCGATTTCCACCGACAGCAGCGGGGCGGCCATGAAGCCGGCGAGCCCGCAGAGCACACAGCCGAAGACAAATACCAGGGTGTAGAGGCGCGCGATGTTCACGCCCAATGCACCGACCATCTCGTGATCGTCGGCCCCGGCACGTATCAGCATCCCCAAGCGGGTATGGTTGATCAGCAGCCACATGGCAATCGCCACCAAGGCCCCGGCAGCGATGAACAGCAGGCGGCTGACCGGGTACATCAACCCTGGCAGGACTTCGACGAAGGTGCCGTACCACTCGGGTGTCGGCATGGCCGGCGGACTGCGACCGAACAGCACGGTGATCAACTCGTTGGTGAAAAACACCACGGCCAGGGTGGCCAGCACCTGGTCGAGGTGATCGCGGGTGTAGAGACGGCGCATGATGCTGGTTTCAATCAGCAGCCCGTACAGTGCGGAGCCAATCACCGCCGCCAGCCCGGCAAGCCAGAACGAGCCGCTGAGCGAAGCGGTGTAGGCGGCGCAGAACGCCCCGACCATGTAGAAGGCGCCATGGGCCAGATTAATGACGCCCATGATGCCGAAGATCAGCGTCAGGCCGGAGGCGAGCAAAAACAGCAAGGCGCTGTATTGCAGGCCGTTCAGAATTTGTTCAAGTAACAGCATGCTGGGGAATCCTACGAAAAGCGCCGGCAGCCGACGCTGCCAGGCACGAGACCGAAAGGTCGGATCACAGGGCGCATTCGGCGGCGAAGCTGTCCACTTGCGATTTGGCGATAGTCTGCACCGGCACCTGAATCAGCTTGCCGTTGGCATCGGCTTCTATGCGCAGCAAGTACCAGTCGATGACCGCATGCTGGTTTTTGCCGAAAGCGAAATCGCCACGGATCGAGTTGAACTTGACGTTGCGCAGTGCGTTTCGAAAGGCTTCGGGGTCTTTCATGTTGCCGCCCACACTCTTCAGTGCTGCACCGATCAGACGCGCCGTGTCATAGGTCTGAGCGGCATATACCGTTGGCACGCGCTTGTATTTTTCGCTGAACGCTTTGACGAACGCCTGGTTGGCCGGGTTGTTCGATCCAGGGTTCCACAAGGTCACGATGTTCATGCCTTTGGCGACATCGCCGGTGGCGGCGAGCATGCGTTCGTCCATGGAGAACACAGGCACTACCATCGGGATGGTTTTGCTCAGGCCCGAGCTGCCGTATTGCTTGGCGAAGTTGATGCCTGCACCGCCGGGGTGGAACTCGAAAATCGCATCCGGCGCCAGCGAACGCACCCGGGCCAGTTCGACCGAGAAATCCAGTTGGTTGAGCTTGGTGTAGATCTCGGTGACCTCACCTTTGTACGTGCGCTTGAAGCCTTCCAGCGCATCGCGTCCGCCCTGGTAGTTGGGGGCCAGGATGACCATCTTTTTGTAGCCCAGCTCATTGGCCGCGACACCGGCCATCTCATGGATCGTGTCGTTCTGGTACGAGGCCACGAAGTAGTTGGGTTTGCACTGCTTGCCGGCCAGGCTCGAAGGGCCGGTGTTGTTGCTGATGTAGAAACCGTCCTTGGTCGCCGTGTTGACCACCGCCGCCAGCACATTGGAAAAAATTACGCCGGTGTACAGCGAAATGCCGTCCAGGCTCATCCGGTCGATGATCTGCTTGGCGCGCGCCGGTTGCAGTCCGTCGTCCTCAACCAGCAGGTTTACGGGCACACCGCCGAGTTTTCCGTCCTCCTGATCGATGGCCAGCTGGAAGCCATCGCGGGAGTCTTCGCCCAGATAACCGGCGGGGGTTGAGAGGGTGGTGATAAAACCGATGCGCACCGGGTCTTGGGCTTGGACCAGCAGACTGGTCACGCAGCTGGCCGCCAGCAGTGTACCCACGAGTAGTTTTTTCATAGTGCCGCCTTTAATGAAGTCCGCATCGCGCGTGACGTAGTTGTTAGTTGAGGGCAGTAAAAAAAATCCGGGTGCCTGGAAATTTGTTTTGGCTGTGGGTTCCAGTGTCAGGTGTTGCTTTCGGTGAATTTCTCGTAGTACAGGCGCGTCTGGTCCAGCGCTTGGCCAGCCAGCCATTGCTTGATCGACTCGACCATCGGCGGTGGGCCGCAGAGGTACATGTCCAGGTCCTGATCACGAAACTCGGCGAGGTCGAAATGCTCGGTGATGTAGCCGCGTTTTCCCCTCCAGTCCGGGGATGGATCGCTGATGACCGGGGTGAAGCGAAAACCGGGAATACGCTCTGCGTAGGCTGCGATGCGCGCGGTTTCGCAAAGGTCGGCGGCGTTACGCACGCCGTAGTACAGATGCACCGGATGCCCGCACCCACCACGCTCCGCGAGTTCATCGAGCATGCCCAGGAACGCCGAGAGCCCGGTGCCGCCGGCGACAAACACTAACGGCTTGTCGACGTGGCGCAGGTAAAAGGCACCGAGGGGGGCTTCCAGCATGATCTCGTCGCCGATCAGGCTGCGCTCGCGGATGTAATTGCTCATCAGCCCGTCAGGCAGCAGCCGGATCAGGAACTGCAACTGGTTGCTGCCATTGGGGCGGTTGGCGAATGAGTAGGAGCGCTGGCCGTCTGTGCCCGGCACTTGCAGTCGAGCGTACTGGCCGGGCAAAAAGTCCAGTTGCTGGCCATCGGCTCCGGCGTCCAGATGCAGGATCGCGGTATTTGGCGATACCTGCTCGACGGCCCGCACGATGCCCTTGAGCCGCTCCGGGCCCGGCGCATTGCACAGGCTGGAGGCGAAGTCGAAGTAGAACGCTGCATCGGATTGGACGCGGGTCTGGCAGGTCAGCATTTTGCGCTGGCGCAGGTCGTCGGCCGACAGCGCTTCATCGTCGACATAGTCCTGACTGTACTGGCCCGACTCGCAGCGTCCCTGACATGTCCCGCACACGCCTTCCCGGCAGTCGAGCGGGATATTGATGCCGTTGCGCAGCGCCGCATCGAGCAGGATTTCATTGTTCTGCACCGGGAAGAACAAGGTTTTGCCATCGGCAAAACTGAACGCGACCTTGTGACTCATAATCCAGATTTCCGCCAGTCAGAGGTGATAAAAATCGAGCACCGAGTTGATCGTGTCGTTGAGTAGCACCACATGCTTGCGGCTGATCTTCCAGCTCTCGCCATCGGGCCGCAGGCGGTAGGTGGCGCGACCGAAGAACTGCTCGGCGGTTTGCAAGCGGTAGTAGAGGGTGTGCCAGCTGACCCGCACCTCCAGCTCATCGTTGTCCAGTGGCGCAATCCTCACATTGCTGATCAGGTGCAGGGTGCGCGGCATCGGAATGGTCGATGCAGCCTTGCCGGTGCGAATACGGAACACCCGGTCTTCGAGGCCGCCACGGTTGGGGTAGTAAATCAGCGACATGCCTTTTTTCGGGTCGGTGGTGTAGACATGCTCCGAGTCCCATTGCGGCAGGTGGAACTCGCTGTCGTCGCTGAACATCGACAAGTACGTATCCCAGTCCTGGGCGTCGCAGGCTTCAGCGTTGCGGTAGAAAAATTGCTCGATGCGGTATTGCAGTTGCGAATTCATGTTCACACCTCACGCAGTTTCAACGGTTGCTCTTCGGCGGCTTTGCGCGCCAGACCTTCGAGCATGAAGCGCTGCCAGTTGCCATGTTGATTGACGTAGAGGCCTTCATGGGTGAACTCGGTGCCGGTCAGCGCCGGTGAGATGCCAATGGTTTCGCTGTTGGGCGTCGCCCCCTCGACCCATTTGCCCACGCCACGGGAAATGTCGCTCCAGCGCTCCAGACGTGCCTGGAAACCGCGCTGGGCTTCGCGAAATTCCACCAGGTCGTCAGGGGTGCCCATGCCGGACACGTTGAAGAAGTCTTCGAACTGACGAATGCGGTTTTCCCGATCGGCATCCGACTCGCCGACCACGCCCAGGCAGAAGCTGTTGATCTCGGTCTTGTTCCAGGCGATCGGACGAATAATGCGCAGCTGCGAGCTGATCTGGTCGAGGAAGAACATGCTCGGGTAGATGTTCAGGTTGCGCAGCCGGTGCATCATCCATTCGGCCTTGCCCTGACCGTACTCCTCGAGCAGGCGCGGCATGATTGTGTTGTAACCGGGACGTACTGCCGGGTTGGGCATATCGCTGAACAGCACGCTGTGGCCGTTGTGGAAGGCAAACCAGCCGTCGTCGGTTTCCTTGTCGCCAGCGCCGAGCTTGCTGTAATCCAGGGTGTCAGCCCCGGCCAGGCCTTTCTCGGTATTGACCTGCTGGCGATGCTGCACGGTGGCCACGTAGTTGTAGTGCACGGTGCTGACGTGATAACCGTCCAGACCGTTTTCGTTCTGCAGTTTCCAGTTGCCGTCGTAGGTGTAGGCGGACTTGCCCGGCAGCACTTCCAGTTCACCGGTGGGCGACTGGGCGACCATCATGTCGAAGAACACCTTGGCGTCGCCGAGGAAGTCTTGCAGCGAGTCAGTGCCTTCTACATTGAGGCTGACAAACACAAACCCTTTGTAGCTTTCGATGCGGGCTTTTTTCAGGCCTCGGGTGGCTTTGTCGAAGCCTTCCGGATATTCACCTGGCGCCTTGACCTTGACCAGGCGACCATCGCTTTTGTAACACCATGCATGGAACGGGCAGGTGAAGGTGGACTGGTTGCCCTTGCCGACGCGGGTCAGGGTTGTGCCCCGGTGCTGGCAGGCGTTGATCAGTGCGTTGAGTTGGCCGTCGCCGTCGCGGGTGATGATCATCGGCTGACGCCCGGCGCGCATGGTCATGAAATCATGCTTGTTGGCGATTTCGCTTTCGTGGCAGGCGTAGATCCAGTTTTTCTCGAAGATCAGTTCCATTTCCAGATCAAACAAATCTGGCTCGGTAAACATATCCCGGGCAATTCGGAAGATGCCTTCCGCTGGCCGGAAGTCCAGGCAGCCTTCAATAAAACTTTTCCACTGTTCGACGCTTTTGGCACTGCTCATTAATCGATACCTCGTTGCATCGGGATAATTCGTGCGTTCAATAAGTTGCTCGTGTCTGCATTAAATAAGTTGCCCGCGTCGGGGTCTATCCGCTTAGTCGGCAAACACAGTCCATAAAATTGGCCAGCGTGCGTTGGCTCATACATAGCTGGCTGGGAGCGGTAGGGCGAACGAGGAGAGATTGATAAATCGAAGTAAGCGGATATGAGTCTCGAATTAACAGGATAGAGACTCTGGCGCCAATGCTGCCTAATCGTTCTCGATGCGTATCGGCTGTCTCGCCGGATCGACATCAACCATAACGACTCATGCTGAATATTTTAATAAAGAAACAACTGCCAACTATTGGAGTGATCACTTTGGTCGCGCCGCTACTTGATGTGTTCGCACATTAAATAAGAGGGGATAAGTTATGTTTCAAGCGAGTTGGTTTACCTGTTGCGTGCAGACGGCCAGCCTGGCCGGAATAATTACACCGATGATGGCCCAGGCGGATTTCGTTGAGGACAGCCATTTGGCGCTGGGCTTGCGCAACTTTTATATCGATCGCGACTTCAAGGGCGAAAACCCGAAGAATTCCCGCGTCGGCAGCTGGACCCAGGGCTTCGACCTGCGCTTCATCTCGGGCTACACCGAGGGGCCGCTGCAGTTTGGCCTGGATGCTTCGATGCAGTACGCCTACCGGCTCGACGGCGGTGGTGGCAGGGGGCCTGACAGCATCATTCCCTATAGCGTCAGCAAGCAAGAGCAAGCGACCGACTATGGCCGTGGCGGCTACACTGCGAAGGTGCGCCATTCCAAAACCGAGTTGAAATACGGTGAGCATCGGCCAACGCTGCCGGTGGCCTACACCGACGATTCGCGGCAACTGGTCACCACGTATCACGGCACCCTGATCGAGTCCAAGGAGGTGGACAAGCTGACGCTGACGGGCGGGCGCTTGACCGAAATCAGCGGTCGCGAATCCTCCAACAGCGAAAAAATGTACTTGTTCAACGGGCCTGACGTACAACGCCGCAGCGACGGTTTGAACTTTGGCGGTGCCAGCTACGCGTTCACGCCGGCGCTGACCGGGACCTATTTCTACGGTCAGTTGGAAGACATCTATCGCCAGCATTATCTGGGTGCAACCTACCTGGCAGACCTGGGCGGCGGTTACGCTTTGAAAACCGATTTGCGTTATTTCAACAACAAGGAAGATGGCGACGCCCTGTACGGTCGCATCGATAACCGCTCCTATGGCGCCATGACCACCGTGCGCAAAGGTGCACACTCCTTTGGCCTGGGTTATCAGCGGATGCTCGGCGACAGCACGTTCCCGACCCTGAATGGTTACGCGCCGCAGCCTTACCTGGTGAACTGGTCCGCCATCGCTTTCGTCAAACCCAACGAAAAATCCTGGCAGGCACGCTATGACTTCGATTTCGCTGGTGTGGGTGTGCCGGGTTTGAAGCTGATGACGCGTTACATGCGCGGCACCGACATCGATCGCGGCGCCCTCAGCGACAACAGCGAATCGGAGCGAAATATCTACCTGTCCTACGTGGTTCAGGAAGGCCCGCTGAAGAACCTTGGCGTCGAACTGCGCAACATCAACGTCAAGTTCCGACACGGTAATGACTTCGACGAAAACCGCCTTATCACCACCTACACCTGGAAATTCTGGTAAGCGATCAGCCCCACCCGAGCAAGACTTCGGGCTTCTGCGCTTCAACAATTCCAGGGGGTAACACCTGCCTGCTCATCTGGGCAGGTAATACCCAATCACGCCTGGTGTTCAATGCATGCCTATTGTGCCGACCGGTGGGCGTCTGCTCTTTTTTGCAGCGCCATACCTGTGTTTACGGCGTGAGAAGGGCGTTCAGGGGCATGGACGGTCCTGGCGATGCACTGTCCCTATCCGATTATTCGGTGAATGTTATCCGTGTATTTCGGCCGGCCCTCGGAGGTAGGCACGCGGCATGAAGATTGCTCTTTCAAACAGAGGCGTGCCGTTAGAGCGCGTTCATAAAACAGCCGTGGGTGCCCCGTGATGAGTACAAGTCCTGATGTACATGTTCGTGACATTCGTATCGAGCGTTATGACCTCAATGGTGCGCGGCAGTGGATGGCCGGGATCTGTGGGCCGCATCTGCTCAAGACCAGCCATCCCAATCGCATTCAGTTCCATCACAGCGGCAATGTACTCAAATCTATGTCCACCACGCTGGGGATGATCGAGTACGGCACCGACGTCACGGTCGGCATCGAAGACGCCGAACACCTGAGCAGCTACAGCCTCAGTCTGCCCCTCGTCGGTGAACAGCACTTGAGCAAGAGCGGCTGTCAGGTAACGTCTGATCGGGACTGCGCAATCATCGTGTCGCCTCACGAAAACCAGGAACTGACGATCAACGGTGATTGCCGCAAGATCCAGGTCGTCATAACCCGCGCGGCCATGCGCAAATCCCTTGAAGACATGTTGCAGCGACCCTTGGAAACCCCCTTGCGTTTCGAACCGGTGATGGACGCCGTCAACGGTTCTTCTGCCTCCTGGTGGCGCATGGCGCGCTACTTTATCGGCGAACTGGAGCGCAGCCGCGAGCTGTATGACCAGACGTTTTTCACACGCGACATCGAGAGTTCGCTGATCAAGGGGTTGATCCTCGCCCAGCCGAATAACTACTCCGAAGAGTTGCGCGATGTGCTCGGCGTCAAGTTGCCGCACTACCTGATTCGCGCCAAGCAGTACATCCACGAAAATGCCCGCGAAGCGCTGCACCTGGAAGACATTGAGGCGATTTCCGGTGTGTCGCGGTTCAAGCTGTTCGAAGGTTTCAAGAAATACTTCGGCATGTCGCCGATGGCGTATCTGAAGAAGCACCGGCTGGGTGCTGTGCGCCAGGAAATCCTCGAGGACAATTCGGCGCGCAACATTTCGGTGATCGCCATGGGGTGGGGATTCACCCACTTGGGACGGTTCTCCAGCGAGTATCGCAAGCTGTTCGATGAAACCCCGAGCACTACCCTGCAACGTAACGAAGCTCGCCGAAACCGGTCGCTTTGAGCCATGGCTGGGCTATCGGTTCACCCTATGCCAGGCGCTGGCACGGGGCTTGATCTGTCGAGGTTGTGCCAGACACCGGTCTTTACCAGCCGCTCGCGGCAAGAAAGTCATCGGCTGCTCGCCCGTGAGTTGGTCGAACACGATCTGAGTTGGCGCAGCGGCAATGTCGACACGGCGTTTTTTCGCGCTGAAGTGGGGCGTTGCCAATTGTTTGTCCTGCGTTATGGCGCCGAGGTTGAGGTACGGCCACGGCCTTTTACCGATTTCGTCTTGATGCAGATGCCTTTGCGCGGGCGGGCGAGTATCGAGTGCGACGGGCTGGAGCTGGAGCTGGAGGCGGGTCAGGTGGCCGTGCTTTCGCCCAATCGACAGGCGCGACTGGTCTGGCACAGTGGCTGCGAACAGTTGCTGCTCAAGGTGCCGCGCTCATTGTTGAGGCTGATGCAGGAACGGCTGGTGGACGAAGGCGGGCTGGCCGCCGATTTCAGCTTGCCACCCGCGTACCGGCTCGACACCGGTCAGGCGCGTGGCTGGTTGCGTTTGGTCGATGATTTGCTTGAGCAACTGGGGGCCAGCGCGGGCGAGCCGGTGCATGCGCACTGGTTGCGACATCTGGAAGAAAGCCTGCCGCTGTTCCTGCTGACCCATCCACCGAAAGTCGACGGGTCGCCGATGGCGGTCGTTGAGTCGCCGGCACAGCGCCAGGCCTTGCGGCAGTTGCATAAGATCGAAGACTTGATGCGCAGTCGTCTGGGTGACGCACTATCCTTGGGCGAACTGGCAGCTGCGGCGGGGATGAGCGAGCGCAGCCTCAACACCCTGTGCCAGCGCTGTTACGGACAAACGCCCATGGAGCGGTTGCGCAACCTGCGGCTTGAAGCGGTGCGTGATCGTTTGCTCGGTCGTTGCGACGTGAGCATTACCGAAGTCGCCCTGGAACATGGCTTTGGCCATCTCGGGCGTTTCGCCCGTTATTACCGTGAACGCTTTGGCGAACTCCCGCATCAGACGGCTGCCATCAGATAATCAAACGCTGCCCCTTGTAGGAGCAAGCTCGCTCCTACAAGGGGCAGTGTTCGATTACTGTTCGGTGCTGTCCGCCCATTTGCCCATTAGCGTATTGGACGGCCGTTGTTCGTCGAGCAGTTTCTTCGCCGTTTCGATACCGGCCACGGGCAGCCCGGTGGGGTCGAGCAGGCCGACCTGCACCAGAACGCTGGCCTGGTCCCAATAAATGTGTTCGTGACACAGCTTGTCACCACGGAACTTGATGACCCCGAGCATCGGTATTTCGACGTATTGACCAGTCGGTGCGACGTTGGGCAGCATCCAGTCGATTTCGCTGGTGTGGGTGAAACACATCACGAACTCGTCGACGATTTGCGAGGCGCCAACAGTGCGAGAGATGGGCACCAGCTTCATGTCCGGCGGATTGGCATGGACAAAATGGTTCTGATAGAAACGGCTCAATTCGCGGTAGCCCACGCCACCAGTCATGGTCGGAATGTGGTTGACGTAAGGTTCGGCAACCATGGTCGCCATGGTCGCCGGGACATCGCGAACGGCAAACTCGAATTCGATGTGCTTTTCCCACAGCTCGGACAGGTTGTAATTCGGGCCGATTGCCTGCTTGAGCGCTGCGATGCTGCGCTGATGGGCCATCAACGCGGCTGGCTTGTTATAGTGCATGCCACCGTTGCGGGCGAAGGCATGGTCGACGTCGGGGTAGGTGTAAATCTCGACGTTGTTGTGGCTGCCCAGGCGCTGACTGATCTGCAGGCGGGCATTGGCATCGCAGTAGCCATCCTGTTCGGCGAAGTGCAGCACCAGGCGGCCTTTGATGTTGTCGGCTTCGTCGAGCAACTGTTCAATGCCCATGCCGTAATAGCCCACCGAGCAGGCGGCGTCGGTTCTCGTCGCCGTCAGGTAGGCCAGCTTGCCGCCCATGCAGAAACCCACATAGCCGAAACCGACGTCCTCGACTTCGGGCAAATCGCTGAGTGCCTTGAAACTGGCGTCGATGTCATCGACAGCCTTGTCCACGTCCATGCGCTGAAACAGCTCGATGGCACGGGCGAAGTCGGCTTCGGTGTAGCCCAGTTCTACGCCCGGTTCCAGTCGCCAGAACAGGTCCGGCACAAGGGCTACATACCCTTCCTCGGCGTAAAAATCGGCCACTTCGTGCATGTTGGCGTTGATGCCGAAAATTTCCTGGCCGATTACCACGCCGGGGCCCTTGCCGCTGGCGGGTAGCGCCAGGTAACCGGTGAAGCTGCCGCTGCCGTCGCTGGCTTTTACGGTGATCATCTTGCCCATGGTGTTACCTCGTTATCGACTCATCATCAGGTTTTATTGGCGTTGTTCAATGGGAGCTGTCGAGCGATTCAGGCCGGGTCACGCAAACGCTCGAACCACACGCGGGGCGAGAGGCCCTGATCGGGGCCGAGGATCGAGAAACCGCCGTCCACCGGAATGTCCACCCCGGTAATCCAGGACGCGCCATGGCTGCACAGAAAGGCGACCACCTGGCCAATCTCCTCGCCGCGCCCGACGCGCCCAAGCGGGTGAAAGGTAGCCCCTACACGGTCGGCCACTGCAAGGTCGCCGCCGCTCAGGTTCGCCACCGATGGCGACCAGGTCCAGGCCGGCGAGACGCTGATGACCCGGATCGAAGCCGGTGCCAGGCTCACCGCAAGGTTTCGGGTCAGCTGCAGCAATCCGGCCTTGGACGCCGGGTACAGGGCTCGCCCGGCCGCGCCGAACTTACCGCCGGTGCTTCCGATGTTGATCACCGTGCCGCCTTCATTCATGTGTGGCGTGGCTTTCTGTACGAAAATTGCCGCCGACACCAGGTTGATGTTGAGGGTGTTCAACCATTGCTCGCGGTCTGACTGTAGCCCCTGATCGTCGTAGACACAGGCGTTATTGACCAGAATGTCGAGACGGCCGAAGGCGGCCAGCGTTGTGTCGATACAGTCGTCGATATCCTCGTCCAGTTCGACATTGCAGGCGACAAAGCGACACCGCTCACCCAACTCACTGGCCAGTGCCGCCCCGGTGTCACGGTTGCGGCCGACCAGCATGACGCTGGCGCCGGCGTTTAACAGTTGACGAGCAATGTCAGTACCCAGGCCCTGGGTGCTGCCCGTGACAATCGCCACCTGACCTTGCAGGTTGGCAGTAGGAATGGACTTCATGGCATTGACTCCAGAGAGCTTGCGACATCCGTGACAGTGGCGATAAACCGCATGCTGTCCAGCGCCGCCAGATGAGTCGCGGGGCGGGCGGCGGCGCAGGCGTCGGCGAGCACCGTGACCTCGAAACCGCAATCGACGGCATGCCGTACCGTGCTTTCCACCACCGAGTGGGTGGCGACGCCGGCGATCAGCAACTGTCGCGTTTCGAGCTGACGCAACAGGGTGTCCAGCGGTGTGCCGTAAAACGCGTTGATGCGGGTATGAGTGACGACGAACTCGTCCGGGCCTTCCAGCGGTTGCAACGCGTCATGGAACTGCGCGCCCCAAGTGCCTTCCTGGACGGCACCACTGGCCGCGACGGCACGCAGGATCGGCGCGTTCTGTACCAGGTCGGCATAGTCCGGGCGATACGCCACGCGCACATGAATGATCGGCCAGCCCCGTGCGCGGGCACCTTGCTGCAGCCTGATGGCGGCGTCCAGCACGGCGTCACGTGCCGGATCATCGGCTGCGAGCCCGACCCGGATGCGGCCGTCAGGATGCAAGACGTCATTCTGATAATGCAGGGCCAATACGGTCGGGCGCCCCATCAGACAAAGACCTCAAGGTTGGCGAACACATCGTTGCAGTTGATCAGGTCAACCCGTTTGAGCTGGATTTTCCAGCCGCCGCTGTCCTGACTGGCCAGCTTGTAGGTGTAGCGCCCGGCCAACTGGCGTTGTTCAAGACGCCATTCGCTGACCTGGAACGTCGCGCTCACCACCAGCAGCCCTTGGCTGTCGAGTCCTTCGACCATCACATTGCCCACCAGATGAGCCGTGCGGGTCGGTGGTTGCTGCGACCAGTTGCGTATGTTCTCTACCCGGCGGATGCGCACTTCGCGCAGCATGCGGTTTTCCCAGAACAGCGAAATGTGCTCGAAAGGGTCGGCCTGCCCATGCAGGTGCGGCACCCAGTACATGCCCGCATCGGTAAACAGTTGGTCCCACTCCCAGAAGCGGCGCTCATCCAGCAGGCGTGCTTCGCGATAGAGGAACTGCTCGATCTCGCGCAAGGTTTCGTTGGGTACCTGGGCCGGGATCAGGGCGTGAGTCGAGACGTCGAAGGTGCGATCAAGCAGCATGGGTGCTCTCCTTGGCGATCAGGGTGGCGGTCATGTAGTGCTTCCAGGCGGCGAACTGGTTACGCATCGGCAGCTCGCTGGTGCCATTGGTCGAGACCGCGCCATCGGGCAGCAAGCGGTCGGTGCCGACATAACGATGCATGCTGATCCATTCACCGCCACGGGTCATGTTGCCCTCCTGACAGCGGGCATAAACTTCGACGTCGTCGGGCATGACGTTGGAGGAGGGCGAGTTGATGACGTTGGCGTACGTCAGCGCCCGGTCAAATACGGCATCCGGAGCGCCTTTGCAGCGGAACGTCTGGATTTCCACCAGGGTGCGGTCGACGGCCATCGGCCGGATCACCCGGAACTGCATGAACACGGTGTGGGGCGAGCCGCTGCCGTAGATCACGGTGTTGTGGCGATTCATCCCCATGATGCCTCGGGCGCGTTCTTCGCCATAGGCATCGCTCAGGCATTCGAAGTGGGCCTTGGACACTTCGTCGCGCTCGGCCGCCGCCGGGTCGAAGATCGCTTCCATGTAACCATGTCCATTGTTGTAGGCGCGCAGTTCGAGCTTCTCCCAGAAATCGTAAGGCTCGCCGTTGCCGTCCATGATCAGCAGTTCGAATGGCATTTCTCCCAAGGATTCGGCCTCGCTGCGGGCCGCGTCCACCGAGGACTCATGCGTGACGCGAGCGTGCATGGTGTCGTGGAGGTTTTCGTAGAAGACTTTCCAGTTGGAACGCTGCATGACCCGAAAAATACCGCCGGCCACTTCGACTTCACCCACTGGCGAGCGATCGCAGAGGTTGTCGATGGAAGTGATCACGCCGCCGAGAAAGCTTTTCAGGTCTGGACCATGATCGATCTGGCTGGCGAACACGAAGCCCCGATAGCTGTCGACCCGCGCCAGGCTCACCATTGAAAAGTCCGGGTGCCGGGGGTTGAAGCAGGTGCCTTCGAAGCCGTTCTTCAACGGTGCCGAAAGGTGCTGGCCGTCCAGTTTGAAGGTCCAGGCGTGGTAAGGGCAGCGGAAGAACTTGCCGACGTTGCCGTCGCCTTCGGCCACCAGCTTGGCGCCTTTGTGCGGGCAACGGTTGTAGAGCACATTGACGTTTTTATCAGCACCGCGAACCAAAATCACGTCCTGATCGCCGATGCGTGTGGTGTGGTAGTCACCGACGTTTTTGACCTGGCTTTCATGGCCGACGTAGATCCATGCCTGACCATAGATTCGCTGCATTTCCAGATCAAACAGTTGAGGGTCGGTGTAGACGCTTTTGTGCACGCTGTCGTCGCGGATCAGTGCCGCGATCTGTTCGTTCGAGGGAATCATGATGTCTCCTTTTAACCAGCCATAAAGAGGTGCGTGGTACAGCAACGCACTTACAAATCGAGCACCAGGCGAGCGCTGGAGGCGCGGGATACACAGGTGCAGAAGCTGCCGTCAGCCCGTTCGCGCTCCGACAGACAAATATCGCGGTGGTCAGCGGCGCCTTCGAGCACTTGGGCCACGCACACCCCACAGTCACCCCGACGGCAATCGAACATCGGGTCCAGATCGGCTTCTATCATTGCGTCCAGCACGCTTTTGCCCGCGGCCACCTGAAGCGTTATTCCACTGCTGCGCAGCTCCACCTCAAAACCGGCTTCGGTCTCGGTGCCGAGGCTGCCGATGAACAATTCGCTGTGCAGTTGGCTGTCGTCCCAGCCCAGTGCGCGAGCCGTTTGCAGCACGTTGCTGATCAATGACTTGGGGCCGCACACATAAAGCTGACGTCCGCTGATGGGCGAGTCCAGCAGGCTGTTCAGGGGCAGGCGCCGCGCCGGGTCGCCGCCGCTGATCCAGCATCGGGCGGTGCCGAGCGCCTGGACCTCTTCCAGATACGCCATGCGGTCTGCGTCGCGACCGGCATAGTGCAAAGTGAATGGCTGCTGACTGGCCGCGAGCGAGCGGGCCATGCCAAGCATTGGGGTGATGCCTATCCCTCCCGCGATCAGCAGGTAGTCACTGGCATTTGCCACCAATGGAAAATGGTTGTTGGGCGCACGTACCATCAGTTGCTGACCGACTTGCACCTCGTGCATCCAGCGCGAACCACCGCTGCTCTGGTCCTCCAGCTGCACCGCGATCTCGTAGTGAGGGTGCTCAGGCAGGCTGACCAGCGAGTAAGCACGCCACATGGGTTTACTGCCTGGTATCAGCACTTCGATATGAGCACCCGGGGTGAAACCGGGCAGGGTGTGGCCGGCGTCAGCGACCAGGATCAGGCGACGAATGTGAGGCGTGAGCAGGTCGATCCTTTCGATACGCAAAGACAGGCTGGGCATGCACGATTCCTGAACGGGGCGAGCGCTGCTCGCCGTTGAAGTCGTACACACTGTAGGGAGGGGGGCTGGTGTGAAAAAAGCCGATATCGGCAAGTCGATAGCCGCATTTTGCGTAAGTACGCGGGACTGGGCGTCAGGCAGTGAGCCAATCGTACGTGGGTGTCATTGGCGGTGATGGGGCAATTCATGAGTGCAGCGGCGTTCACCGGGAGTGGATACTGCACGGAGCAATCCGCGGCACTGTGCAAGGCAATGCGGGACGGGTATTCAGTTCAGTCGATGCTGGTGATCTGGATAAAAGGCTCGTCATTCGCCTGCACGCTCGTAGCGCTTTTTTAGGCTAGTAAGCGCTCGGCGCGCGCCCATAGCTCTGTATGTTCAACGGCCATGAAATGGACTCCCCCTACTTTTCCCCCCACAAAAAAGTCGGCTCTGGATGGACGTTACTGGACTCCCGTAGAGCAGAACACCGCTGGAGCTCAAGTAAATACTAGCTTAGAAAAATCCAGAGTGAAATTTTGGAAGCTTTCAAGAAGTATGAAAAAAGGAGATGGGGTGCTAGGGGTCGAGTGTTCGAATCACTCCGCCCCGACCATATTATTCAATAGGTTACGAGATTTTATCTCGCGCCCCCTTTTTATTTTTGGCGGGTTTTTACCCCTACAAAACGACTGGCTCTGGGTGGAATCTTCGGCTGTGATACCAAGGTCGGAATTTGCCCCGTGGGCTTTGGTCCCAGCTTAATAAGTGAGTTGACGACGGTTTTTGGGTTCATTCCTATCGCACGTTGCCGGCGCTATTGGCCGATAGCTACCGGTCGCGACAGGGCCCCAAAGACTGTTCAATGATCGTGAAAAAAGTCCAAATAATTTTGAAAACCTATGAACATCCATTTAATAAACGGTGCCAATGGATCTGATCCGCACAACCACTCCTCAGCTAAGTCTTTGCTTCTGCTCATTAATCCCGGACAATCGCGCCCCTGTTTCGGCCAGGGCGCTGCCTGTCGGATTTTTCCGACTCGTCCTGACCGGGTAGCAACTGACCGGAATGCGGAGATCCCACCGGATGAATGATCAGGCCAATAGCGTCGACGAACGCTATGTATCGGCGGCACCAGCGACGCTTGAGAGCTGGAATCGCCATGACACCACCTGGATGCTGGGCCTGTTTGGCACGGCCATTGGGGCTGGCACGCTGTTTTTGCCGATCAACGCGGGTCTGGGCGGCTTCTGGCCGTTGCTGGTCCTGGCGGTGTTGGCGTTCCCCATGACGTTTTACGCACACCGTGGCCTGACACGTTTTGTGTTGTCCGGACGCGAAGGCGCGGACATCACTGAAGTCGTGGAAGAGCACTTCGGGATCAAGGCTGGCGCGCTGATCACCTTGCTGTACTTCTTCGCGATCTTCCCGATCCTGTTGATCTACAGTGTGGCCCTGACCAACACCGTGGGCAGTTTTCTCGAGCATCAACTGCACATCATGCCGCCACCGCGCGCCGTGCTGTCGTTGGTGCTGATCCTCGGCTTGTTGGCGGTGGTTCGTTGCGGCGAGCAGGCGATCGTCAAGGCCATGAGCCTGATGGTTTATCCGTTCATTGTTGCGTTGCTGTTCCTCGCGGTGTTCCTGATTCCCCACTGGAACGGCGGCATTCTCGCCACCGCGTCGACGCTGCCAGAACCGTCGGCACTGCTGCACACGCTGTGGCTGGCGATTCCGGTGATGGTGTTCTCGTTCAACCATTCACCGATCATCTCGGCGTTCGCGGTGGACCAGAAGCGTCGTTATGGCGATCACGCCGAAGAGCGCAGTTCGCAGATCCTGTCCCGCGCCCACGCCTTGATGGTGGTGATGGTGCTGTTCTTCGTGTTCAGTTGCGTGCTGACCCTGTCGCCAGCGCAATTGGCTGAAGCCAAGGCGCAGAACCTGTCGATCCTGTCGTACCTGGCCAACCACTTCAGCAACCCGACCATCGCCTTCGCGGCGCCGTTGATTGCGTTCGTGGCCATTTCCAAATCGTTCCTGGGTCATTACATCGGCGCCAGCGAAGGTCTTAAAGGTCTGATCGTGAAGAGTGGCAAGCGCCCGGCACCGAAGACTCTGGATCGCATGACTGCCGCCTTCATGCTGGTGGTCTGCTGGATCGTTGCCACGCTGAACCCGAGCATTCTCGGGATGATCGAAACCCTCGGTGGCCCGATCATCGCCGCGATCCTGTTCCTGATGCCGATGTACGCGATCCGCAAGGTTCCGGCCATGGCGCGTTATCGCGGTCAGGCTTCCAACGTCTTCGTTACGGCGGTGGGCCTGGTGGCAATTTCGGCGTTGATCTACTCGCTGACTGCCTGAGTTTGAATCACCACTGATGTTTCTGTGGGGGCTGTGAGTCCGCTATCGTCGGAACGCCGCCCGGAGCAAGCTCGCTCCCACAGGTTCTGCGCGGTCCGTGTGGGAGCGAGCTTGCTCGCGATTGGGGCCGCGCGGTCCTCGGGTAAGCAAAGCAGTGAGTCCCACATTTGCTCAGGCATAAAAAAACGCCGCTCATCATCACGATGGGCGGCGTTTTTTTATGCGTTGAAAATGCTCAACACCTGACCCAGAGCCGACATTCCGTGCGCTTAGCGATTAAGCTTGAGGTTGCATAAACGCGTCATAGAGCGTTTGCCGAGGACTTTTCCCGGCCAGTCTATTTTTCTCTGGAGACGCTTCATGGCTCAGGCGCATCGGCGCATCGGCGCAACCCCGTGCCGATAGGCCCAACCGTTGGCTGGATGTGTTGGCCGGGTTGTCGATCGCCGGTTTGTTGTTACCCGAGGCGGTCGCCTATTCAAGTATCGCCGCGTTACCGCCCCAGGCCGGCGTGATTGCGTTATTTACCGGTCTGCTGTGTTACGGGCTGTTCGGCACCAGCCGTTTTGCCATCGTTTCTGCGACGTCGTCTTCGGCGGCGGTACTAGCCGCCGCCACAGCCACTTTGGCCAATGGTGACTCGGGCCTGCGCATGACGCTGGCGATCGGTCTGGTGCTGGTGACGGGTGGGTTTTTCCTGCTGGCCGGGTTGTTCAAACTCGGCAGCGTGACGTCTTTTATTGCCAAACCGGTGCTGCGAGGCTTTGCCTTCGGTCTGGCAGTGACGATCATCCTCAAGCAAGTAGCGAGCATCGTTGACGTGCACTTGAGCAATGGCAACCTGATCCGTTTCCTGGCGCAACTGCTTGAGCAGTTGCCGCAGTGGAACCGGGTCGGCGCGCTCGTGGCGGCCGTGTCCTTGCTGGTGCTGTGGCTGTGCACGCGGGTCAGGCGTTTGCCAGGAGGTTTACTGGTGGTGGCGCTTGGCATCGCGGCCGGTCAATGGCTGAACTTGCCCGCTTATGGGGTGAAACTGATTGGCGTGATCGACTTGAGCCTGGAGGTGCCGCGCCTTCCTGTGCTGCCGTTTACCGACTGGCTGCGCCTGGGCGAATTGGCGTTTGCCATGGTGATGATTCTGTACGCCGAGTCTTACGGATCGATCACCTCGTTTGCGCTCAAGCACGGCGACCGTGTGTCCTCGAACCGCGATCTGCTGGCACTCGGTGCAGCCAATGTGCTGTCGGGCCTGTTCCATGGCATGCCGGCGGGCGCCGGTTACTCTGCGACGTCGGCCAATGAGGCGGCTGGTGCTGGATCGCGTCTGACGGGCGCGGTAGCAGCGGGGGTGGTGTTGCTCATCGTCTTGACGGTGTTGCCCTGGATTGCCCTGACCCCCGAGCCGGTACTGGCGGCCATCGTCATTCATGCATTGGCACGCGGCTTGAGCCTGCAGCCATTGGGCCGGTATTTCGTCTGGCGTCGCGATCGGCTACTGGTGATTTGCGCGGTGGCGGCGGTGCTGGTGCTGGGTGTGTTGGACGGCTTGTTGGTGGCGGTGGTGATCAGCGTGGTGCTGATGTTGAAACAGATGTCATCGGCGGATATTCAGGTGCTGGGCCAAATGGGCGGCGGCCATGATTTTGTCGACGTGCAACGCCATCCCCAGGCTAGCGAGATCCCCGGAGTGTTGATCGTCAGGCCGAGCGAGGCGCTGTTTTTTGCAAACGTGGAGCGCATTCTGGGCGGTGCATTGCGCCTGGCCCGGCATGCATCGCCACCGATTCATACGATCATTCTCAGTCTGGAGGAGTCTCCAAACCTCGATGGCACCAGCATCGAGGCGCTGGAAGCGTTTTTTATGCAAGTGCGGGCGCTGGATAAGTTGTTGATCCTGGCACGGCTCAAGCACGAGGCCAAAGCGGTTCTCGCGCTGTTACCGACGCAGGAACTGGAGCAGGTGATTCTCAGCGGCTTGAGCGTCGACGGTGCCGTGCAACAAGCACTCAAGTCGTCCGCATAACCTGTGGGAGCGAGCTTGGTCCGGGCGGCGTTCCGACGATGGCGGTGTGTCAGTCAACATTGATATTGAATGTACTACCGCCATCGTCGGAACGCCGCCCGGACCAAGCTCGCTCCCACAGGGGTTAGGGCAAAACATACGTGCATAAAAAAACGCCGCTCATCTCACGATGGGCGGCGTTTTTTATTGCGTTGCAGCGTTAGGCTTGAACGACCGGGATGTTGGCGTTCGCAGCAGCTTCACGGAACTCGGCGATCTGGTCGAAGGACAGGTAGCGGTAAACATCGGCCGCCATGCTGTCGATCTTGCCAGCGTATTCCATGTACTCCTCGACGGTCGGCAGGCGACCCAGGATGGAAGCAACAGACGCCAGCTCGGCCGAAGCCAGGTAGACGTTCGCGCCGTCACCCAGACGGTTCGGGAAGTTACGGGTCGACGTCGACACAACAGTCGAGTTCGGCTCTACACGTGCCTGGTTACCCATGCACAGCGAGCAGCCCGGCATTTCCATGCGAGCGCCGGCCTTGCCGTAGATGCCGTAGTAGCCTTCTTCGGTCAGCTGGTGAGCGTCCATTTTGGTCGGCGGCGACAGCCACAGACGGGTTGGAAGCTGACCTTTGACCTGTTCCAGCAACTTGCCGGCAGCGCGGAAGTGACCGATGTTGGTCATGCACGAACCGATGAACACTTCGTCGATCTTCTCGCCAGCAACGCTGGACAGCAGACGGGCGTCGTCCGGATCGTTTGGCGCGCAGAGCACAGGCTCTTTGATGTCGGCCAGGTCGATTTCGATGATTTCAGCGTATTCGGCGTCAGCATCGGCAACCATCAACTCAGGGTTGGCGATCCAGGCTTCCATCGCTTGAGCGCGACGTTCCAGGGTACGTGCATCGCCGTAGCCTTCGCCGATCATCCAGCGCAGCAGGGTGACGTTGGAGCTCAGGTACTCGGTGATCGACTCTTTCGACAGCTTGATGGTACAACCGGCAGCCGAACGTTCGGCCGAGGCGTCGGACAGCTCGAAAGCTTGCTCGATGCTCAGGTTGTCCAGGCCTTCGATTTCCAGGATGCGGCCGGAGAAGGCGTTCTTCTTGCCTTTCTTCTCGACGGTCAGCAGGCCAGCCTGAATCGCGAAGTAAGGAATGGCGTGAACCAGGTCACGCAGGGTGACGCCCGGTTGCATTTTGCCTTTGAAACGCACCAGGATCGATTCCGGCATGTCCAGCGGCATAACGCCAGTGGCTGCGGCAAACGCTACCAGACCGGAACCGGCCGGGAACGAAATGCCCATCGGGAAACGGGTGTGGGAGTCACCACCGGTACCGACGGTGTCCGGCAGCAGCATACGGTTCAGCCAGCTGTGGATGATGCCGTCGCCCGGACGCAGGGAAACGCCGCCGCGGGTCATGATGAAGTCTGGCAGGGTGTGGTGGGTGGTCACGTCGATCGGCTTAGGGTAAGCCGCGGTGTGGCAGAAGGACTGCATCACCAGATCGGTCGAGAAGCCCAGGCACGCCAGGTCTTTCAGTTCGTCACGGGTCATCGGACCGGTGGTGTCCTGAGAGCCGACGGTGGTCATTTTCGGTTCGCAGTAAGTACCTGGACGAACGCCTTTGCCTTCTGGCAGGCCACAAGCCTTGCCGACCATTTTCTGTGCCAGGGTGAAGCCCTTGCCGGTGTCGACAGGTGCTTCAGGCAGTTTGAACAGGTCGGTAGGGCCCAGGCCCAATTCGGCACGGGCCTTGTCGGTCAGGCCGCGGCCGATGATCAACGGGATACGGCCGCCAGCACGAACTTCGTCCAACAGCACCGGGGTCTTCATTTCGAAGGTGGTCAGGACTTCGTCAGTGCCGTGTTTGCAGACTTTGCCAGCATGCGGGTACAGGTCGATCACGTCGCCCATGTGCATGTTGGTGACGTCGAATTCGATTGGCAGTGCGCCAGCATCTTCCATGGTGTTGTAGAAGATTGGAGCGATCTTGTTGCCGAAGCAGAAACCGCCAGCACGCTTGTTCGGGATGAACGGAACGTCGTCGCCGAAGAACCACAGCACCGAGTTGGTGGCGGATTTACGCGAAGAACCGGTACCGACCACGTCGCCGACGTAGGCGATCGGGAAGCCTTGACCGCGCATTTCTTCGATCTGCTTCATCGGACCGGTGACGCCCTGGGCGTCAGGCACGATGCCTTCACGGGCCATTTTCAGCATGGCGAGGGCGTGCAGCGGGATGTCCGGGCGGGACCAGGCGTCCGGAGCAGGGGACAGGTCGTCGGTGTTGGTTTCGCCGGTGACCTTGAACACGCGCAGGCTGATCTTGTCGGCCAGGACAGGGCGGTTTTTGAACCACTCGCCGTCAGCCCAGGATTGCAGCACGCCTTTGGCGTGAACGTTGCCGTTCTTGGCTTTTTCAGCGACGTCGTGGAAAGCGTCGAACATCAGCAGGGTGTGCTTGAGTTCTTCGGCAGCGACTGGCGCCAGTTCGGCGTCGTCCAGCAGATTAACCAGAGTCACGATGTTGTAGCCGCCCTGCATGGTGCCGAGCAGTTCAACAGCGCGTTTCTTGTCGATCAGAGGGGATTTTGCTTCGCCTTTAGCGAGGGCAGACAGGAAACCGGCCTTTACATAGGCTGCTTCGTCCACACCTGGCGGAATGCGATTGGTGATCAGGTCAACGAGGAAGGCTTCTTCGCCAGCCGGGGGATTTTTCAGCAGCTCGACCAGGCCTGCAGTTTGTTCGGCGTTAAGCGGCTGGGGAACGATACCCAGTGCTGCACGCTCTTCGATATGTTTGCGGTAGGCTTCAAGCACAGTTATTACCCTCATCAGTGGTCCCAAATGGGTGTCCGGGACGCTCATCCCGAAATTGCCGTACTCATGCGCTGCGTGGCGTTGTGGGCCACTTAGCCAGAATTACCGACAATTCCTTACAGAAGCTGCTTTCAAAGTTTTACGCCTGCAGAACGGGGAGCTGATGAGGGTTGGCGTTGGGCTTTTCCCCGCTGGAAAAACCCTTCGCCAACACCGCTCTGAAGGAACGACTGTGCTCGTGACGCTTTGAAAACAGCTTCTAACGGACATTGGCGCCTTAAAAGGCTGGCTGATTCTACGGCAAAAAAAAATTAAAGGTAAGTTAGACCCTCAAGATTGAGGGGTGATCAATGTTAGACAAAGGGCTAACATGCCGACCTGTTCTGCTTTCCCGTGCTCTCCCAACCTATGCCCAATCAGACCATCAAGACCCCCTGCGTCGGCCTCTGCTCCACTGTTTACGGTGATTTGGTGTGCCGTGGCTGCAAGCGTTTCCACCATGAAGTGATCAACTGGAATGGTTACAACGAGGAGGAGAAACGCGCGGTGTGGCTGCGTCTTGAGCTGCTGCTGTCCCAGGTGATGGCCAGCAAGCTTGAAGTTTTCGATCCACAGCGTCTTCGACTGCAGCTGGAGCAGCGCAAGATCCGCTTTGTGCCGCATCAGTCGGAATATTGCTGGGCCTATCAGTTGATCGCCCGGGGCGCGCGGGTCATCAACAACCTTGAAGCGTATGGAATGGTGCTGATGCCAGAGTTTCGCGACTGGAACCTGCCGGAACTGCGAGACGCCATTGATCGGGAGTTCTTTTTACTCTCCGAGGCGCATTACCAGCGCTACATTGCACCTGGCTTTCTCAGGGATGCCTTCGGCGGCTGATTTTTAAAGTCAAAGATCGCAGCCTTCGGCAGCTCCTACAGAGGGATGCGATTCATGTAGGAGCTGCCGAAGGCTGCGATCTTTTGATCTTGCTTAATGCTGGGTCACGATCTCCTCCAGATGATCCATGATCGTATCCGGCTTCAGCACCAGCACATCGCTCTCCACCGCATCCAGTACCACCTCCGCCGTATTCCCGATCAACGCCCCTGACAAACCCGATCGTGCGACAGTGCCAATCACCGTCACCGCCGCCTGCAGCTTGTGAACTATGAACGGAATCAACACATCCGCCGGACCTTCCTCGATATGCAGGTGCTCGTCATCGATATCGAACTCGGCCTGAAACGCCTTGCACTGTTCGCGATAGCGCGCCTCGATGGTTTCGCTGAGTTGCAACGTCGGGTCGGCCGCCGACAGCATCGGCGACGGATGGGCACTGACCACGTGCAAATGGGCCTTGGCCAGGCTGGCGATGTCGTAACCGTGATCGACAATGCAAGAGTGCAAGGTGCGGTGTTCACCATCGGTACTACCGACGTCGATCGCCGCCAGAATGACGCCGCCAGTCCAGGGTTTCGAGGTTTTGACCAGCAGCACCGGCGTCGGGCAGTAACGCAGCAGTTTCCAGTCCGCCGGGGTCAGCAGGGCTTTTTTCAGCGGACTGTCGGGGTAATGCTGCTTGACCACCAGTCCGCAGCCTTCAGCTTGCTGCACATCGACAATGGTTTCGTGCAGGCTTTCGTTCCAGGCCTGCTCGGTGGTGACGCTGTAGCCGTCCTCGATCAGCGCGGCCTTGAGCACACCCAACATGCCGCTGTGGTCATGCTTGCGGTCGCAGACCAGCAGATGCAGATGAGCCTGGGTCACGCCGGCAATCAGCTTGGCCCGTTTGAGCGCCAGGCTTTCCGAGTGTTCAGGTTCGAGGACCACCAGAATGCTGCGAATGGCTTGCATGATCGGGATCTCCATGAAGTAAAAAATACTGCGTTGGACAACTATAGTTGCTGCCCGGCCATTCGGGACTTGATGTATATCAACGGTCGCGACTGGTGGTCTGCCGGCAGGCCGGTATAATCGGCGCCCTTCGATTTGAACCTCTTATCCGTGAGCCCCATGATCCTTCCCGAAATTCACGAGTTCCTCGGCTGCCGCACCCCCGATGGCTGGGTTCAGGCCGCGCTGGCTGATCAGGAAACCCTGCTGATCGATCACAAAAGCTGTGAATTCAAGGCCGCCAGTACCGCGTTGAGCCTGATCGCCAAGTATCACTCCCACGTCGATCTGATCAACCTGATGTCGCGTCTGGCCCGGGAAGAACTGGTGCACCACGAACAGGTCATGCGCCTGATGAAAAAGCGCAAGATCGAGCTGCGTCAGCTGTCTGCCGGGCGCTACGCCTCGGGCCTGCGCAAAGTGGTGCGTAGCCACGAGCCGGTCAAACTGGTGGACACCCTGGTGGTCGGCGCCTTTATCGAAGCGCGTAGCTGCGAGCGTTTTGAAGCGCTGGTGCCGCATCTGGACGAAGAGCTGGGCAAGTTCTACTTTGGCCTGCTGAAAAGCGAGGCCCGGCATTTCCAGGGTTACCTGAAACTGGCCTACCAGTACGGTGACGCCAAGGACATCGCCCAGGTGATCGACAAGGTCCGCGCCGCCGAGCAGGAGCTGATCGAGTCGCCGGATGTGGAGTTTCGTTTCCACAGCGGTGTGCCAACCGCGGCGTGAAGATCAAAAGATCGCAGCCTCGTTTCACTCGACAGCTCCTACATTGGAGTGCATTTCCTGTAGGAGCTGTCGAGTGAAACGAGGCTGCGATCTTTTACGTCTGAATTGTTAAAAACTCTTAAAAGAATGAAACATCTCCGAAAACCGGCCCCCGTGGCCGGTTTTTGCTGCCTGCGATAACCGTCCGGTCACCGTTTGACGCCATAATGCCGGCCACTTCACACAAGGGTTGGCAGACGGGCGTTATGGATAACCTGGGTTTTGGCAAAGTACTGCTGGTGGAAGACGACGAAAAGCTCTCCGGGCTGATCGCGCATTTCCTGTCCCAACACGGTTTTGAGGTGCTGCAGGTGCATCGCGGCGACCTCGCATTGGCCGCGTTCCTCGAATTCAAACCGAAAGTCGTCGTGCTCGACCTGATGCTGCCGGGCCAGAGCGGTCTGCACGTGTGCCGCGAGATCCGCAGCGTATCCGACACGCCGATCGTCATTCTTACCGCCAAGGAAGATGACCTTGATCACATTCTCGGGCTGGAATCCGGCGCCGATGACTACGTGATCAAACCGATCAAACCGCCGGTTCTGCTGGCCCGGTTACGCGCCTTGCAACGCCGCCAGACGCCAGACAGTGGCGTGTGCAGCGCGCTGGAATTCGGCCATCTGAGCATCGACCGTAGCTGCCGGGAAGTGCGGCTGGCGGGTGAGGGCATCGAACTCACCACCATGGAGTTCGAACTGCTGTGGTTGCTGGCCAGCGCCGCCGGCAAGATTCTGTCCCGCGACGACATCCTCAACCGCATGCGCGGTATTGCCTTCGACGGTCTCAACCGCAGCGTTGACGTCTACATCAGCAAGCTCCGAGGCAAGCTCAAGGACAACCCTCGAGAACCGGTGTGCATCAAGACCGTCTGGGGCAAGGGTTACCTGTTCAATCCGTTTGCGTGGGAGTTGTAAATGCTGCGGTTATTTTTGGGGTTGTTTCTGGTGATGACGGTGGGCCTGGTGCTGGGGCTGCAAACCGTCGAGCGCACGTTCGATGCGCTGCTCGACGGTCAGATGCAGAGCTACAACCGAGAGGCGGTGCGTGGCCAGGCCTGGTCGCTGGCCGAGCAGTTGCACGGCCTGGACGGTTCGGCCCGGGAGCGACAACTGGAAGCGGTGCGCCCCCACTACGGCTTGGGCCTGACCCTGGTCGAGACCTATCAATTGTCCCTGACCGAGCAGGAGAAAGCCGAGTTGGCCCAGGGCCTGCTGGTGATTCGCGACAAATACACGCAGTTCATCTCGCGCATTGACGACGGTTCGCAACTGCTCAGCATCAAGCTGCCGGCCGAACCGAGCCTGATGCCGTTCTACATTGCCGCGGCCTATCTGATGATCGCGGTGATGATCGGTTTCGTGTTGCTTTTCTGGGTACGGCCGCACTGGCGCGATCTGGAAAAACTGCGTCTGGCGGCCGAGCGTTTTGGCGATAACGATCTGTCGTCGCGGATCCAGCTTTCCAAGCGCTCGAACATCCGCGACCTGGCCGAACACTTCAACCTGATGGCGGCGCGCATCGAAGGCCTGATTGCCAATCAGCGCGAGCTGACCAACGCGGTGTCCCATGAACTGCGTACGCCGATTGCCCGGCTGTCGTTCGAGCTTGACCAGCTCAAGCAGCAACCCGATCCAACCCAGAACCGTGAACTGATTGCTGACATGTACGCCGACCTCGGCGAACTGGAAGAGATGGTGTCCGAACTGCTCACCTATGCCAGCCTCGAGCGCGGCGCCACGGTGATCACTCGGGAAAACATTCAGGCCAGCAGTTGGCTCGACAGCGTGGTCGGCAGCGTCGCGCTGGAAGCCGAAGCCGCCGGCGTGCAATTGCTGATTGTCGAGTGTCAGGTCGATGAGGTCCGCATCGAGCCGCGTTTCATGGCCCGGGCGGTGATCAACCTGCTGCGCAATGCCATTCGTTATGCCGATGAGCGGGTGGAAGTGTCGTTGGTGCGCTCCGGTGATCACTACGAAGTGCGGGTCAACGACGACGGGCCGGGTGTGCCGATGGACGGGCGGGAGAAAATCTTCGAACCGTTCTCGCGCCTGGACGCCAGCCGCGACCGCCGCACTGGCGGCTTCGGCCTGGGCCTGGCGCTGGTGCGGCGGGTGTCGCAATCCCATGGCGGGCAAGTGGAAGTGGCAGACTCGCCGTGGGGCGGGGCGTCATTTCGCATGACCTGGGCACACCAGGATTAATTGTGTTGTTCTAACTGACGCCATCGCGAGCAAGCTCGCTCCCACATTTGAAATGCATTCCCCTGTGGGAGCGAGCTTGCTCGCGATAGGGCCATCAGCAACACCGCATCGTCAAAAGGTGTATGCCACCTGCCCAGCCAACGATGTCTGCATCCGCCGCTCAACAATCGGACTGTCCGCCGCATCATTCGCCAAATACTGCACCGCCAGCACCGTCGAAACACTCCACTGATCATTGACGGGCACTGTCCAAGTCAAATCCGCCCCGCGACTCACCAGCCCGCCCTGCGTGTCATAAGCCCTGAACCGACTACGCGACGCTTGGGCATCGCTGACGCCGTACCAGGTGCGCACGTAATTACTGTCACCAAACTGGCTATTGAGGCTGCCCACGACCTTGCCATAGTCACCTTCATAAAACGGCGCGCTGATGCTCAGTTTCAACCGGTTCCAGGCCGAGCCGGTGTCATGATCGTCATCGTCTTTTTCCAATGCATGCTCAAAGCTCGCACCGAGAATAATCGGCCCCATGTGGTAAGTCCCGTCGAGCCCCAGCGCCGGGCGCGACTTGATCGAGCCCATGCCGTTCAGCTCATCCGAACCTTTGAACCCGGTCTTGCGATCCTTGCGCACATCACTGGCGCCGATGTGCACGCTGAGGCCGAAGTCGTTCTCGTCAAACGCCCAGCCCAGACCCTTTTCAGTGTCCAGGAAGAATCCGTAAGGGCTGACGATTTCACCGCCCAGCAGCGGCGCCACCACGCGTTCGTCACTGCCGCTGTAACGGGGCACGCTGGCTGCACCGGCCCGCAAGGTGTAGCGCCAGTCTTCAGCGCGCAAAGAGTCAGTGGGAATGAGCAGGCAAAGCGAAGTCAACGACAGACATAGCGAGCGAAACATGGGAGCACCCGAGGGAGTTTGGATGCGCCCATGCTAGGCGGCTGCCGGCCAGCAATCTTTGACAGCTTTGTCGGGAAACTGTCAAAGACTGTGAACCGGCTTAGCGGCTCAAACCCAGGCGCTCATGCCACTCGGCGATGGACTCTTCGGGATAAATGTCGAACTGCTGATCCCCAGGATGCGCCTCGACTGCCACCCACGTCGCCTTGGAACCGAGCATCAAGTGCGTGTGCTCCGGTGGCACCGGCAGCGGGGTGTCGATGGCAGAGGCAAACGGGTGAATCAGTTCCGGCCAGTCCGGGCTGAACAGCCACAAGCCTGAGCCACACAGAGAACAGAAGTGCCGCTCGGCGGTGCTGCTGTGGGCGCGTTTATCGCCTTCTTCCTTGAGTCGTGCGTGATAAATCGCAATGTGCTTGCGACCGCGCACCTTCAGGCTGCCGGCATCGCCACCCAGGTTGATCGAGTAGCCGCCACCGCCCTGGGTCTTGCGGCAGATCGAGCAGTAGCAACGTTGATACGGGTAGGGGTGGGCGCTGGTCAAACTGAACGACACTGCGCCGCAATGGCAGGAACCTTCGAGCTGCATGGGAACCTCCGACGGGTCTGGAACTTACCCAAGACAGCCTAGACCTTCAGCGCCCCTCGACCGGTACGAGAATCGCATCGCCGGTCGCCACCAGTTTCAGTTGATCGCCGGTTTGCGCAAACAACTCGGCGCGGGCAAACACCTGCTTCTTGCCAGCCTTCACCACCTGACCCCGAGCGATGAACACTTCGCCGATGGCGGGTGCCAGGCAGCTCACTGAAAAATGCGATGCTAGCACGTTGCCGGCGACCGTTCCGGCTGCGAATCCGCAGGCTGTGTCGAGCAGCGCGCCGATCAGTCCGGCGTGCAGGAAGCCTGCGTACTGCGCCATATCGCTCTCGCGAAAAGCCATGGTGAGCTCGGCTTCGCCGCTCTCGGCGCGAGTGACTTCGAAACCGGCCCAGCGGTTAAAGGCTGAGGTTGAGTTGATCTGTTTGAGTGTGTTGAGCATGGCGAATCCCTCCGATTGAGAGATTCAACATGCGCCGGGTTTGGGGGGAAGTCATGGTGGATAAGGGAGGGTGATGGGGCGTTGGATTTGTGGTGAATGTGCTGGCCTCATCGCGAGCAAGCTCGCTCCCACAGGGGATCTCCTGTGAACACAAACTCTGTGAACGACTTAGATCAAATGTGGGAGCGAGCTTGCTCGCGATGAACGATAACGCGGTCCCGCTGGACGCCCGCAAATGACCAAGGCAGCATGAGCGCCTTCATCACTGGGGCTGAAACTCATGCGACGACTGCCTTCTTTAGCAGCACTCAGAACCTTCGAATGCGCCGCCCGTCACGCCCATTTCGGCCGGGCAGCGGCGGAGTTGTGCGTCACCGACAGCGCGGTCAGCCATCAGATTCGACAGCTCGAAGAGCAATTGGGCGTGACGTTGTTCATCCGTGAAGGCCGGCAGATTCGCCCGACGATGGCCGCCGGGCGCCTGATGCAAAGCCTGCAGCAGGCCTTCGAACTGATCGGCGATGCCTGTGATGAACTGCGTGACCCGTCATCGCTGGCGGTGTTGCGCCTGGCGGTCACTGCCGAGCTGGCGCAAAAGTGGTTGATGAGTCGCCTGGCGGATTTTTACGCGCGCTATCCGCACATCACTTTGCACCTCTATGAACAACCGATCGACGCCACGGCGCCGGGCGAAGACATCGACCTTGCGATCACTTACGGCACCGGCCCGGTGGACAGCAGCGCGTACTTCGTCCGGCCGTTGCCGGCGTTGCAGTTCTTCCCGGTGTGCAGCCCCGGACTGTTCAACCAGGGCACGTTGAAAACCCCGAAGGATCTGGCGCGTCACTGCCTGCTGCACGACGATCAAGACGGCAAGACCTGGACCGCGTGGCTCACCAGCCATGCCGGTGATCAGCGCCCGGAACGGCAGCTGTATTTCGCCCACGCCGGTTTGGCGCTGGAAGCAGCGGCCCAAGGGCAGGGCGTGGCCATGGGCGATAACTTGACCGCGCAGGAGGATTTGCAAAGTGGTCGTCTGGTCCGGCCGTTCACCTCGAGCATGACTGCACTCGGCCAATATGCGCTGGTGTGTGAGCGGGTGCGGCTGGAGCGCCCGGCAGTGGCGCAGATGCTGGAATGGTTCAACGATCAGCTGATCGATTGATGAATTGAATTCAAGTATTCCGAAATAATCCTCGTTGGCGAGGAGGGCGCCCGCGACCGTAGCCTGTGGTTATTCCAATCCCCGCTGATGAGGTTTGACCATGGCACGTTTGCTCGACTCCACCCCCAAACTCGATGGTTTCCGTTTGCCTGGCGAATTCGAAACCAAGTCCGGTTGCTGGCTCGGCTGGCCGGAGCGCACCGATGTCTGGCGCAATGGTGCCAAGCCTGCGCAGAAAGTCTGGGTGCAGATCGTCACTGCCATCTCCCGGAGCGAACCGGTCACCGTGTGCGCGTCCGCCGCGCAGTTCGCCACCGCTCGCCGCCAATTGCCACCTCAAGTGCGGGTGGTGGAAATGACCTGCAACGACACCTGGTTTCGGGACAGTGGCCCATGCTTTGTGGTCAACGACGACAGCGGTGAGGTGCGCGGCGTGGACTTCGAGTTCAACGCATACGGCGGCCTCGATGGCGGCTTGTATTACCCGTGGGACAAGGACGACCAGATCGCCAGCAAAATCCTCGAAATTGAATGGTTCGACCGCTACCGCGCGCCGCTGATTGCCGAGCTGGGCGGTATCCAGAGTGACGGCCAGGGCAGCATTCTCACCACCGAACAATGCCTGCTCAACCGCAATCGCAACCAGCACCTGGGCAAGGACGAAGTCACCCGGCGATTGACCGATTACCTCGGCGCCGAGCAAATCATCTGGCTGCCACGGGGCTGCAAATTCGACGAAACCGACGGCCATGTCGACGATCTCGCCTGCTTCGTGCGCCCCGGTGAAGTGGTGCTGCAATGGACCGATAATCGCGATGATCCGCAATGGGAAATCTACCAGGAGGCCTACGACATTCTGCGCAGCACCCGCGACAGCCGTGGCCGCGAGCTGAAAGTGCACAAGCTGCCGCAACCGGATGTGCTGGAATGGACCGCTGAAGAAGCCGAAGGCCTGGATCAGCAAGACAGCACGCACACCCGTCAGGCCGGGACGAAAATCTGCGCGTCGTATATCAACTATTACGCCGGCAATTCCTCGATCGTGGTGCCGCTGTTTGGCGATCGCCATGATCAGGCGGCGCAAGCGACCCTCGCCGAACTGTTCCCGCAACACACAATCGTCGGTATCGAAAACTCCCGGGAAATCCTCCTCGGCGGCGGGAACGTCGCGTGCATCACCATGCCGCAGTACGCAGGCAGTGCCTGCAACAAAAAGGGAGTTTGAAAAATGGGCCTGCACAAACTGACTCACGCGTTATTGCTGGTGCTTGCACCCCTGTGTGTGCAGGCTGCCGACACCGCCAAACCGGTGGTCAATCTGTACATCTGGGGCGAGTACCTGGCCCCGGACACTCTGACCAATTTCGAGAAGAAAACCGGCATCCACGTGGTGGCCGACCACTTCGACTCCCTGGAAACCGTCGAGACCAAACTGCTCACCGGCCGCAGCGGCTACGACCTGGTGCTGACCGCCGGCCAGCATTTGTCCCGGGCGATCCAGAGCGGTGCGATTCAAGCCCTGAATCCGCAACAGCTGCCGCATTTTGCCGGTGTGGGTGATGAGTTCCGCCAGCACATGGCGGCGTTCGATCCGGGTAATCGCTACGCCGGGATCTACGCTTGGGGCACCACCGGCATCGGCTATCAGGAAGAGGCAATCAAGAAGCGCCTGCCCGACGCTCCACGGGACAGTTGGGCGATGCTGTTCGACCCGGCGGTGGTGTCGAAATTTGCCGATTGCGGGGTGAGTTTGCTCAACGATCCCAACGAGGTTTTCGCCGCGGTCATGAAGTACATGGGGCTGGACATCAACCGTCAGAACCTCGATGACCTGAAACGGGCTGAACAGCAACTGGCGAAGATTCGGCCATACATCCGCTACTTCGACAATGACCTGAACATCAGCGACCTCGCCAATGGCAACACCTGCGTCGCGATGTCGTGGAACGGCAATGTGGCCATCGCCGCGGGACAGGCCGAGGCTGCGAACAAGCCGTTCACGCTGAGTTATCGGATTCCGAAGGAGGGCACGTTGATCTGGTTCGACGCGATGGTCATTCCCAAGGATGCGCCGCACCCGCAAGCGGGGCTGGCGTTGATGGATTATCTGATGACGCCGGAGGTGATTGCGCCGATCACTGACGCCATCCACTACGCCAACGCGATTACGGCGGCGGACGGCTTGATTGATCCGGCGATTCGCAATGACCCGGGGACGTATCCGTCGGCTGAGGTGAGGGCTTCGTTGTATAGCAAGAATGACAATGGCAAGGCGTTCAATCGGGCTTTGATTCGGGCGTTTAGTCGGTTGAAGTCGGGGTTATGACTGGCCTTGGATGATGTGTTGAATGTGCTGACGCCTTCGCGAGCAAGCCCGCTCCCACAGGTTATGCGTCGAGCACAGATGTTGCGTACACAAAGAACCTTGTGGGAGCGGCGGTGCGACGATTCGACTTGCCCGCGAAGAACGATAACGCGGTCTACTTGCCAGTCATCCGCCACAAATACCAGGACGCCACCGTCCGGTATGGACTCCACGCCAACCCGATCTCAATCATCTGCTTGCGATTGGGCTGCGCCTCCAACCCCTTCATCCGCCGATATCCCTCACGCACCCCGAAATCATCGGCGGGCAAGATATCCGGCCGTTCCAGGCTGTAAATCAGCAACATCTCAACCGTCCAGCGCCCAACCCCACGTAGCGTAATCAACCGCTCGATCAGCGCCTCATCATCCATGGCCAGTGCCGTGGCGTAATCCGGCACCACACCGTCCAGCGCCGCTTGGGCAATGCCCTGAATGGTCGCGATCTTGCTGGCGGAAAAGCCGCAACTGCGCAGTTGATCGAAGTCGGTCGCCAGAATCTGTTCAGGCCTCGGGAACGCGCCCGTCCCAAACAACGCCAGCAACCGACCGACAATCGCATCCCCGGCCTTCGCATGCAGTTGCTGGTAGGCAATCGCCCGCACCAGCGACTCATAAGGATCGCGAGCCGCATGGGGCTGATGCAGGCAAGGGCCGATGGCGGCGATGTGGCGGCGCCAGTCCTCATCGATGGACGATAGAAACTCGGTGGCGGGCAGATAGGCGTCGGGCATGGGGTCAAGCTTTCCCGGACGGTGCCAACAGGGCGTTCACTTCGCCATAGGTGAAGGCCTTCAGATCACGGCTGTCGAGTGTCCCTGTTTCCAGAAAGCTCTTGGCCAGTGCGCTCATGGCGCCATAAAGAAACTCGGCGATGCGGGAACCCGCGCTCAAACGGCTTACGCCGAGCGCTTTCAGCTCATCAGGCGATGGCAGTCCGGGGAGCCCGAGCACGTTCACCGGCAGCGTGGTGCCCTGGCACAGCGCAGCGATTTCGTACTCAGCCGTGACGCCAGCCGCGAACAAACCATCGGCACCGGCCGCCTGATACAACGCGGCGCGCCTGAGCGTCTCTGCCACGCGATCTTCGGCGGGCACCAGGCTCTTGAGGTACACATCAGTCCGGGCGTTGATGAACAGCTTCACATTTCGGCGACTGGCAACCTGCCGAGCGATTTCGATCTTGCGCACCAGCAGCTCGGGCGGGGACGCACCGTCCTCGATATTGATCCCGACGGCCCCGGCGGCAATCACCGCATCGATGAGGTCGGCCACCCGCGTCAGGTCATCGGAATAACCGGCCTCGATGTCCACGGTCAGCGGCACCGAGATCACCCGGGCGATGGACTCGACCGTTGAAATCAGGCGCTCAAGGGGCAGGGCGTTGCCGTCCGGATAACCGTGAGCCCAGGCCACCGCCGCGCTGCTGGTGGCTACGGCTTTGCTGCCCAGTTGCTCCACGATTCGCGCGCCGGCGGCATCGGCGACGTTGGTGAGAATCAGCAGGCCGTCCTGGTGCAACTGGTGAAATTGGTTGTCGAGCGTGTCCATCGAATGTCCTTCCTTATGACTATTTGAGAAACCTGTAAATGATCAGAATACGAGTTGTTGCGTGATCTGCACCGCCGCTTTTTCCAGCCTTAGCAAGAACGCCTTGCGCGGTTGTCCTCCACCATAGCCGGTCAGCGAGCCGTCTGCGCCGATCACCCGGTGACAGGGCACGACAATCGAAAGACGGTTATGCCCGTTGGCCAGGCCCACGGCGCGACTGGCACCGGGCTTGCCCAATAACGCCGCAATGGCGCCGTAGGTGCTGGTCTGGCCGTACGGGATCTTCGCCAGTTCGGCCCAGACCTGTCGGGCGAAATCGCTGCCAGGCAAGTGTAGTGGAACGTTGAAGTCAGTGAGTTTGCCGGCGAAATACTGCGTCAGTTCGACTTCAATCTGCTGCAAATGCGCGTTATGTCCTGGCGCGACCGCATAACCGTATCGATTCTGCAATTCTTCGACTTCCTTGGTCAGCGCTGGCCGATCAAGAAACTCCAGCAGCACCAGCCCGCGTCGTTCGGCCATGGCGATCATCGGCCCCAGCGGTGTGGTCAGGCGAGTGAACAGCAGTGGCTCGCTGTTGGCGGCGCGGCCGGGCGTGATGTTGAAGGACTTTTGAAACGCATCGCGAAACCCGCTCAGGGATTCGTAGCCCGAATCAAACGCCGCGTTGTCGATGGAGTCGCCCTGTTTGATCCCGCCCAACGCCATGCCCAGGCGTCGGGTGCGCAGCCAGGCGTGAAAGGTCATGCCGAAATGCTGCTTGAACCAGCGGCGCAGTTTCAACGGTTCGATGCCTTCGGCCAGCAACTGGGCATCGGTCCAGCGCTGCTCGGCGTCGGCGTCCACCGATTTGAGCAGCTTCTGCACCCAGTCCGGTGCGATGGCCGCCGCGTCCAGTGGTTTGCAGCGCAGACAGGCGCGATAGCCCGCGGACATGCACTCATCGGCATGGGCGAAGAACTCGACGTTCTCCGGTTTCGGCTTGCGCGCCGTGCAACTGGGGCGACAGAAGATGCCAGTGGTTTTGACCGCGGTAAAGAACACCCCCTCGTAGGCGGTGTCTCGTTCGAGCATGGCGCGAACCATCTCGGCGTGGGGCGGAAGCAAAGCGTTTTGTAGGTTCATGAGGTGAGCATAAGACGCGTCGCCCAACGCCTCCACCGGAAAATCGACAGAGAATTCCAGTCATTCGTCATGAGGATTGTTTAATGCTTATGTCGGTGATGGATGTCCGGAAAATGCGGATGGCTGTGGCGCAGCGGCGTGTGTTGATGTTCGTGACTGTGGGGCTCGGTACCGTCCCACTGGAACGAATGTTCATGTTGATGGTGCTCGTCATGCACGTGGCGATGACCATGCTTGAGCGCCTCATGTTGATGCTCATGGGCATGATTTTCCTTGAGGTGAATCCATACCCCAAGGCCCATCAACAGTGAAGCGGCCCAAAACGTCAGCGTGACGGGTTCACCCAGCAGCAAGATGGCGATTGCCGCGCCGAGGAAAGGTGCCGTGGAAAAGTAGGCGCCGGTACGTGCAGTGCCCAGGCCTCGGAGCGCCAGAACGAACAACACCAGGCTGATGCCATACCCCAGGAAACCAACGATCAACGTCGGCCCCAGCACCGTCATGTGTGGCAGTGTTGCGCCGAGCAACAGCGCCAGAGAACAGTTCACCGCCCCGGCGACCAACCCCTTGATGCCGGCAATAAACAGCGCATCCGAGGCCGACACCTTGCGCGTCAGGTTGTTGTCGATCGCCCAGCAGACGCAGGCCAGCGCTACCGCCAACGGTCCGATCCAGCCCTGTGACTGCGCTGGGTTCTGGGGCCAGGCCAGTAGTAAGCCACCGGCGACGATTGCCAGCATTCCGGCGACGATGCGTCGGTCAGCGTTCTCCTTGAATACCACCCAGGCCAGCACGGCGGTCAATACCGATTCGAGGTTGAGCATCAGCGAGGCCGTGGCGCCGGAGGTCAGGGTCAAACCGAACATCAGCGCCACCGGCCCGAGCACGCCGCCAAAAGCGATGGCACCGATCAGCCAGGGCCACTCCGACGATTTCAGGCCGCTGGGCTGCCAGCCCCGGTCGCGCAACAGTCTGACGAGCGTCAGGCCCAGGCCGCTGCCCAGGTACAACAACCCGGCCAAAAGGATCGGCGAAAGGTTCAGGCCCAGCAACTTGGCCAATGGCGTACTCGCGCCAAAAAGAGCGGCAGCGCCAAGGGCGTAGACAACGTTCAGGTTCATTGAGGGCCTGTGGTGAGTGGGGTGTGGCCAAGTAGTACACAAATTTCGTGTTCAACAACCATCTACTGTGGGACCAAGCTCCCACATTGGACATCAGGTGTTCAAGCCCGTCGCGCCATCAGCAACACCGAAGCCGCCGCCGACAACAATCCGGCGCAGCAACGATTGAATATCCGCTTGCCCCGAGGTTCGGCGAACCAGCGGCGCATGTGCAGGCCCATGTAGGCGTAGGCGCCGATGGCGATCCATTCCAGCATCAGGAACAACGCGCCCAACACGGCGAATTGCGGCGATACGGCGTGGGTCGAGTCGACGAACTGGGGCAGGAACGCGGTGAAGATCAGGATCGCTTTCGGATTACCGGCCGCCACCAGGAATTCCTGCCGCGCCAACGCCAGCATCCCCACCGGCGCGCCCGCTACCACGTTTTCCGCCCCGGGGTCCGCGCGCCACAATTGCCAGGCGAGGTAGAGCAGATACGCCGCCCCCAGAATCTTGATCCCGTAGAACAATAACTCCGACGTTTGCAGCACCACCGCAAGCCCCGCCGACGCGAGGGCGATCATGCCGGCGAACGCGAGCAGCCGACCGATCCCTGCGACACAGGCGGTGCGATAGCCGTAGCGGGTCGAGTTGCTGACCGACAACAGGTTGTTCGGCCCGGGCGCCATGTTCAAGGCGAAGCAGGCCGGCAGAAACAGGGTGAGGGTGGCGAGGTCCATGACGGGGCTCCAAAAGCAGGAGCGGTATTTTTATCACAGGCCTGGGGTGGCTTGACCCATACAGTGACGGACGTCGGTCGCGGTACAGCTGAGGGGTGTTTTGTTCAATACAGCCGTCAGGTCGCTCTTTACCTTGAGGCCTCGTTCAACTGAATTGAAGAAGGTCTGTGATGAGTCTGATTATCTCGATGGCGGCGTTTGCACTGGTGGCCTCGATAACCCCAGGGCCAGTGAACATCGTGGCGTTGAGTTCCGGCGCGCAGTTTGGTTTTCGCGCCAGTCAACGGCATGTAGCCGGGGCGACGCTGGGTTTCGTCGTGTTGTTGGTGTTGATGGGATTAGGGCTGCATGAAGTGTTGCAGCGATGGCCAGCGCTGGCGCAGATGGTGCAATGGGCGGGTGTGGCGTTCCTGTTGTACATGGCCTTCAAGTTGGCCGCCGACAATGGGCATCTGGATGCGAAGGAGTCAGGCCGGGCGCCGTCGATGCTGTATGGCGCGGTCATGCAATGGCTCAACCCGAAAGCCTGGCTGGCGTGCGTGGCCGGCATGGGCGCTTTTGTGGCGGATGGCGAGGCGCGGCTGGTCTGGCAATTCGCGGCCATTTATCTGGTGGTCTGCTATGCGTCGGTGGCGTGTTGGGTCTATGTCGGGACCTTCTTGCGCGAGTACTTGAACAACGCCAAGGGACTGCGGTTGTTCAACAGGACAATGGCCTTGTTATTAGCCGTCTGTGCCGTGTATCTGGTGTATGCCTAGAGTCAGTCGCCAGGCCGGAAGATGCCGCGCCCCTTCAGACAGGGGCGCGGTGTCAGCGACGAGGAGGAAGCACGTTGACCGTCAATTCAAACCGCTTAACGCGTTTTCCGTTGGGCGGTCCAGCGCATTGAATCGGCCCTTCCTTAGTTCTGTAATCGCATAGATGGCACGTGCGGTACGGCCATTGCCGTCCGAGAAAGCGTGATAGCCGAGGAAAGATCCAAACAGGTGTTTGCCAAAGTGTTCGTGTGCCGGATCCAATTTGGCCATGTGGCCCTCCAGCATTGCAGTACCTGAGATGTTGGACGGGTAGCGAACATCCGGGCGAGGGCTGCGGTACTTATCGATTGCGTTGGGTGCAACACGTCGATGCAGTTCGTTGTAAATCGCGGGATCGGTCAAGGGCTTGTTGCTGGCGGCGTATTCAAGGAGCAAGGTCCGGATGGCGTTTGTTTCATTCTCGGAGTTCGATGCATTCAGAATCCAGGCGGTTGCTCGTTCCGTGTTGTCAGTCAAACCGTGAGGATTGAACCGTGATTCATCCAGTACGCCGTGGTAAGGCGCCTTGCCCAGATTCTTGGTCAGCAATTCTTGCTGGTGGGCCTGCATGGCTACCAGGTTCTTGTATTCCACGCGTAAGGTGTCCTGGAGAACTTCCGGCAAAACAGTGACGTCCTTGAACTGGTGAAGATTGTCCAGATAAAAGGTTTGCGCATGCCGACGTGTCAACGTATCGACCACTTTCGAATCCAGAATCTTGCGGATTTCGTGAGCGCTGTCGGACTTTAGTGCGATCTCGGCCAAGGAGATTTCCATCAGGTGCTGAAGCTCCTGTTCAGGAATGTGTTGGAGGAGTTTCTTGTCATTGTCGTACAGGTGCTTGAGCACGTGCTCGGCGGTTTCGATGCTGTCATTTTTGAAAATCGCTCGCCCGTGACCCACCGCGTCCAGTGTCATGCGCAACTCTGACGCCGCGCCGGAATGATTAACTGCTTTGAGCAAGTCATAGCTGCTTGTGCCAGTCAGTCGGAGCAATTGCTTACGTGCAAAGTGAGGTGCGGATTGGACACTGAGCTTCGCCAGGCTCCTGCCAATCAGCTTTCCACCGCCCTTTAGCAGTTGAGGAACGCCGCCCAGAGGGTTAAAGAGCCCGATGACCGTCCGTGCCGCGATCCGGGAGGCAGAAAGCAGTTTTGTGACCAGGGTTGCGCCTTTTGTGACGCCAGCGACAATTTTCAATGGCGCGGCGACCAGCGAGATCGCGATCAGCGCCGCCTCCATGACGCAACCGGCAATGGCGCCTTTCTGTCTGGAGGGAACACCCGAAGAGAGTTCTTCTATGCACTCCTTGAATGGGATGATCAGATTGAGAATGACATTGAACACTTTGTCAGTTTTTTCAATGGCCAGCTCACGGTCTGTCTGGTCAAAGCCGATCTGGCTCAGCTCTTCTTTATTAATATACGGATTGTGTTCAGCAATCAGGTTACTGACGTCTTCTATCCGCCTGGAATTAAAGTACTGCACCGGATTGGACGCGGTTGTGTCATGGGCCGACGTCCCGAATTCTCCAATTTTAGTGAGCACTACCGAGGCATTCTTATCGCCGCGCGGCGTGATGTTTTTAACGTAAGCCTCAAAGTCGATGGGCGCGTCCAAGAGCAGTTTGCTATCAACAAACTTTCCTCCTACTGGATCGGAAATCAGGTGATAGGAAAATCGGTTCTTGAAAACCTGGTTGAAGCGGCAATCCAGTCTTAGTGGAAACAGTTCATAACAACGAATCAATGGTCCTTTCACAGCACAGAGGATGACGCCGTAGCGTCCCGGATCTGCTTTCGGTTCGGGCAGGGGGTACAACTCGGCAATTGGGTTTAATGCAGAAATGAAAGGTTTCAATGTGCTGACGATGTTCTTGGGAATGTCTTTTTTTATCTGGTATATCGCCAATCGGCCATGTTCGATGAACGACCTGTCTGATTGATGCAGTTGCGACAGTGCGTACCGAATATTGGTCGACAGCGCGGTAGTGATGCCATTGTAATGAGCGTGAATTGCCTCCTCATACAAATCATTAGCGGGGTACAAGTCTTTCAATCCGGTGAACTCTCGATAAATATCCTTTCCTCTGATTCGCCCCCAGTCGGTGGTATGAAGTTCATCGCCCATGTACAGATCCAGTACCGACACCTTCCGCCCTGCGCCGCCTCCATTGCCACGATGCTTTACCAGCAATTCGTTAGGGTTGCAGCGAGGTATTTTTGATGTCAGTTCCTTCAACGCAATAGCTCTGCGGCTGGGAATTGGCGTGTTGACGTCGCTCACGGCGCGGGTCAAAGCCGTGACATACCGGTCGTATTCTTGGACGGCGCGCAGGACTGTTTTCTGGCTCAGGCTACCGTCAGCGTCCCGTTCGACAAGCTCATTCATCAGTGCCCATGTCACAACCGGATCGAGGTTGTTCGTGGTATGCAACGACGCCAGTTGTGGCATTAAACCCGGGACCAGGCTGAAGCCGAGCAGGTGTTCATAGGACATTAACCGGGAAGTGCCGGGGGCGACGGCCTCAACCAGGTGCACCGCCTGGCTAAAGACTACCCAACCCGGGGTGCCCACTTGTAGTTCAGGCGGTAGGTCACGGATCAGGAATTGCGGCGCCATGCCCGCCAGAATCCATTGCGCCATCAGTGGAGCGAGCATCTGATGTAGCTGGAAATGATTGGCCAGATGCTTTTCCAGTTCCAGTCGCACTACTCCAGGCTTTTGTTGCAAGAAGCGTTTGGCGTAAAAGTCGAAGCCTGCGAAGGAGGTGTTGGTGCTGTCGATTTCAGGATCGAGATCGAGCAACATGGCAGCAATCAGCAGTTGATCGATGAACTGTTGAGATGCCTTTTCTCCGTTCCCTTCACCGAACCAACCCAGCGCAATGAGGTAGTTTTGTCCCTGATTGCAGGATTGTCGGGCGATTTCCAGCAGCCTTTGCATTCGGTATTCAATGCTGGTGGGTAGCATTTCTGATCCGACGTTTTCTCTGATCAGCCTGGCGCCAATCTGTTTGATCAGGAAGGGGGCATCGTCTTTCAGCTGTCGGGTTTGCTGATCAATGATTGAGCGGGTAGTTTCAGTCAACCTGAACGGTGAATCTTCGGGAGTGTCCAGAAGTTGCCAGTAATTTTCCAATGGTGGACTTGCGGGAAGATTCGCGAAATTAAGCACGTCGATCAGCTGTTGGGTGTCCTCTTTAGTGCCTGGCTGCGGCAAACCATGGAACTGAAGCCATTGGTCAATCGAGATCCGCCCGTTTGAGGTAATTGCCCCTCCAGCCTGTCTGGCCAAATTGGCCAGCAGTTTCAGGTCGTCGACGATTCCGGGTATGGCGGCTTTGGCGTGGGGGGTAATACTGACTCTTCTAAAAAAGACATTAATCTCGGTTGAGTCAATGTCAGGGGTTGCGCCCCGACTCACCTTCTCTTCAACGGCCCAGAGTTCTCCATTTTTATCGACATGAAAGGCATAGTCTTCCGGTATACCGCTTTTAATCCTCATCTTCATGAAATCAGCTTGCCGGGTCAGGCGCAGTAGAAAAATCGTCCCCGCACGCTGAACTTCATCAAGGCTCGAGCCGGTCACAGATCTACCCCCAAGGTGACTCCATGTGTTGTCGAGTCTGCTCAACGAGTGCTCGTCATCAATAACATTCATAAGGGCTTTTCTTACTTCCTGTAACTGACGTTCATTGCGCGAGGCTACGGGTGCATCGATAGGTGTGTGCATAAGATAACTTCCATGTTTTTTATCGAATTGATGCAAGTGCAGATCTTTCAAGGTAGCGGTCTGTTCTCTATAAGCTGTAGTTGGTAGTTTCAGGTTAAAGGGAAGTGAGAAATATTATTATCAGGTCTATATGTCGGTGTGTTTCGTCATTGGCCGATAGTTGTGCTGGCATCATGACTAATGACGCTGCGCGACCGATAAATAGCGGTGCGAGAGGAGGTGTTGTGATTTGCGGGAATAATATTACCGTTTATTTCCGCGGCGGAGTGTTGTGTAATATATACAGCCAAACTTTCACTTCAGCGTTGATACTGCCCAGGCGTTGCCGCCAGATGCTGTTTGAACGCACGCTGAAAATGCGCCTGATCGGCAAACCCGGCTTCGAGCGCCACATCGGCGATCAGCTTGCCGCTGCGCAGTTGATCGCGGGCGAACTGGATACGCCGGTTGACCAGAAAGGCGTGGGGCGTCATGCCGTAATGCTGCTTGAACGCACGAATCAGGTAGGACGGCGATAGCTGAGCCGCCTCGCAAATGTCTTCGAGCTTGAGCAGGTGCGTGCAGTTGTCGCGGATGTAATCGGCCGCCCGTTCCAGTTTGAAATTGGGCTCTCGCAGCGGTTGATCGATCGGGTTGAGCCGCTGCTGCACGTCGGTGAAAAACTCCACGGCCGCGCTTTGTTTGCGCAACACGTCTTGCTGCGCATCGACCAGCACGTCGTACAAACCCTTCAGGCCGGCATACAGATCACTGTCGTGAGTGTGGGTGATGGAAAACCGGCGAAACGCCAGGTCCTGGCTGAAACCGAGCTGATGCTGCAAATCGGTCAGCCAGGGGGTTTCGACGTACAGCATCAGGTACGACCACGGCTGGTCATCGATGGGATTGCAGGCGTGGACATCACCGGGATTCATCAGCACCACGGTGCCGGCACTGACCTGAAACTCCGATTGCTCGTGGTGGTAGGTACTGCGTCCGGCCGTGATCGCGCCGATGGAAAAGTGCTCGTGGGAATGCCGGGTGTAGCAGACCTCGCGGCCGTCGGCGATGGAGCGGGCTTCAATGAAGGGCAGGGCGTCGTCGCGCCAGAAGCGCGGGGCTTTGTCAGCGTCTTTGGCAACGGCGGGCTTCATGGTCAGCGTCCTCGGCAGGTCAGCGTCGAAGTGTATTAGCTCTCGCCGTCAAAGGCTCGTTGCAGTGCAGCGATGTCGAGTTTTTTCATCTGCAACATCGCCGTCATGGCGCGTTGTGATTTCGCCGTGTCGGGGTCTTTCATCATGTCCATCAGGGCCACCGGTACGATCTGCCAGGACACGCCGAATTTGTCCTTGAGCCAGCCGCATTGCTGGGCCTCAACGGGACCGCCCGCGGACAGACGTCCCCAGAAGTGGTCGACTTCTTCCTGAGTATGGCAATTGACCTGAAATGAAACCGCTTCATTGAACTTGAAGATGGGACCGCCGTTGAGGCCGGTAAAACTCTGTCCGTCCAGTTCGAAACTGACCGTCATCACCGAACCTTCGGGCCTGCCGTGAATCTCCTGACCGGCCTTGCCGTAGTGGGTGGTGGCGCTGATTTTCGAATGATCGAAGATCGCACAGTAGAACTTCGCGGCCTCCTCGGCCTGGTTGTCGAACCACAGGCAGGGCGTGAGTTTTTGAACGCGGTGCATGGTGTAGCTCCTCTACGGATTTCTCAAGCTGGACTTTCAGCGTAGTCAGCCTCGGGTCGTCTGGCCGTACCGTAGATCGACAAGTTGAAAGAGTTTCCTATGTCGACGGAATCAACAATGTCGGCATGACCCGATAGCCGCTAGACTGCGGACCTGGTTTGCCGCAAGGACGCTCAGCATCATGGTTATTCCTCGTGTATTGGCTGTTTCCTGTCTGCTGACCGCCGCTGCGGTGAGTGCCGAACCGCTGACGTATCACCTCACTGACCCCGCGAAGAAATACGTCATCGACGTGCTGTTTGCACAGCCGCCCGCCCAGACTTTCGACGGCGCTCCTGCGCTGATTACGTTGCGCGAAAGGGCCGGCGGGCAGGTGCTGCAGCGCATCGAGTCAGCCGAAGCTTTCGCCCTGTTCAAGCCAGGCCGCAAAGCTTCGGAGTTCGACCGCAACCTGGCGTATTCCGATCAAAGTCTGCTGTTGTTCGGCGATTTCAATTTCGACGGGCAGCAAGATCTTGCCGTACGCAATGGCAATGATGCGGGCTATGGTGGTCCTTCCTACGACATCTATCTGTTCGACCCCGAGCGCCCGACGCTCGTGTTGAGCAAGCCTTTTTCCGCACTGACCCGTGACGCAAATCTGGGCATGTTCGAGATCGACCCGGTCACCAAGCGCCTGCATACCCAGTCCAAAAGCGGTTGCTGCTGGCGCCAGAGCGCGACTTGGCAAATACAGGACAACCGGCCTGTGAAGGTGGCCGAGAAAACAGAGGTGGTGCAAAAGCCGTCGGAAGCCAACCCGTTCATGCCTTCTGGCTATGTGGACGTTACCGATCGTGAACTGAAATCCGGCCAGTGGACGGAGCGTCGTCGTCTCGAGGGTCCCGTCGGTGAAGCGCCCGTCATGTTGCGTGGCACCCTGGATGACAAGATCCCCGTTGAGCTGTGGTGGCAACTTCAGGGTGATGTCTATGTTGGCGAAGTTCGCTACAGCAAGACCGGCAGCGGTAAACCGATCCGGCTGGTGGGCAATACCTACGAAGAGGGTGGAATCGTTCTGCGTGAACTGGACGACGACGGTCAGATGATCGGCAACTGGTTCGTCGAAGGCACGCCGAACGAGCAGGGCCGCCAAACCGGCACGTGGATCAACGGTTCCCGTCAATTAAGCATCGATGTGCGGCCGACTGCGTTCAAGGTCGCCTCGCAAAAGCTTGAGCGGGTTGCTGACAGTCAGCGAGAAGGGCGCTACCTCGTGAGCAATGTCCAGGACCAGCGTGTCGGCGAGTTGACCCTCAAAGTATTACCGGGAATCGACAGCGGCCCCGAGATGGCGGACATCAACCTGAGCATTTTTCAGCTCAAGGATCCGCCTGTTGAAGTCCATCATCAGTATCCGCTGCTCGCCGGCAACCTTGTCATTGCACTGGATCCTGAGGGCGATCCGCTGTTTCGCCTGCAGTTGCTCAACGGCGCCGCAGAAGTGACTGGTTTTGGTGAGTATCAGAAGTACAGCGCGGCTTACGTGAAACAACCTTGATGCGTCTTCTGGCGCAGCATCGGCTGGGCAAAGGTTTGGTCGGCGCCGTGGTCTGAAGGCGACGGTTCAGCGGCGGCCCAGGACTCCTTTTTCGAATCCCGGCATCGAAGCCGCCGGCCATCAGGTCAACCGTGGCGTCGTCCAGGGAAATATCGAGAGTGACTTGCGGATAGGCCGAGCGAAACAGCGGAATTAGCGGCTCCATCAACAAGGCCCCGGACAATCGCGGTGCCGTGAGTCGCAGCGTGCCCATGGGCTGATCACGGAAACCGCTGAGCACCGCCAGGGATTCATTGATTTCACTGGCCGCCGGACGCAAGCGGGAAAACAGGCTGGCGCCGGCTTCGGTCAGCGCCGCTCGGCGCGTGGTGCGCTGAAACAGCAACACGCCGGTGCGTCGTTCCAGCAGTTTGATCGCATGGCTGACGGCGGTGGGCGTGACGGCTAGCCGAGTCGCGGCCAGGGTGAAACTTTTGTGCTCGGCGACGGCGAGAAACTCGGTCAAACCATCAAACGGGTCGTGATTCATATCGGCGCCATTATGAAAGAGCGTTTCATAGTGCTTGTAACACGAGGGCATTTTTCCAACCAATGTTCCTGCGTACCTTGTGCTGACCCCAACTGCCTACAAGGATTCGCGATCATGACCACTTCCCAAAACTTCAAACGTGTCTGGCTCATCACCGGTGCTTCTCGCGGTATCGGCGCCAAGATCGCTGCCGCCGCGCTGGCCAATGGCGACGCCGTGGTCGCCACTGCCCGTGACGCCAGCAGCATCACCCAGCGTTTTGGCGAGCAGCCAGGTTTGCTGGTCGCCACCCTTGATGTGACCAACGAAGCCCAAGGCGTTGCGGTTGCCAAGTCGGCCATCGACCACTTCGGGCGCATCGACGTGCTGGTCAACAATGCCGGCTTCGGCGTGCTCGGTGCGGTGGAAGAAGCCAGCGCCGATGAAGTGCGACGTGTGTACGAAACCAACGTCTTCGGCTTGTTGAATGTCACGCGCGCCGTCCTGCCGCACATGCGCGCCGCTCGCCGTGGACATGTGATCAATCTCTCATCGGTGGGCGGCTACAGGTCAGGGCCGGGTTTCGGTGTCTACTGCTCGACCAAATTTTCCGTCGAAGGCTTGAGCGAGGCGCTGCACGCCGAGTTGGCCCCGCTGGGCATCAACGTGACCATTGTCGAGCCGGGCTACTTCCGTACCGAGTTCCTCGAAGGCAATTCGCTGGTCGAATCCCCGGCTTCGATTGCCGACTACGACAGCACGGCGGGTGAGGTGCGCAAGATTGCCAAGGCCGTGACCCTGAATCAGCCTGGCGATCCGGACAAGCTCGCCCAAGCCATGATCACCCTGGTGCAAGCGCAAAAAGCACCGCTGCGCTTACCGCTGGGCAGCGACTGTGTCGCAGCGATCGAAGCCAAGAACGCCTTCGTCGCTGAGGAGTTACAGACGTGGCGTGAGCTGTCGGTGTCCACCGACTTCTAAGCCCCAACACGGTCCGTAGCAGCTGCCGAGCCTGCGAGGCTGCGTTCGGCGACGGAGTCGTCGTAAACCCTGCAAACGCAGTTTTCCTGACACACCGCAGAGCCTGACTTCACGACGACTCCGTCGCCGAACGCAGCCTCGCGGGCTCGGCAGCTGCTACACAGAGTGAGTTACTTCAGTCTTCTTTGTGTGACCGGTGGTCGATGAACCCGTCTCGCCCGGTAATTTGCGCTTAGCTGAAGGGATAACCCGAGGCGCGCGTAGGCTCTGCACCGCCACAGCGACGCCCCTTCAGAACACCGTGAGTCTGAGGAAAATCGCAATGCTGACCCTCAACATCAATGGCAAGGACCAGGCGCTGGATGTCCCCGCAGACATGCCGCTCCTGTGGGTCCTGCGCGATGTCGCGCACCTGACCGGCACCAAATTCGGTTGCGGCATCGCCCAGTGTGGCGCCTGCACCGTGCACGTCGACGGCGCACCACTGCGCTCCTGCATCACCCCCGCCACAGCGGTGGCCCACGGGCAAAAAATCCTCACCATCGAAGGCCTGTCCACCGACGGTTCGCATCCGGTGCAACAAGCCTGGGCCGAACTCGATGTGGTCCAGTGCGGTTACTGCCAGTCCGGGCAGATCATGTCTGCCGCCGCGTTGCTGGCGAAAATTCCCAAACCCACCGACAGCGACATTGATCAGGCGCTGTCCGGCAACATTTGCCGCTGCGGCACCTACCCACGGATCCGCGCAGCGGTCAAACGCGCTGCCGAGATCGGTTGATGCCACGTTGACGGGAGCCCGAACAATGAACAGCCTCAATCCTCTGTCACGCCGCGGTTTCCTCAAGGGCAGCGCGGTGCTGGGCGGTGGTCTGGTGGTGGCGTTTGTCATCCCCGGTGGCCATCGCTTTGCGATCGGCGCCGAGAATCAAGGCAATGTTTTCGCGCCCAATGCGTTTTTACGGATCGGCAATGACAACAGCGTCACTATGCTGCTCGGCCATTCGGAAATGGGCCAGGGCATCTGGACCGGCCTGACCATGTTGATCGCCGAAGAACTGGACGCCGACTGGTCGAAGATCCGCGTCGAACATGCACCGGCTTCGGCCGCCGAGTATGGCCTGGCCGGGTTTGGCGGGATGCAAATCACTGGCGGGTCCACCTCGACCTGGATGGAGTTCGACCGCTACCGTCAGGCCGGTGCAGCGGCACGTTTGATGTTGATCGATGCGGCGGCGAAACGCTTCAACGTTGCGCCCTCCGAAATTCGCACCGAATCGGGTGTGGTGATTGCCGGCGATCAAAGCGCCACCTACGGCGAACTGGCCGATGACGCCGGCAAGCTGCCGGCGCCGGATCCGGCGTCGATCAAGCTCAAGGAGTCCAAGGACTGGAAAATCATTGGCAAACCGACCAAGCGCCTGGACACCCCGGAGAAAATCACCGGCCGCGCCAAGTTCGGCATGGACGTGCAGTTCGACGGCCTGATGACCGCCATGGTCGCGCGCTCGCCGGTGTTCGGTGGCAGCGTCAAATCCTTCGAAGGCGCCGAAGCGCTGGCGATTCCGGGCGTGCACAAAGTGGTGCAGGTGCCCACCGGGGTGGCGGTGATTGCCGACCATTACTGGGCGGCGAAGCTGGGGCGCGATGCGTTGAAGATTGATTGGGATCTGGGCCCGAACACCGGGCTCGACAGTCAGAAGCTGCTGGAAAGCTTCCGCAAACTCGCCGCCACTCCTGGCATGTCGGCCAGTCAGGCCGGTGATGTCGCGGCGGGTCTGGGTAAAGCAGCGAAGACCATCGACGTCGAGTACAGCGTGCCATACCTGGCCCACGCACCGATGGAACCGCTCAACTGCACGGTGAAAATCACCCAGGACAAATGCGAAATCTGGACCGGCACCCAGTTCCAGACGCTGGATCAAATGGTCGCCGGGAAAATCACCGGGCTCAAACCCGAGCAGGTGGAGATTCACACCGAGTTTCTGGGTGGCGGTTTCGGTCGCCGGGCCAATCCGACCTCGGACTTTGTTGCAGAAGCCGTGGAAGTCGCCAAGGCAGCAGGCGCGCCGGTAAAAACCGTCTGGTCCCGGGAGGACGACATTCGCGGTGGGTACTATCGCTCGGCGTTCCTCCATCAGGCCCGTATCGGCCTCGATGCCGGCGGCCTGCCGATCGCCTGGAAGCATGTGATGGTCGGGCAGTCGATCATGGCGGGCACGTCATTCGAGGCGACCATGGTCAAAAATGGCATCGATAAGACGTCTGTCGAAGGGGTCGCCGACAGTCCTTATCTTGAGGGACTGGCGAATCACCAGGTTGATTTGCATTCTCCGCAAACCGGCATCCGCGTGCTCTGGCTGCGTTCGGTGGGGCACACCCACACCGCGTTCGTGATGGAGTCGCTGATCGACGAACTGGCAGAGGCGGCCGGCAAGGATCCGGTCGAGTACCGGCGAACCTTGCTCAAGGACCATCCGCGGCATCTTGGCGTGCTGAACCTGGCCGTCGAGAAAGCCAACTGGAAGGCGCCACTGCCGGACGGCCATGCGTTGGGTGTCGCGGTGCATGAGTCTTTCGGCAGCTATGTTGCCCAAGTGGCCGAGGTGTCCCAGGACAACCTGGCGATCCGCGTCCATCGGGTGGTGTGTGCGGTGGATTGCGGCATTGCGGTCAACCCGATGAGCATCGCGGCGCAAATGGAATCGGCCATCACCTTCGGCCTCGGATTTACCTTGCACAGCAAACTGACCTTCAAGAACGGGCAAGTGGTGCAATCCAATTACCACGACTATCAAGTGCTGCGGCTCAACGAAATGCCGGTGGTGGAAGTGCATATCGTGCCCAGCAGCGACAAACCCGGTGGCATCGGCGAGGCCGGTGTGCCGCCCACGGCGCCGGCAGTGGCTAACGCGGTGTTCGCCCTGACCGGCCAACGCTTGCGCGAACTGCCGCTGCAACTGTCGGGGGTGTGAGATGAGACGACATTTGATTCTTGGCGCGGTGGTGTTGATCGGCCTGGTCGGCTACGCCGAGGACCTGTTTGCTGACGATAAGGAAGCCATCAAGGCGTTCGATACCGTGCAAAAGGTCTTTCAGAGCCCGCGGTGCCAGAACTGCCATATTCCCGGCGATTCGCCGTTGCAGTTCGACGCCGGGATTCCTCACGCAATGAATGTCGTGCGGGGCATGGACGGCAAGGGCGCGGCGGGTTTGCCCTGCGCTACCTGCCACGCCGAGAGTAATCCGCCGGCCAGTTACGGCGCTCATGCACCGCCAGGGGCGCCGCACTGGAGCTTGCCGCCAGCCGCGCACAAAATGGCCTGGATCGGTCTGCCGGCCGACCAGTTGTGCGCAATGATCAAGGACCGTTCCAGCAATGGCGACCGCGATTTCGCCGCGCTGATCAAGCATGTCAGCGACGACAAACTGGTGCTTTGGGGCTGGAATCCAGGTCAGGGAAGGGTGCCGGTCCCGGTGCCGCACGACATTTTCGTCACCCAGTTCAAGCGTTGGGCTGACGCGGGAGGGCCATGTCCGGTCGTGGGTAGTTGACCGGCGGTCCGTTAACAGGGAGCCAAACCGGGTATGGACGACTCTAAGAAATATACCCGCCAATGGAGTGAGTAATGCTGATCCCAGGCAAACCGGTAAAACCAGGCGCGTGCGCCGACCCGTTGCGCACGCCACTGCAGGAGCGCGAGCTGCTGCGTGACTTGGCCCGCAAGGCCGAGGAGGCGTTGATGGGCGTGCAGATGGCGAGCATGGACGAGTTGACGCTGCTCTCCAACCGACACGGTTTTACAGCGCTGGCCCAACAAGGGCTGGATGTCTGCCAACAGCTGAAAAAGCCAGCGACGCTGCTGCTTTTCAATATTGATGACTTCAAACACATCAACTATCTCTATGGTCGTGCCGAGGGCGACAACGCCCTGAAAACCTTCGCTGATGTGCTGCGTATTGCCTTTCGCGAGAGCGATGTGATCGGCCGTTTGGGCAGCGACAAATTCGTTGCGTTGCTGACCGGCTCAAGCGTCGTGGAGATTCCCGCGATCAGGGTGCGACTCGAAGAAATACTCGAACAGCGCAATGCCACGGTGCATCGCGGTTATGACATCCGCTTCAGCATCGGACAACTCGAGTGCAACCCTCAGGTCCCCGGCTCGATTGAGGAGCTGCTGGCACAAGCCGACGTATTCACTTGGCAAACAATTGACCTACGTCCTTGAATGCCTTGAACTCAAGCGCGTTGCCGCACGGATCGAAGAGAAACATCGTCGCTTGTTCACCTACCAATCCCTGAAAGCGAATGCCCGGTTCGATCACGAATCGGGTGTCGAGGGCTTTCAGGCGTTCGGCCAGCGCCTCCCATTCCGCCATCCCCAACACCACACCAAAATGCGGCACCGGCACGTCATGACCGTCGACAGCATTGGTGTGCGCAGCTTCTTGCGAGGCGTTTTTCGGCGCCAGGTGAATGACCAGTTGATGGCCGAAAAAATTGAAATCGACCCAATGATCGCTTGAGCGACCTTCTTCCAGGCCGAACACTTCGCCATAAAAATTCCGCGCGGCAGTCAGGTCGTAGACCGGGATGGCCAAGTGAAAAGGGGAGAGTTGCATCGGATGTGCCTCGGCTGTCTGGATTCAGATTGAGTTTAGCCCTGTGCTTTTTGATTAAAAGACGATAATTTTTGCATCGAGCTCAAATTATTTCGATGAATCGAGAACGCTATGCTGCGGGAACTGAAAACCTTCATTGCGGTGACGCGCTACGGCACTTTTGCCGCGGCCGGGATGCACATCGGCCTGACCCAGTCGGCCGTCAGCGCGCAGATTCGCAATCTGGAACAGGCCCTGGGTATTCGCTTGTTCGACCGCACCGGGCGTCAGGCGCTGCTCAATGCCGCGGGCCAGCGCGCATTGCCGATGGCCAGGGAAATGCTCGAGACTTTCAGCCGCATGGCGGTGAGCGATGATGTCAGCGAGTATCGCGGCGAGTTGAAAATAGGTGCGGTGGCCACGGCCCAGACCGGACTGCTGCCCCAGGCGTTGCTTCGACTGAGGCAACAGGCGCCGTTGCTGGAACCGAAACTGGTGCCCGGTGTGTCGCTGAACCTGTTAAGTCAGGTGGACACCGGTGAGGTGGATCTGGCGATCCTGATCAAGCCGCCGTTCGAGTTACCCAAAGAACTGTCAGCGCAGCTCATCCGCAAGGAACCGTTTGTATTGATCGTGCCAGCGGACGTTGAAGGCGATGCGCCGTTGCAGATCCTCGCGAGCCATCCGCATGTGCGCTACGACCGCAACTCGTTCGGCGGAAGATTGGTGACCCGGTTTTTGCGTGAGCAGCAGATTGATGTGCAGGTGGCTTTGGAGCTGGATGAGCTGGAGGCGATCGTGAAGATGGTTGAATGCGGGTTGGGGGTGTCGCTGCTACCCAAGGCGGGGCTCTGGCTTGAGCATGGGGCGAAGGTTCGGATCATCCCGTTGGGGGCGTTGACGTTCTACCGGGAGATCGTCCTGTTGCAGCGCTATAGCCAGCGAACACAGCCGATCCAGCAGCTGTTTGCGAAATGTCTGGGCGCCCAATAACCCTGTGGGAGATTCTATGTTGCAGGGCAACCCCGCAACTTCAGGCCGGCTGGTATTTGCTCTGATTTTTCATCAGGGCAAATGCCACCCGGCAGAGTTTCCGGGCAAGGGCCACCAATGCCTGGGTTTTCGAGAAGCCTCTTGCCAAATATGACTCGTAAAACGGTTTCCATTTAGCTGAGCGACAGGCTGCCATTGCGGCGTTGTAAGCCAACCGGCGTACTTCCGGATCCCCTTTTTTGGTCAGGTGCCGGGGGCCGTTCTTCTTCCCGGAGTCATCAACCGTAAGGTCCATCCCTA